>JAPNUJ010000016.1:0-6416 GCA_026627155.1 Bacillota bacterium | reverse complement strand
CGATCTTTTGCAAATGGTGGAACGCGGGTGGATCGGCGACAAGAAGGGGCAGGGGTTCTTCAAGAAGGTCAAAGGCGCAGAAGGGTCCGAGATTCTGGCGCTCGATCTGCAGACGATGGACTATCGTCCGCGGCGGCGATTACACTCCGCTTCTTTTGAGGCCGCGCGGCAGTTGCCGAAGCTGTCAGACAAGATCAAGTCGATGCTGCTGGCCGACGATGAAGCAGGGCGGTTTCTCTGGGCGGTCATGAAGCGCGTTCTTCTTTACAGTGCACAGCAAGTCGGCGTGATCGCCTCGGATATCGTCTCGATTGACCAGGCGATGAAGTGGGGATTCAATTGGGAGATGGGCCCGTTTGAGACGTGGGATGCGATCGGTGTCACGTCGTCCGTCGCGCGGATGCGCGCGGAAGGGGAGACGATTCCGGCATTTGTCGACGACATGCTTCGCATCGGACGCTCATTTTACGGGAGTTCAGAGGCGTCGAAGGCTGTGTATTTTGCGGGGCACGCGTTCGCGGAGATCCCTGTCAATGAACGGCACATCAACCTCCGATCGAAAAAGGCGCAGGCCAAGATCGTCGCAGGAAACAAAGGCGCGAGCCTGATCGATATCGGCGATAACGTGCTTTGTCTCGACTTTCACTCGCCGAAACAGGCGATTGGATCGGATGTCGTCGCGATGATGATGCGCGCGGCTGACGAGGTGGAGAGGAATTATGAGGGTCTGGTCATTGGCGCCTCGGCGGATCCGAATTTTTGCGTAGGTGCCAATCTGATGATGGTGCTGATGGCGGCCCAAGACGAGGAATGGGACGAAGTGGAGTTGGCGGTCCGTCAGTTTCAAAATGCCACGATGCGCCTGAAGTATATGAAGCGGCCGGTCGTCGCGGCACCGTACGGACTGACGCTCGGCGGCGGCGCGGAGCTGTGTTTTCCTGCCACATCGGTTCAGGCCGCAGCGGAGACGTATATGGGCTTGGTTGAGACGGGCGTCGGCCTGCTGCCTGGCGGTGGCGGCAACAAAGAGATGTTGCTTCGGATGATGGCCAAGAAGCCGGATGGAACGGACATTCCAGCCATGCCCTTTGTCCAACAGGCGTTTGAGCAGATCGCGCTGGCCAAGGTGTCGACGAGTGCGCGCGATGCGATGGCACTCGGCTATCTACGGCGGCAGGACGGGATCAGTGTGAGTCGGGACGTGCAGCTCTTTGACGCCAAGCAAAAGGTGCTTGACCTGGCACGCACTTTTGTCCCTGCAGAGCCTCGCGGCGTCCCGGTTGTCGGCGAGAACGGCGCGGGTTTACTGAAGATCGGCGTCTACGGCATGCGACTGAGTGGGTACATCAGCGAACATGACGAGGTCGTTGTCAAGGCCGTGATTCGGGTGCTCACCGGCGGCCAAGTGGCCTCCGGGACGGTTGTGTCTGAACAGTATCTACTGGACCTCGAGCGCGAGGCGTTCTTGTCCCTATGCGGCGAAAGAAAAACGCAGGCTCGTATGGCACACACCTTGAAGACGGGCAAACCACTACGCAACTAGAGTGCACGCTGTGAGGAGGATGGCTGATGAAAGAGGCTGTGATTGTTGCCGGTGCGCGCAGTGCAGTGGGAAAAGCAGGGCGCGGAACCCTGCGCGAGACCCGTCCAGACGATTTTGGCGCGGCTGTGCTGCAAGCGACTCTCGGGAGGGTGCCGGGGCTCGATCCGAGCGCGATTGATGACGTCATTCTGGGGTGCGCCACGCCAGAGGCGGAACAAGGGACCAATCTGGCGCGCATTCTCGCACTGCGTGCGGGACTTCCCACGACCGTGTCCGGTCAGACCGTGAATCGATTTTGCAGTTCAGGGCTACAGGCGATCGCACTCGCCGCGCAAGGGATTCAGACGGGGAGCTATGAGGTCGCCGTAGCCGGCGGCGTGGAAAGCATGAGCCGCCTGCCTATGGGAGGCTACAATATCTCGCCGAATCCCTATCTGGCGGAGCACTATCCGCAGGCCTACATCGGGATGGGACATACGGCGGAAGAAGTGGCGAACCGATTCGGCGTGTCTCGCGCAGATCAGGATGCCTTTGCCCTGCGGAGTCACCAACGAGCCGCAGCCGCCATCGACTCTGGGCGGTTTCGCGCGCAAACAGTCCCGCTCGAAGTGTCGCTGACCGAAGTGGATGGTGACGGCCGACCTCGGCAAGTCAAGCGCATCTTTGCCGAAGACGAAGGGGTGCGGCGCGAGACCTCCCTCGAGGCCCTCGCGAAACTGCGGCCGGCCTTCTCCGTTCGGGGGAGCGTCACGGCTGGCAATGCGTCGCAGACGAGCGATGGAGCCGCCATGCTGGTTCTGATGTCGTCCGAACGCGCGGCCACGGAAGGGATGACCCCGCTCGCCGTCTTTCGCTCATTTGCCGTCGCAGGGGTGGATCCTGAGATCATGGGCGTGGGGCCCATCGCGGCTGTGCCAAAAGCGTTGCGGCAAGCGGGACTGACGCTCGCTGACATCGATCTGATTGAGCTAAACGAAGCGTTTGCCGCTCAGGCCTTGCAAGTCATTCGCGGCCTTGGCCTGGACATCGACAAGGTGAACGTGAACGGCGGCGCCATTGCCTTGGGACATCCGCTCGGATGCACAGGGGCGCGGCAAACAGTGGATTTGTTGGAGGAACTCAGGCGTCGCGGGGGCCGCTATGGATTGGTGACCATGTGTATCGGCGGCGGCATGGGTGCGGCTGGGGTCTTTGAACTGCTGTGACGAGTGAGCGAGAGGGGATGGTAACGATGACGACGAGAGAGCACGGCGGGGCGTTTTTTGTTGCAAAGACGACACCCGAGGCGATTTTTACTCCCGAGGACTTTACAGATGAGCACAAGATGATCTTCAAGACCACGCTGGATTTCGTGGAGGGTGAGGTTCTCCCCGTGGTCGACCAACTGGAGCACCAGGATTGGGATCTGACGGTGAAACTCTTGAAAAAGGCAGGGCAACTCGGCTTGCTGGCCGCCGATGTCCCTGAGGCGTATGAGGGTCTGGAGATGGACAAAGTCAGTTCCTCGCTCATTGGCGAGGCGATGAGTCGGGCCGGAGCGTTTGCCCTTTCGCACGGGGCGCATGTGGGGATTGGCACTCTGCCGATCATTTTCTTTGGCACAGACGCGCAAAAACGCAAGTACCTCCCGGACCTGGCGAGCGGAGCAAAATTCGCGGCTTATGCGTTGACTGAACCTGGCTCCGGCTCAGATGCGCTCGGAGCGCGAACCACAGCCCGCTTGTCTGCTGACGGGAAGCACTGGGTGCTGAACGGTCAGAAGCAGTACATCACCAACTCGGCATTTGCCGACGTCTTTGTGGTCTATGCAAAAATCGATGGAGAGCACTTTTCCGCCTTTATCGTCGAACGAGAGTACCCAGGCGTGTCCACAGGACCGGAAGAGAAGAAGATGGGAATCAAGGCATCCTCGACCCGCCCCCTGATCCTCGAGGATGTCCACGTACCGGTCGAGAACTTGCTCGGCGAGAAGGGCCGCGGCCACGTGATTGCGTTTAACATTCTGAACATTGGACGGTACAAATTGGCGATCGGCGCAGTGGGAGGCTCGAAGTCCGCCCTGCAAACCGCCGTCCGCTACGCGAAGACCCGGGAGCAGTTCAAACAACCCATCGCCAATTTTCCACTGATCCAAGGGAAGATCGCTGACATGCAGACGCGGCTCTTCGTTGCCGAGACGATCGCCTATCGCACAACAGGTGCCATCGATGCAGCACTGGGAGCGGTTGACCTGTCCGGGGATCAAGCGGGTCAGACGGCCGCCAAGGCGATTGCGGAGTTTGCTATCGAGTGTTCGATCAACAAGGTGTTCGGGTCGGAGATGCTCGACTTCGTCGTGGATGAGGGCGTTCAGATTCACGGCGGTGCTGGCTTTATCCAGGACTACGCGATCGAGCGGATGTATCGCGATTCGCGTATCAACCGCATCTTTGAAGGGACCAACGAGATTAACCGCCTGCTGGTGCCGGGGACGCTGTTGAAGATGGCTATGAAAGGCGAGGTCAATCTGTTGGGTGCCGCCGCCGCTGTGCAAAATGAGGTGACAGGCCCGATCGAGCCCGCGGACGAGTCCGCACCGTTTGGCATCGAGGAACATGCCGTGGAGATGACGCGAAAGTTGTTCCTGGTCGCGGGTGGCATGGCCGTTCAAAAGTACGGTCCAAAAATTGAGAGCGAGCAAGAGGTCCTTGCGGATTTGGCGGACATTGGGATTGCCTTGTACGCCATGGAGAGCGCGTTGTTGCGCGCGCAAAAGTCGGCCGCGGCGGGAGCGCCCAATGCTGCACTGCAGAGTGACATGGTCAAACTGTTTGTTGCACAGACCTTTCCGCAGGTCGAGGTGTTGGCCCGCGAGGTTCTCGCTGTGCTTGAAGAAGGAGATGGTCTCAAGCTCGGCTTGTCCATCATCCGCAGGTTGTCCAAGCTGACCCCGCAAAACACAGTGGTGCTGAAGCGTCGCATCGCAGCGAGAGTTCTTGAGGCGGAGCAATACTTGGCGTGACCAGCATGACGCTCTGCATGCTGCAGGCCAGGCCTGGATCCGTTTGACTCCGAGGGCGCAACGTGCAGTGGCAGGTAGGCTCTGGACAGATGTCCAGAGCCCTTTTGGCGTCATTTCACTCAGTCATTCGTCGCGCGGCGGGACGATGTATGCTATGATAAAACCGACTGAGCGCTCGCTCGGATACGAACGATGACCAGAACGGGGGACCCAGATGAGTGGACCGGTGGTCACACCCGTGAAAGATCCGGGGCTTATCAGCGTCCGCCGCGAGCAGATCGTGCGTGCGGCGACAGCGCTTTTTCTGGAGAACGGATATCACAAGACGACGACGCGCGAGATCGCCCGGGCCAGTGGATTTGGCACCGGAACATTGTACGAGTACGTGCAATGTAAAGAAGACATTTTGTATCTTGTGTGTGAGGGGATCCACAGCGAGATCGAAGCGCGCCTGAACGAGGTCGCAACGCCAGGCGTCACGGCTGCCGTGCAACTGCCACGGCTTCTGGAAGGGTTTTTTCGGGTGATCGATGCCCTCCAGGACACTGTGCTGCTGATGTATCAAGAGACGCAGTCACTTCCAGACCAGCACCTGGCACACGTGCTGTTACGAGAGGAAAAGATATCCGAACGCTTTGCGGCCGTATTGCAACGCGGGATTGTCGATGGGTCCTTCTCGCTTGCGCCGAACCTGGTTTCCCTGATGGCGCATAACATCACGGTGTTGGGGCAGATGTGGGCGTTTCGACGATGGTCGCTGCGTCGCATTTGCTCCCTGGATGAGTTCATCGAAACGCAAACATCACTGATCATGCGAGAACTGTGTGCGGTGGAGGATACCAGCGCATGGATAAAAGGGGAGAATCGCTGATGACGGAAGTGACTATGGTGGCGCCGACCACACAGCGTTTGCGATTTGTCACCGCATCGAGCCTGTTTGACGGGCACGATGCCTCCATCAACATCATGCGCCGCCTGCTGCAAGGCAGCGGGGCGGAAGTCATCCACCTCGGCCACAACCGTTCCGTGGAAACGATCGTGGAAACGGCGATCCAGGAAGACGCCCACGCGATCGCTGTGAGTTCGTATCAAGGAGGGCATGTGGAGTTCTTCCGCTATATGGTCGACATGCTGCACGAGCGCGGAGCCGGTCACATCCGCGTGTTTGGCGGTGGTGGCGGGGTGATCGTCGCGGATGAGTTGCGCGCGTTGCACGACTACGGTGTGACGCGCATCTATTCGCCCGATGATGGCCGTGAACTCGGACTTCAGGGCATGATCGATGACATGATGCGCCGCGCGACCGGCACGACACCGCTGGACCACGCCGAAGCCTGGTTGCGCTCCGATCGACCGCTTAGTCCATCTGACCGCACCACGATCGCCCAGTTAATCAGTCTCGCCGAAGGGGTTGTGGAGGACGTCGGGGGTCGCGAGGACGTCGCCGGTGCACTTCGCGCGCGTCTGCAAGGCGCTTGCGAGCGGCGTGCGCCAGTAGTAGGGATCACGGGCACGGGAGGGGCTGGAAAGAGTTCCCTGACCGATGAATTAGTGCGTCGCTTCTTGCGCGATTTTCCCGACTGCACGATCGGCATCCTGTCTGTCGATCCGTCCCGACAGAAGACGGGTGGCGCCCTCCTGGGGGATCGCATCCGGATGAACGCCATCTACCAGCGAGGCGTGTACATGCGGTCACTCGCCACACGTGGATCGCGCTCGGAGTTGTCTGCCGCGGTGGACGAGGCGGTTTCCGTTCTGCAAGCGGCGGGGTTTGATCTGATTCTGCTGGAGACCAGTGGCATCGGACAGGGGGACGCCGCCGTCGCTACGCTCGCGGACGTGTCCGTCTACGTGATGACGAGTGAGTTTGGC
>JAPNUJ010000169.1 GCA_026627155.1 Bacillota bacterium | reverse complement strand
ATGGAATAGAGAGCGACGTGCCTGTCGAGCAGGTGGTCAAGGGCGACGAGATTCTCGTGCGCCCCGGCGAAAGCGTGCCGGTCGACGGGGTTGTGCAAAGCGGCAGCCCGGCGGTGGATGAGTCGATGCTGACGGGCGAGAGCTTACCTGTATCGAAGAGTGAAGGCAGCGCGGTGTTCGCGGCGACGATGAACAAAACGGGGGCGTTTCGATTCCGCGCGACGAAAGTCGGAAAAGACACGGCTCTGGCCCAGATTATCCGGATGGTGGACGAGGCCCAGGGTTCCAAAGCGCCGATTCAGCAGTTGGCCGACAAGGTCTCCGGCATCTTCGTGCCCATCGTTCTCGGAGTGGCAGTGGTGACGTTCCTGGCCTGGTTCTTTATCGCGGGCTTCACCCATGCTCTGATCTACGCGGTCGCGGTGCTTGTCATCGCCTGCCCGTGTTCCCTGGGGCTTGCCACGCCGACGGCGCTTATGGTCGGAACGGGAAAGGGCGCTGAACTCGGCATCCTGATCAAAGGCGGCGAAGCCTTGCAGCAGGCGCACCGGATTACGACCGTCGTTCTCGACAAAACCGGAACGATCACGCAGGGGAAACCGATGGTGACGGACGTCCGGCCCTTCGGCGTCCGGGAGGAGGAGTTGCTGAAGATCGCGGCGAGTGTCGAGGCGAGTTCCGAGCATCCGCTGGGAGCGGCGATCGTTGACCATGCCCGCGCGCAGGGGATCGCTTTGGCTTCCGTGAACGACCTGAAGGCCATTCCCGGCTACGGTGTCGAGGCGAACATCGACGGCGCCCAGGTTGTTATTGGGAATCGATCGCTCATGGATCGCGAAGGGGTCGATCGTTCCGAAGAGTCGGTGGACGCGACCAAATTCGAGGGGCAGGGAAAGACCGCCATGTGGGTGGCGCGGGGCGGTCGATTGCTCGGACTCATTGCGGTGGCGGACACGGTAAGAGAGACTTCGGCGCAGGCGATCGCGGATCTGCAGGGCATGGGGATCGATGTGTACATGATCACCGGAGACAATCGTCGGACAGCGGAAGCCATCGCAAGGCAGGTGGGGCTTGCGCCGGATCGGGTGCTTGCACAAGTGTTGCCCGAGCAGAAGGCCGATGAGGTCAAGAAGCTGCAGCAGCAGGGGAAAGTCGTTGGCATGGTCGGCGACGGCATCAACGACGCTCCGGCGCTGGCGACGGCGGATGTGGGCTTCGCGATCGGCACGGGCACGGACGTGGCGATCGAAACCGCAGATATAGCGCTGCTTCGAGGCGATCTGGAAAGCGTCGTGAGCAGCGTGAAGTTGGCGAAGGCGACCATGCGCAAGATTCGCCAGAATCTCGGATGGGCGTTCGGCTATAACACACTCGGCATTCCGCTGGCCGCGTTCGGGGTGGTCAGTCCGGTTATCGCCGGGGCTGCAATGGCGCTCAGTTCGGTGAGCGTCGTCACGAATTCGCTGTGGTTGCGACGGTTTAAGGCGGTTCGTTAAGGGGGATCGGAGCGCATTGGATCTGCTGAAGGGAGGTGATTTTGATGGCTGTAACGACGTTTGAGGTCAAGGGCATGACGTGCGGCGGCTGTGTGAATTCGGTGACCAAAGCCCTGAAAGCCGTGCGCGGCGTGCAGGCGGCTGACGTCAGCCTGGAGAAGCAGCAAGCTGTGGTGACGTTTGTCGAAGGAGAAGCGACTCTGGCTGATTTGAAACAGGCGGTGGAAGACGCCGGATATGACGTGTAGTCAGCGTCTTACCTCCTCCGCTCCCTATTGAGATGCGGAGGAGGTCTTCCTTATCTATTTGTGATCCATTCGCGGGCGGAACTATTTTGCAAGCGATTGGAGGATTTGGCGTTGCAGTGTCTTTAGCCCGATCAATCCCTGATGGTACCACAGGATGTGACCGCGGGATGAAACAAGCACTTGGGTTGGAATGCCCGTAATTCCATACAGATAGGCGATCTGGCCGCGGCTGTCCAGCGCGATCGGGAACGGGAGATGCTGTTCGAGAGCATAGTGTACGACATGCGCGGTGGATGCCTCCGTTTGGCGCAAGTCCACCGCCACCAGGGGCGGCAGGTTCTTGTCTCGGAGGGAAAGCGCCGAATACTGTTTGAGCGTCGGCGTTTCCTCTTGGCAATCCGGGCACCAGGTTGCGAAAAACTCCAACAGGGTCGGATGCAGGCCGTTCCCGACCGCGATCGGTTTAAGCGCCCCGTTCGGCATCACAGCCGTCAATGAAAAAGACCGCGACGACTTTCCCAACGGTCCGAGTTCCGACGGGAGATACTCCAGTTCGCGGGCGGGAGCCAAGCGGTTCGGCGAAACCGAACCCGGCAACAGCGGCGCAATGTGATCGATTAACTGTTTGACTTCCAGGGCCAATACAGGTGTATTTCCTTGGCTGCTGTTTAGATAGAGCCAGTGTTCGCGCCCTTGGCGATCGATCACGTAGACGGCCGCAATATGCTCGACCAGCGAACCATGCAGGACTTGAGTGGCCACCATGTAGTGGCGCCAGACGGCTTCTAGCGAATGAGCCGACCCGGTCAAGTACTGCCATTGGTGCAACATGCCGTGGG
>JAPNUJ010000168.1 GCA_026627155.1 Bacillota bacterium | reverse complement strand
ACGAACCGTCGATGACCGAGTCGATCGTCCATCAAAACTGGCTGGCTGAGGAACTGCGTGGTGCGTTGGACCGGGGCGAGATGTCCCTTGTCTATCAGCCGAAGCAGCACATGCAAAGTGGCGACATCACGGGTGTTGAGGCCCTGCTGCGCTGGCGGCATCCCGAACTGGGGGCGATTTCACCGGGCGAGTTTATCCCGGTTGCCGAAAAATCTGATCTCATCATCGCGATTGGCGACTGGGTGATTGCCGAAGTCTGCGACCAGATCGCAGAGTGGAACCAGATCCTTCCGCAAACGCCGCACGTGGCGGTCAACATCTCGGCCCGCCAGTTCGCGTGCTCAGACTTCATCGACAAGTTGTCGCGGTCCATTGCGCGCTCCGGGATCGAGTGCGGCTTGTTGCAACTGGAATTGACGGAAACCACGCTGATGAGTCGCACAGAGGAAATGCAGGAGCGGCTGAAACATCTCCGGGCCATGGGCCTACAGGTCGCTATCGATGACTTCGGGGTTGCGTACTCCTCGTTAGGCTATCTGCAGCGTTTCGCGATCGACGCGCTGAAAATCGATCGCTCCTTTGTCAGTGGGATCGAGATCGACAGCAACGCCATTGTCACGGCGATCATCTCGCTGGCGCACAGTCTGTGCCTGCGCGTGGTTGCGGAAGGAGTCGAGACATCCGAACAGCGCGCATTTCTTGAGTCGCACGCGTGCGATGAGATGCAAGGGTTTCTGTTTGCGAGGCCAATGACCGCCACACAGCTGATCGCTTTCATGACGGCGCATCCGCTCAAGCCCGCCAACGAGTTGGGGGAGTCAAGGCGTTTGGAGACAGCGCCGACGTGGTCAGGACTCGATGGCAGTTCGGGAATTGGGTCCCTGCATGGCGCGGATGCGGGTGTGGAGTCCCTGCAGGGCGGGGGCGAGGAACGCGAGTCAGGGTGGCGCGAGGTGCCTATGTCACCTGGCGACGCGGTTCCGAGCCTGAGCCTGAGCCTGAGCCTGAGCACGAGCCTGAGCACGAGCGCGAACCCGAGCACGAGCACGAGCACGAGGGGTTCGATGCGTTCGATGCGTTCGATGCGTTCGATGCGTTCGACGGCGTCACAGGAAACGGACGTTGCAGTCGGCGTGCCTCCGCGCGGCATGTTCGCCGCACTGGTAGACGAGGTAAACATGCTTCGTGGAAAGGTCAGGGACTACGAGTGGTTGGATCGCTGTCTGACGCCCGCGATGTCAGCACAGGATGTCTTGGGGATGATGGCGACGGTGCGCAACTTTTTCTCCGAGCGGTTCCAGTTCGATCGCTTTGGCATTTTGATTGGCACGGTCAATGAAAAATATTGCGTTATTCATGAATTGGTGACGGGCTCCGACATGGAGGCGATACCGGCAGGAGCGTTGATGATTGTCAAGGATACTGGGCTGGAGCGCGTATTTGCGACACGAGCCCTGCACTACAATCCGGATATGCTTACGAATCCCGAGTTTTCTGAAGACGAGTATCTGAGTTCTATTGGATTGCGCAGTATGGTTCGAATTCCTCTTCTGCACAAGGGATCTGTATTTGGCGTGATGACGGTCAAGATTGGCAGACCCAATTACTACTCTGCGGAGGATCTTGCGCTCATGAATGTCGTGG
The DNA here is from genome assembly GCA_026627155.1 of Bacillota bacterium. GTDB lineage: Bacteria > Bacillota > Bacilli > Alicyclobacillales > SLC66 > JAPNUJ01. Next base: position 953 of record JAPNUJ010000168.1, on the reverse strand, counting down.
CGGAGCGGCTTAGCACGGGCCTCTATGCTCTCAAGCTCATTTATACCTTGCGAGAATCGGGATATCGCGATCCGCTGACGAAGATTTGGAACCGTGGATTTCTCGCTGACCTCGCCCTTGAGGACAAGCAAGAAGTGATCGAGGAGCTCTCCGGTCGGTGTTTTGAGCCGGACGACGAGGTTGGCGTGTTGTTCATCGACGTGAACCGATTCAAGGTCTTCAACGACACGTGTGGTCATGTCGCAGGCGACGAGTTCTTGCGCCATGTCGCCAGCGCTTTGGATGAAGCGCTGGGCGACCGGGGTTGGGCTGTTCGTTACGGCGGGGATGAGTTTGTAGGGATCCTTCCTCAGTCGTCCATGGCGGACCTCTATTCTCTGGCCGGCGTGCTCAGGTTGCGCCTGGGAGATATGGCTGTGCAGCTGTCTCGATCATTCAGCGGGGCGGCGAGAGCCATCCCGAGCTTCAGCGTTGGGATCGCGACAGGGCCTTGGGGAGAACTCGAACAGCTTTTGGCAATTGCCGATGAATACATGTACGAGGACAAGGCCAACCAGTCGCACGCCATCGAACAACAGGCTTGATGACGTCTGGAGTGCGGCGGGCAGGGGGCCCGGGAGGCCGGGAGTGTGGGGAGTGTGGGGAGTGTGGGGAGTGTGGGGAGTGTGGGGAGTGTGGGGAGTGTGGGGAGTGCTCCCCACACTTCCCCCGGCACTTTGGATGAGGGCGTGCTACTTTATGCCTTCAGTGGCCACTGTAAAGCGCGCGCAGCAAGGTAAAGGAATGGGTTCAACCGAAAAGGGGTTAAAAAAGGTTGGGCGAGCGCGTTTACCTATTTTTCCTTCAGGAATGCGTCGGCTGCGTGAACCACCTTCCGAAGGAGATTCTATGAGAGAGTAACGGGATGGGGCCCGTAATTCCCCTCTTTGATCAACTGAGTGAGTGCCACTAGA
>JAPNUJ010000167.1 GCA_026627155.1 Bacillota bacterium | reverse complement strand
TAAAGTCTGTGCCCAGGTTAAGACCCATCAGACAATAGACAGCGATCCCGATCAGGGTGATGGCAACGGATGCGGAAAAATAGAAGCGTCGATGGCCAAGGATATCGAAGCGTTCCTTCATGAGTGCGCCGCCTCCTTCTTTGCACCATACCAGGCTGGACTGCGGACCAGTTGCGCACGGGTGAAAAGCGATAGCAGCGCCCGCGAGAGCAGGACAGCACACAACAGGGACACCACCAAACTGACCATGAGCGCGACGGCAAATCCGCGGATGTCGGATTGTCCCACTTGATCCATCACGGCCGCCGCGATAAATGTCGTGACGTTGGCGTCCAAAATCGTGTGCAAGGCTCGCCTCGACCCTGCAATGACGGCCGATGGCAAGCTGCGGCCCTGGCGAATCTCATCCTTGATGCGTTCGTAACTGATGATGTTTGCGTCGACCGCCATCCCGAGCCCGAGCACCAACGCGGCGAGCCCAGCGAGCGTGAGTGTGACGGGCAAGGCTGAGAAGATCAGAAGCGTGACGTAGACATAGGCGACGAGACTGAGGATGGCGATGAGTCCGGCGATCCGGTAGACGCTGACCATGAAGCTGAAGATGAGCAAAACGGCCATGAGACCGGCTATCAGCGTGTCGCGCAAGGAGGCAGCTCCCAACTGCGGACCGATGATGACGGACGACACGAGTGAAAGCGGGTAAGGCAGCGCGCCGGCATTGAGCTCTTCGGCCAGCGTTTGGGACGCTTGGAGACTCGAGAGCGGTCCAATGGCCGTCTGTCCGTTGGCAATGATGCTGTCCACTCGCCCTTGGTCGATCAGCCGGCCATTCAGAAACGTGTAGACGGATAGACCCAGGTAAGCCCTTGTGGTCTCCGCCCAAGCGGATGCGTCCTTGAATGTGACGTCCACGACGGGTTGTCCCAGATTGTTGTCCTGCACGGATGCGTTGTTGTCGATGTCTGCGCCAGTTACCAGGAGCGTGCTGCGCACAGGGATGACTTGGCCATGCGGTCCTGGCGCGACGCGGCCGTAGATGGCCAACTGCGCGGTGGTGCCGATGACTTGTTCAGCGTGCTGCAGATTCGCAATTCCCGGAAGCTCAACCTCGATCTCATTGCAGTTCTCTAGGTTGATGGTCGGCGACGAGACTCCAAGCGCGTTAACCCGGGTGAGCACCGCTTGCAACGAAGACTGAATACCGGATTCCGTCAGGGGTCGCGCGTGCGGAGGTTCAATCTTGTACGTGACACTGATGCCACCACGCAGATCGAGTCCGAGCGGAATGCTGCCCCATACCCGACCCGAGGTACTGATCGACACGGTGAGGATGACTGTTGATAGGGCGATGAATGCGGCGAGGCGCCTGTATTTCATGGGATCGGTCTCCTTGTACGTCCGTTCGTGGGCACACGCAAGCCGTCCTCAGCTATTTGCGCTGTTGACTGCGAACGTGTCTTCAGATGGGCTCGATTGGACTAGGTCAGGGGGATGGAGCGTGCACGGGCGAAGGCTTGAGAGACTCGTTTATCCTGTCGCTGTAGGGCCGTGGCGGCCGCCAAGGTAACAGAGACGGAGGTAAGGGCAAGCGTCGAGAATGTGGGCTCCGTTTGTGTCTGCGGTGATGCGTGTGCGGACGCAGACGCAGACGCAGACGCAGACAGTAGCCCGATGGCGCCGAGCACGCCGGCCAGGGCGATGCCGAGGGCCACGATGAGCACGACGAGACGCTTTTGCGCGTTCTTTTGTGTCAGCACAGTACTGCGGGCACGAGCCAGGATGCGATCACGCAGGTCGACGGACATCTCTAGGTCTCTCAAGATCGTGCTCTCAGCCAGAGGTCGCAAGTTGTCTAAGTCGTCCCGGTTCCGTGTCGTCGTCATTGGCTGCACCCTCCCGTCTTTTTCTCATCTGAGCCCTTGCTCGCAGTAGCCGGACCTTCACTGTACCCTCCAGGGTGCCCAGCAGCGTTGCGATCTCGGCGATCGATTTGTCTTCGAAATACTTGAGTAGCACGACTTCCTTCAACTTGGTTGGCAAGTCGCACACTTGGCGCAGCAGGGCCACCTCGTCCCATCGGCGCAGGGCCTGTTCCTCCGCTGAAGGGGACGTTTGCGCCATGGGCACGGTGTCCATCGGAACACCAGGGTGACGCTTTTGCCACCGTGCAAAATTGCGGCAGACATTGACCGCGATCCGCAGTAACCAGGTCTTCGGATCACAATCCGCGCGAAAACCTCCGATGCTTTTATACGCTCGGAGGAAGACCTCCTGTGTCAGGTCCTCTGCGTCGCCGCCGTTTCTCGTATAGAATCGAACGAAGTGAAGAATGTCCCGTCCATAGGTTCGCACCAGATGGTCCAGTATCTCGTCGTTTTGTTCCAATCGGGCTCACCTCCTTTGACTATATAGACACCGCTACCCGACAAAGGTTACATCGGCTCGCAGGTCACGGGCTCCGGCGACCGTAAGCCGGGTGCGTCAAGTGGTCCAGGACGCAGCCCGTGACGATGTCTAGACCCGATCACCCCGCACCATCAGCACGCCAATTTGTCGCCTTATCACCACAGTTCGCCTCAGACCCGCGGATTCCTGCACTCGGTAAAGAGGGTATAATGGGATCTTAAAGGTAGCGTGAGTCATCGTGGCGGCAATGCCGTAGCGGCCGGTGCAAGACGGAGTCGGCACCGCCGATTCTTTGTGCGCTATGAGTGGATATGCCGCAAGCGCGGCATTTGGGGGACGAGAGCAGT
>JAPNUJ010000166.1 GCA_026627155.1 Bacillota bacterium | reverse complement strand
GACCACGTGACCTGACACGATGACGTTTTCGTACCCAACCGCTTGCCCTCGCATTACGGGGGCTTGCGCGACCGTCTGCGTCAGTGTCGTTTGGACAGAAGCCTTCCCCGCCGTCGGTTCCATGATGACAACGGACTGATCCGGCGCGACCGGCAGCGATTGCTCCGTACCGTTTGGCACGTACACGCTCATCCCGTTCCCCTGTCCCGCTTTCTGTAACGTCTTCGTGCGGAACTGATTGAACCCGAAATCCAAAAGAGCGGATGTGTCCTGAAAGGCATCCGAGAAGGTCTGATCGTCAAGCACGACGCTGATCAGTCGGGTGTTGCCTCGTTGTGCCGTCCCGACAAAGCAGTACCCGGCCTGACTCGTGGAACCGGTCTTGAGTCCATCCAGACCGCGGTACTGGCCAAGTAGCTGATCGTAATTCGTACCGTACTGACCAGGGTGAATATACATGCCAGGCAACGATGCGTACTTTAACACGACGGGAAACTGGTCGATTAGATGTCGAGCGAGGATGCCGATATCGTGCGCTGTCGTATACTGATCGGGATTTTGCAATCCAGACGCGTTGGTGTAGTGCGTGTGATCCATGTGTAGCGCCTTGGCCTTGGCGTTCATCAGGGCAGCGAACTGCGTCTCGTTGCCCGCGATCGAATCTCCGAGCGCAACCGCCGCATCATCTGCGGAGACCACATACATGTACTCGAGCATCTTCCACAAAGGAATGTGCTCCATGGGGTTGAGATAGGCAACCGACAAGCCAGGGGTCAGCGCCACCTGGTAGGCGGCTTGACTCACTGGAATGATCGAATTGAGAGTCAACTGCCCCTTTTTCACGAGATCCAATGCCAAAAGAGACGTCATCAGCTTGACGATCGAGGCTGGGTAGTGCTTCACTTGCACGTTGTGAGCATAGAGCACTTGACCGGTTTGCGCGTTGATCAATTCGGCAGCGGGCGAACTGATACTGACCGCGCTCCCATTCAAATCGGCAGTAAGAGGTTGCGCCTGCAGCGTGTGTGCTAAGGCCGCTTCCGGCTCTGCACCAGTCTGGGCCAAGGCAACCACTCCGCCTGCCACGATCACTACAACCCCGGCGAGTATGCCCAAGGTTCGTTTCACTGTTCCCACTACCAGTAACCCCCACAAAGCAATTTCCCGTGCCCCATAGACGGCCCGTTTGCCGAGCGCCCGTCATCCTATCCGTGCGCGGTCCGATACGGTGGCGCGAGAGCGCCATGTCACCGTGTATTGGACCATTATACACGAATCGAAGAGCACCGGGGCGCCTGCCTTGCACCCACTTTTTGGCGTATACTACATCCAACAGCGCGGGACTCAACCAGTCCTGCCCGCGCCAGAGAGGGCGATGCTTACGAACGCGGTCATTGTACAGCCATTTGGTGGGCCTGAGGTTTTGCAGTTGGCCTCTGTGGATCCGCCACCTCTGAGACCCGGTTGCGCGCGCGTCGCCATACACGCCACAGCCCTGAATCGGGCCGACCTCCTTCAGAGACAGGGCCATTATCCTGCACCCGAGGGCGAATCCGATATTCTCGGTCTGGAGATGGCAGGTGTTGTGTCCGAAATCGCACAAGACGTACCCGAAGCCACAGGTTTGAGGGTGGGCGACCGCGTCATGGCCCTTCTGCCAGGTGGTGGGTATGCGGATGAGGCCGTGGTGCCTGTCGGCCTTCTCATGCCCGTGCCAGAGACGCTAACCCTCGTTGAAGCGGCCGCTATCCCGGAGGTCTTTTTGACAGCGTACTCCAACCTGGTCTGGCTTGGCAGCATGCATGCCGACGATCGCGTGTTGATCCATGCAGGTGCCAGCGGTGTGGGCACCGCCGCCATCCAACTGGTCAGGGTGCTGGGCGGCCGCTCGATCGTGACGGCAGGCAGCGCGGAAAAGCGGATCTTCTGCGAGCAATTGGGCGCGGAGAAAGCGATCGACTATCACGCCGGTTCGTTTGTCCCGGATGTTCTCTCGTGGTCGCAGAACGCGGGCGTCCATCTGATTTTTGACTTTGTCGGCGCTCCTTACCTGGATCAGAACCTGCGTTGCCTGGCGACGGACGGTCGCCTGATCATCATCGGAACCATGGGTGGGCGCATGGCCGAGCAACTCGATCTCGGGTTGCTTCTGTCTCGACGCCTGCAAGTCATTGGTACAGCACTGCGCTCTCGCACGCTGCTGCAAAAGACCGCATTGACCCGGGAGTTTGCGGACTTCGCCCTGCCGCTATTTGCGGGGGGTGAGCTGCGACCGATCGTTGACAAGGTCTTTGCCCTCGAAGACGTACGTGCAGCGCATGCCTACATGGAGTCCAACGGCAACATCGGCAAGATCGTGTTGCAGGTCCGCGCCTGAGTCGCCGGCTCATCCTCTTCCCGCGCCCTCGTCTTGGAATGCGCGTGCATCGATTGCGTCAACAGCGACCATGCTAAGAGGCACCAAGGTGTAGGGAGGGGTCGACGATGAGACCGTTAAAAAACAACCAAGAGCACATCGCGAAAATTAAGGAAGCGATCACGAACACCCAAGACAACATGGAGGACACGGCGGAGACACTCCAAAATGTAAGCCTGTCCGCGGAATCCGTCCAGAAGTTGCAGGCGCAAAATCGCCGCCGGGAGCAGAGTATCGCCGAGTTCAGGGATGCCCTGGAAGAGGAGTTTACAGACTGAGAGCTGGGAATTTGAAGTACTGCCTGCGTCGGGTTGTCACATGCCCCGACCCGACGCAAGCGGATTCTTCTGGGTATAGATTACAAAAGGAGTCAATTCAAAGGTTGTCACGCACTAGGACG
>JAPNUJ010000165.1 GCA_026627155.1 Bacillota bacterium | reverse complement strand
CGGCTACGCAGAAATGGCAGAAGAAATGGTGAAACTCGCGTCTGTTCAACCTGGATTTTTGGGCGTCGAAAGTGCTCGTGAAGGTGTAGGAATCACCGTATCTTATTGGGATTCTGTCGAAGCTATTCAAAACTGGAAACAAAATGAGCGACACATGCTCGCTCAAAAGCTTGGAAAATCCGATTGGTATCACAAATATAAAACCAGAGTAAGTAAGGTTGAACGGGATTATGGGTTTGAAGGAGACTAAACTCAGTCTGAACCTGGAGCACCGCTTATTCAGCTAACGGGGGCGAAAACGCAGGATCGAATGCACCTACAGGGTGAATGAATATGCGAAAATGCGTCTAAAAACATCCTAGTCTTTAAATACTAACACGCACGACACGTAAGTGCCCGAATCAATACTTTCCGCTGTCTGGGTGTATACTAACGGTAAATCTATCCAGAGAGGATGATTCACCCGTGAACTCCAACAACGGCGGCCATAAATTCACCAACCGCCTCATCCACGAGAAATCCCCATACCTCCTTCAACATGCCCATAACCCGGTCGACTGGTACCCTTGGTGCGACGAGGCGTTCCGCATCGCTCGCAGGTTCAATCGGCCCATGCTTTTGTCCATCGGCTATTCGTAGCCCTGCGGGGCTACGAATAGCACTATACGCTGAAAGTGGAGTAGTTTATCGACCTGTCACTGGTGTCATGTCATGGAAGGGGAGTCCTTTGAAGACGAAGAGGTCGCGCAACTGTTGAATGATCACTTCGTTTGCATAAAGGTGGATCGTGAGGAACGGCCCGATCTGGATCACATTTATATGAGCGTTTGTCAAGCCTTGACTGGGCAGGGCGGTTGGCCACTCACTGTAGTGTTGACGCCGGAGAAGCAACCGTTTTTTGCTGGCACGTATTATCCGAAACAGAACCGATATGGGCGTCCGGGTCTCGTAGAGCTCTTGCCCAGGCTGGTCAAGATCTGGAATGAGGACCGTGAACGAGCGGTTCAGGCAGGGGAAGACTTGGTGCGAAGACTGTCCTCGGCTCAGTCTGGAACGGCTTTGGGCGATGGCACCCTGACGGGACATGAGCGGGCTGCAAAGCGTGACGAAGATTCGATGCAGCTCGTTGATCGGGCGGCTCGTCAGTTTGGTCGCCAGTATGATCGCAACTATGGCGGCTTTGGGGAGGCGCCAAAGTTCCCGGCCCCTCACAATCTCTCCTTTTTACTTCACTACGCCGCCATGGCCAAGAATCCGGCAGCGTCGGAGATGGCACTGCATACGCTTGTCCGCATGTTTCAAGGGGGCATTTGGGACCACGCCGGGCACGGATTCGCCAGATACTCGACGGATGCGAAGTGGCTGGTGCCGCATTTTGAAAAAATGTTGTACGATAACGCGCTCTTGGCCCACGCGTACCTTGACGCGATGGCCAGTAGCGGTCAGCGCTGGTTTGGCGAGGTCGCCGAAAAGGTGTTTGCATTTGTAGAGACGGAGCTGACGTCCCCAGATGGCGCCTTCTACTCGGCCCTCGATGCCGACTCGGAAGGGGAAGAGGGAAAGTACTACCTCTTTACTGAAGAGGAACTGACGGACATCCTGGGGTCCGAGGACGGACCCTGGTTTTGCCGAATGTACGGAGTGCATGCAGGGGGCAACTTTGAAGGTCAATCGATTTTGAATCTCTTGAACCCGCCACAGGCCTCCTGGTCCCCGTTGGAGGTAGCCAATACTCCAGACCAGATCAGTCAACGTGAGCGTCTGGAGTCTTGTCGGGCGCGCGTCTATGCGGAGCGCGCAAAACGAATCGCGCCTTCACTCGATGACAAGGTGTTGACCGCTTGGAACGCCTTGATGATCGGGGCACTTGCGAAGGGGAGCCGCATCTTGAGACGACCTGACCTGCTGGCCCGTGCCGAGCGAGCGCGATCTTTCATCGAACGGGAACTGCGCGATGCGGACGGGCGTCTGCAGGCGCGTTGGCGCGCTGGCGAGGCGCGGTACTTGGCCTATCTGGATGATTATGCGTACTTAGTCTGGGCCGATCTGGAACTGTATGATGCCACGGGCGACCCATGCCATCTGGGACGGGCGCAGGAAATGGTGGAGGCCGCGGTGCGGCTGTTTGCGGACACGGAAGGTGGCGGGTTCTTCTTCGCTGGTGCAGATGGTGAGACGCTGTTGTTTCGTCCCAAGGAGTTTTACGACGGGGCCATGCCGTCCGGAAACTCTGTCATGGCGTCCGTCATGGCGCGTCTCGTGGCATTGACGGATGACGAAGCGGTACGCAGGCAAGCAGATCGGCAATTGGCCGCCTGTCTAGGGAGAGCGGTCGACTACCCGATGGGTCATGCCCACTTGCTCATGGCCGCTTTGCAGCACGCTACGCCGCCGATCAGTGTGGTGTTAGTCGCAGAGTTTGCGACAGATCCCCAACTGTCCGGTCTGCAGGAGGTGCTGGCCGAGTTCAACTGGCCGAGCTTGGCTAGCCACGTCAAAACGAGAGAATCGGCACCCATGCTTGAACAGTTGGCCCCTTACACAGCGGGCCATCCGTTCGCGGATCAGGCGACCGCCTATGTATGCGAGGGATTCGCTTGTCGGGCGCCGGTAACGACGCCAGAAGCGCTGGCACAGCAACTCCGGGCTGCACGTCGAAACGCTGTCTCTGTGTTGCCGGAATGCGACCCTACTTGAAGAACTTCGGATCCAGCTTGGACTTGTTCAAGAGGTCCGCAAAGGATTCCTCCTCTTCTTTTGGTGCAAAGAGCGAGGCAAAGTCCTCTTCTTCTGTTGCGGCGGACCGAGACGCGGAGGTGGAGGTCGACCTCTGGGAGCCGCCCTTGTTACGCTGTCCTGAAGGG
>JAPNUJ010000164.1 GCA_026627155.1 Bacillota bacterium | reverse complement strand
CGCTTTTACGCTTCATTTGCCAGCATGGATTGCGTGCCGTCCCACTTGTCGTTATTTCGCCCCCCATCATCAGACCTCGAGGGCTACGTGCTGGATCATGATGTCATCTACGTCGGCGGCGGCAATACGAAGAATCTTCTCGCGCTCTGGAGAGAGTGGGGATTGGATCACATCCTTCGCAACGCATGGGAAGCCGGGATTCTGCTTGCTGGCGTCAGTGCAGGGTCCATCTGTTGGTTCGAAGAGGGCATCACGGACTCGTTCGGCGTGCGACTCGATCGCCTCGACGGCCTCGGGTTTCTGCCAGGCAGCAACTGTCCGCACTACGACGGCGAGGCGGAGCGCCGGCCGACCTTTCAGCGGCTAGTTCAAGAGCAGAAAGTTCGCTCCGGATGGGCCGCTGACGATGGTGTGGCCTTGCACTTCATCGGCACAGCATTCGAGCGCGCCGTGAGTTCGCGTCCCAGTGCGCGAGCCTGGCGAGTGGAGTGCGGCGGCGACGGGGTCGCCGAGACGCCGGTCGCCCCGCACTACCTCGGCGAGCTGTAAGGAGGCGTGAGCACACGCAGCCGCGTCCGTTGGTCCGTTCGTCAGCCCGACTGCTGTCCAGACCCCTCTGATCCTGCCGTCACATGGGATTCTGCGTGGATGACCCGGGACACTACGATTCGAGCGCCCAGTTTCCCTTGCGAAACACAGGGACGACAGTGCCATCTGCCAGCTCGCCGTCGATCTCAAGGTCTGCCGACCCGATCATGAAGTCGACGTGGGTGATGCTGTGATTCGCTCCCGCCGCGATCTGTTCCTCTTCGGACATGGCTTTCCCGCCGTCCAGGCAGAACGGATAGGCCTTACCGATCGCCACATGACAAGACGCATTTTCGTCGAAAAGTGTGTTGTAAAAGAGGTGGCGGCGGTTGGAGATGGGCGAGTCGTGCGGGACAAGCGCGATCTCACCGAGCGAGTGTGACCCTTCATCGGTTTCGATCAGGCCTTTGAGCGTCTCATAGCCGGTGGAAGACGTGTAATCGACGATTTTGCCGCGCTCGAAACGCAGCGAGATGCCTTCGATCAGTTGACCGTTATAAGCAAGCGGCATCGTGCTGGTGAGCGTGCCGTCCACGCCATCTTGCTGTGGCAATGTGAAGACTTCTTCGGTCGGCAGGTTGGCCGTGAACCCGTCACCTTTGTCGTTTTGTGACTGCGCCGCCACCCACAGGTGTCTTGCCGGCAACAGGACTCGCAGGTCGGTCCCCGGCCCACGGTAATGCAGAGCGCGAAAGTGCCGATGGTTCAGGTTGCGCGCCCGCTCATCCAGCCGAGCGATATGCTGCTGCCAGGCAAGGGTCGGATCTGGCTCATTCATCCGCATGACGTCGAAAATAGCCTCCCAGAGTTTTGCGACCGCTTCATCGGCGCCGATACCCGGGAACACCGTCTGCGCCCAAGCCGCGGTAGGAATAGAGCAAACCAACCAACTGATGCGCTCCTCCATGAAGTAGCGCTGCACGCGTTCAAACGCGATGCCCATCGCCTTCGCCCGTTTGGCGAGACGCTCGGGCGGCACATCCTTCATCAGTTCCGGGTCGGCCGCGTGAATAGTGAGAAATGCCGTGTTCTTTTCATACTGCTCGTCTATGCGGAGGATCGGCCAAGCGGGCACCTCCTCCAGGGCATCGTCCGGCATCATCATCGCGCCGATCCGATCGCACTGCGGATCATCCCAGTCAATCTCGACATGCCTTGCGCCAACCAAGTACGCGCGAGCACTCAGGATTCGCACGAATTCAGCTGCCTCCAGTGGCGCGCTAATCGCCACCGGTTGTCCCGGCTGCACGTTCAGGCCCACACGAATGAGAATATCCGCGTAGTGTTCCAGATGCTTCTGATCTGGCATGCGTCCCGCCCCCCGATATGTAAGTGACACATCCATCATATCAGACGCAACAAGACTTGATACCGCGCTTCGGTTCAATCGTCTGCCTCATCACCGAGAGGCGGGGATGGGACTTGGGACTTGCGACAAGCGACCGGCATTGCGGAAACGCCGGGTTCAACCCCAGCGTTTCTCCAGTTCAAGTTCATCGTGGATCGGGATCCCGTACTGGCCAAAGAGGGGAATGGATGGCTTGATTCTCCTCGCTTCGTCGACTGCGCCCGGATCGACTCTGATGATGCGATAGCCACGCCGTTGGTAGAACCTAAGCGCATCCAAGTTGTCGTTAGACGTAATCAAGAAACAGCGTGCTCCGCCACGATAGCGCGTGTCGTCCTCGACCGCTTGCAGCAGTGCCGACCCCACGCCCTTCCGTTCGCACAGGGCGTTTAGACTCATGACCTCAGACCCTTCGGACGTCTTGTGCCAGGTAATCAGTCCTACCCTCATACCATCGATCCAAGCAAGGCGCATCTCAAGGTCGTCGAGGCGATAGGCGACGCCTTTGGACACCATCACCGCACCTCCCCATTCTTCCGACCACAGTTTCTGAATCCACGAGACATCCTGTGCATTGACCGACTCTGCAATGACGATTGGGCCCATTTTCAATCCCCTCTCCCATCTCCTCCAGGTCGCTGCAAATCAAACGCACCGGCCGACTGACGGACTGACGGACTGACGGACTAACTGACCAGATCACCGCTTTATCAACCGGCCGTGTGACCGGCTCTCCAAGCGCGTGTCCCTCTGCGCTCAACTACGTGCAAAGCCTCTGGCCCGGCACAAAACAAAAAACAACGCTACAAGAAGACTGTTACCAGTCGACCCGTGCGTTGTTCTTGCTACGCTGCTCTGTCCTCTTCTTTGGTGGGCGATGACGGGCTCGAACCGCCGACATTCTGCTTGTAAGCCTACCGAATAATTTTATTTTTGTAAAGAGGGGG
>JAPNUJ010000163.1 GCA_026627155.1 Bacillota bacterium | reverse complement strand
TGACGCTGCGCCTGCGGCCCTGCCTGCGGCCCTGCCTGCGGCCCTGCCTGCGGCCCTGCCGCCCCCGCCGCCCCCGCCCCCGCCGCCCCCGCGGCACCCGCGGCCCCCGCCTGTCCCGCCGGTGGGCGCGGGCTGAGGGCCCCTTTGATCCAGGTCGAGATGAGCAACACAAGGGGCAAGCCCAGGCCAAGGACCATCGAGATGATGGGATACGTGGTGGAGAGGAAGGCAAAGTCTTTAGCTCGATCCATCGGCATCAGCAGGCCGAGAGCGAGCATCAACAGGGCGACGGGTATGGCATAGGTGTTCGTGCGCGCGGTGTTACTCAAATCCGTGATGGCACGCATGGCCCCGATGCCAAATACCGAAATCCGAAAAAAGGAACCGAATGCCCAGAGAATGATCCCAAGTAGGTCCAGCCGTTCCAGGATCGGCTTGGCATCCAGGTATTGCAACTCGGCAAACGTTGGATAGGAGAGGGTACGCGCGACCGTTTCACCGAAGATCATCACGGGTCCGGCGATCGGGCCAAGGTACATGACTGTCAACAGGAGCGCTACGATGAACCCTTGCTTCACCAGTCGCTCCCGATGTTGGACGTCTGGCGTGAACATGTTGAAGACCACCATCTCGCTGACCATCGTCACGAGAACGAGGGTGCCGCGCAACACTGGGAGAAAGCCGTCGTACAGGACGGGAAGCAACTGCGTGTAATCGCGATCGGGCATGGCGAGCAGGGTTGCGAGGATCCCCAACACAAAAAGTAGCGGCAACAGCAGCAAGACACTGCGTGACAACACCTCGAGACCAGCGTACATAGCCCAAATGACGGCAATCGACAAAAACAGCAACCAGATCTCACGGGGAGTCCGGGGATAGATGACTCCCAAAAAAGAACCGAGCAAGTGAATCGTGAGTGCACCAATCAACAGAAAATACACGGTGTACATGACGCCCAAGACAACCTGTGTCCACTGTCCCCATACATAGCCAACATGCTGTACGAGCGAACGCTTCTCTTGCAGTACGGCTAACCGCGTAAGCAGGAAAGCCATGCCCAGCGCCAAAATTCCGAAGAGCATCACGGACAACCAGCCGTCCCGACCCGCATAGTCTATGATCAAATGGGAGTAGATGAAGTGGCCAAACGCTACGGTTGAACCGAGTAACAGCATGAAGTACTGAAGATTGGAGATGGTCGTGTTGGAGGAGTTCATGACGCTTGAAACACCCACTTACTGAGCGGCTGGAGGATGTTCTCCAGCGGTGCAAAAATGTCCGAATCGTGGTCCATCGCAACCGATAGGATCAACAGCGCGATGCTCAGGCCCGTGATGCCTCCGTACAGGCTCCAAACTTTGGCCGACCCCTCTTGTACAAGCGGACGCACGTCCACGAGGACTGCGATGAACAAGATGACAGCGAACAGTGCGATGGTCATCGCTTGACCGCGACCTCCCTTACGAATGGGCTGGTTTGATGAACGATCGCCCGGTAATACCGCTGCGGACCAGGTGTGCGTCAACGCTCACCGAGATCGGCATCTGACGATACACTTGCTCCCAGTGGGGTTCGATCTTTCGCCACTGCGTGGGAAAGCGTGAAAACAGCGCGTCACCCAGACCCAGACAATCGGCTCCGTAGTGATGCTGAAGCAAATCCAGGGTCGCTTTCATCTCGGTCGTCAGTCTGTTCTCGATCGCCTGTTCAGCACGTCGCACATCCGTGACCTCATCCAATGACAGGACACTGGAATTTTCCATGACGTCATCGCTGATCTCAAGGTGGATGTTTGCACTCGGTCCGCTGGATGTCCAGTGCAGACGCACGTATTTTTTCAGAACGATCAATCGGGTTGTGATCCACCCGCCAGACGAGATGCGCACATCAAGCGTCTGCAGCTTTAAACGATCGGATTGAGGCTGCATGACAAAGAACCCGTGCGCGGCATCCTTGCGTAACCACCCGACCATCCGGTCGTGCTTGAAGACGGCCACGTCAGCCAGCTCGAACATCCCTTTTTGCGTGGATGAAGTGGTTCGGACGATCCGAATACCCATCGCGTAGGGGTCGCTTTTCCTTGTCATCGTTCTGACAAATTGAACCGCATTGATCACCACACCTTGACCGCTCTCCTCGAGTTCGACCATGGCGTCGGCTGGCAGTCGTGTGAGCGGATAGGACATTCGAAGTATGTCGCTGGGCCGGCAGCCATCGGAAATCAGCAGGAAGCAGCGAAAGCGCGAGTCGGGATTGCGGACCATGGCGTCCAGCAGGTCCCCGATCCCACGCCTGGCGAAGCGTTCACCGATGATTACCACGCGCCGGTCGCGAAAGAAGAAGCGCCGCGACATGAGGCGCTGTACGGAGGCCAAGGAAGAGGCGGCCGTCAGTCCCACCCCTTCCTCTAAAACAAATCCCCGTTTGCTGTCTGTCGGGCCACCCCCGCCGTTGGGGCCGTTCACGAGTTGGCTTGGGCTGGCCACTTGCGCGTACGCCCGGGACTCGCTATGTGGATCACCCGGATTGACCAGTTCAATTCCGGTCGCCGTCACGATCCCGAGTTGGTTGATTTCTGTCGAGTCCCAACAGCCGCTACATAGCAGGGAAGTCGCGACCAAACTCAGATACCCCCAGCGCCTCAATCGCATGTCAGGTTGGCCTCCCTCTGCGCCGTTTGAACCCAGGCAACCGATTGGCTGGCGTGGTGGTGTTCGTCTGTCGGGTTGTGTTTCCCTTGTTCTCCTGAATGGGGCGTTTTTGCATGCTCCACCAGGGAGCGCGGACCAAGGTATCCTGAAGGGCTGAACTGGACAGCGGTGCGAGCGGCGCCGTATACGGCACGCCGAATGAGCGCAGGGTGCAGACGTGCAAGACGATGCAGATCGCAGAAAAG
>JAPNUJ010000162.1 GCA_026627155.1 Bacillota bacterium | reverse complement strand
GCATGCTCGGGACCGATCTCCAGGCAGCGTTTGCGGATACGGACCTGACCGCTGTCGCGCGTGGGGAACTGGACATTGCAGACGACGCGGCTGTCAGGCGAGCTGTCGAGGCGATGCGACCGGAGCTGATCCTCAACGCAGCGGCGTATACCAAAGTGGACGCTTGTGAGACGGACGTCGATGCGTGTTATGCGGTCAACGCTGTGGGCGCGAGGAACCTGGCCGTGGCGGCGCAGGCGCTGGGTGCCGCGATGGTGCATGTCAGCACAGACTATGTATTTCCCGGTGATGGGACACGCCCTTATCGGGAGCACGATGCGACCGGGCCGAAAAGTGAGTACGGGCGGAGCAAACTGGCGGGCGAACGGCTGGTTCAGACATTGTGTCAACGGCATTATATAGTGCGTACCTCGTGGTTATATGGGGTTCACGGCCCGAACTTCGTCAAGACGATGCTGCGCATCGGACGAGAGCAAGGCAAGGCGCGGGTGGTGGACGATCAGATGGGGAGCCCGACCTATACGGCGGATTTGGCCCAGGCGCTACGGTTGCTCGTGGCTCGGCCTGTCTATGGCCTCTACCATCTGTCCAATCAAGGTGTGTGCTCGTGGCATGACTTTGCTGCGGAGATCTTCGCCCGGGCGGGTCTTGACGTGGAGCTCGGGGCGATGAAGAGCAGCGAGCTGACGCGACCGGCGCCGCGGCCGGCGTACTCCGTCATGGACAATCAGATGTGGCGTGTGTCGGGACTCGAGCCGCTGCGGGATTGGCGCGAGGCGCTTGCGGAGTATCTTCTGGTGGCCGGGACCTAAGAAGGGGAGGCGACGTGTTGAAGGCGTTGATACTGAGTGGTGGGACGGGCTCTCGCTTGCGTCCCTTGACGTACACGGGAGCAAAGCAGTTGATCCCTGTGGCCAACAAGCCGATTCTGCACTACGCCATCGAGGCGATTCGGGATGCAGGCATCACCGATATCGGCATCATCGTCGGTGACACGCGGGCCGAGATCGAGCGCAATGTGGGCGATGGGACACAGTTTGGCGTGCACGTCACGTACATTCCGCAGGACGCGCCGCTCGGGCTGGCGCATGCGGTCAAGATCGCGGAGGCCTTCATCGGCGGCGACGAGTTTTTGATGTTTCTCGGCGACAACCTGGTGCGGGACGGCGTTCGTGCGTTTGCGGAGCAATTCACGGCCAATCGGCCCAACTCGCTCATCCTTCTCAGCCGCGTGCCAGATCCACAGCGCTTTGGCGTGGCCGAGATCGACGAGTTTGGGAAGATCAAGCGACTCATCGAGAAGCCGAAAGTGCCGCCTAGCGATTTGGCGCTGGTCGGGGTATATTTATTTGACCATCATATCTTCGATGCGGTCAAGGCGATCGCACCCTCACCGCGAGGTGAGCTGGAGATTACGGACGCGATTCAGTACCTGATCGACAGCGGACGACACGTCGAGGCGCACGTGATCGATGGCTGGTGGAAGGACACGGGCAAGCCGGAAGACATGCTCGAAGCCAACCGGATGATGGTCGAGGCGATCGCGACCCGCGTGGATGGCAGCGTGGACGAGCGCTCGCAGATCATTGGCCGGGCGGTCATCGAGGCTGGCGCGACGATTGAGAACAGCATGGTGCGTGGACCCGTCGTCATTGGCGCGGGCGCGGTGATTCGCAACTCGTATATCGGTCCATTTACCAGTATCAGTCAAGGCGTGCAGGTGATCGGAAGCGAAGTGGAGAACAGCATCATCCTGCAGGATACGGTGATCGACTGCATTCCTACGCGGATTGACAGCAGTCTGATCGGCAAGAACGTGCACATCAGCCAAGTGCAAGAGCGGCCGAAGGCGCTCACCTTCGTGCTCGGTGACAACAGCCGCGCGCAGGTGCAGTGAGGGGCGCGGGCTGGCCGGGGAGTGGGCCGCTCACGCTCGTGGACGTGCGCTACTAGTGGGACGCGGACTCTTAGGCGGACCATTCGACATCTTGGGATAGGATAGAGGGAGACGGATCGTGTACAAACGGATTCTGATGACGGGTGGAGCTGGCTTTATCGGATGCAACTTCTTGCGCTATATGCTGCGGGAACATCCGGATGTGTCGATCATCAATCTCGACCTCTTGACGTACGCCGGCAATCGCGACGCCATACGGGATCTGGAGAGTGATCGCCGCTACGAGTTCGTACATGGCGATATCGCGGATGGCGTTTTGGTGGACGGGCTGGTGGCGCGCGTCGATGCGGTGATCAACTTTGCTGCCGAGTCCCACGTGGATCGAAGCATCGCCGATCCAGGCGTATTTGTCAGAACCAACGTCCTCGGCACGCAGGTGCTCCTCGACGCGGCGCGACGTCACGGGGTGGCCCGCTATCTGCAAATCTCCACGGATGAGGTGTATGGATCGCTGGGTCCCACGGGATACTTTACCGAGGAGACACCGCTCGCCGCCAACAGTCCCTACTCGGCGAGCAAGGCGGGGGCGGATCTGCTGGTGCGAGCGTACCACGAGACCTTTGGTTTGCCGGCGCTCATCACCCGCTGTTCCAACAACTATGGCCCGTACCAGCACGATGAAAAATTGATCCCCACGCTGATTCGCAAAGCGCTGGCCAACGAGCCGTTGCCCTTGTACGGGGATGGTCAAAACGTGCGCGACTGGCTCTTCGTCGAGGATCATTGTCGCGCGATCGACACCGTGCTTCAGCAAGGCAGGGTCGGAGAAGTGTATAATGTAGGCGGGCACAACGAGTGGCACAATCTCGACATCGCCAAACTCATCCTCGAGCGGCTTGGCAAGCCGGAGTCCCTCATCACCTTCGTCCAGGATCGACTCGGGCACGACCGCCGCTACGCGATCGATGCGGGCAAGATGGAACGGGAGCTCAGTTGGAAACCGATAGCAC
>JAPNUJ010000161.1:2639-2927 GCA_026627155.1 Bacillota bacterium | reverse complement strand
ACAATCTGTCGAAACTTGTCGGTTGGGAAGTCTTCGATCGCGGCGACGTGCTGGATACCGGCATTGTTCACCACGATGTCCAGGGCCCCGACGTCTTGTATGGCAAACTGAAGGAGTTGCGCGATATCGTCTTCTCGGCTTGCGTCCGCTGTGAACGGGCGCACATCCAGTCCGCAGTTTTGAAGGGCGGCGGCCGATTCGCGTCCTGCCTCTTCGCGTACATCGGACAACACGACTTTGGCACCAGCTTGTGCGAGTGCCTTGACCACGGCGAATCCGATGCCGCTG
>JAPNUJ010000161.1:360-2629 GCA_026627155.1 Bacillota bacterium | reverse complement strand
ATGACCTGTCGACGCGGTGGGAGAACCCTAGATGGCCATAGCATCTCTGAGCTCGGTGGAGGCTCAGGCCGAGTGTGGCATCCATCGGCTGGGTTGCCGAGTTCATACGGCGGCCTGCCGCACTGACAAACAGGGAATGTTGGAGATACGTCACGAACGCCGGCGGGAACGAAAACGACAGTGTGCTAGACTGGAGAAAAGCGAGGCTAGGAGGAATTTCCTTGATCGTGTATGCGATTCACGCTTTGGTGTCCGTCTTTGCGGTGATGAATCCGCTTGGCAATCTTCCGATCTTCATGAGTCTGACCGCTGGTTATGCCTTGGAGGAACAGCGCAAGACCGCGGCCAAAGCCATCGGGATTGCGTTTTTGATTCTCGTGATCTTTCTCGTGCTGGGGCACATCATCTTCAGCGTCTTTGGCATCACCGTCGCGGCATTTCGCGTGGCGGGCGGCATTCTGATCTTTGGGATCGCCTACAACCTTCTCCACGCCAAGGCCTCCCACATGCATGCACCGCACCCGGAGGAGCATCAAGAGAGCGTAGAAAAGGATGACATCTCGGTGACACCGCTGGCCACGCCGTTGCTTGCAGGGCCTGGCACCATCGCGACGGTGATGGCGTTGGCCGCCGCTCCAAACGAGATCAGCAACTCGATCGCGGTCTTCGTCGGTTTTACCGTTGTACTCGCAGGCACCTTCTTGATCTTTCGCTACGCAGGCAACATCAGCAAGCGGTTGGGCCAGACCGAACTCAACGTGATCTCCCGGCTGATGGGCCTGTTGCTGGCCGTGATCGCTGTGCAGATGGGCGCAGCGGGGCTGATCGGACTGTTTCCCGCGTTGGCGCACTAATCCCGCGCCGCTTGGATGGAGCGACGGTGTTCTTCTCTTATGGCAGGGTCACGGATATTGAAAGCTTCGATGCGCTCTGCGATGGCGGCCACGTCCACTTGCGACAGGAGTGGCTCAGGCTGTTCGTGCTTGAGCCGAATCAGTTTCCGTTCGATGGCGTCTGTGAGCCTGACGTCGTAGACGACCAAGGCGTCAGACGTCACGAGTCGGATGCTTTCATCCACGTCGAGCTGTGCACGCATGGTAAAACACACGATTGAAATAAACGGAACTTTTTCATGCAAACTGAGGGCTTTTCTTAACGAGTTGATATGGGTGGCATTTTGCTTTAATGGATTATAGAGTTTAAATGTTCCGTTCACGTACCAGTGAAGGCCATCGCGCGTCCCTCGAATCCTACCCTTGTAGTTCTTGGTTTCAATGACAAAGATGCCGTATGGCGTAACGAGGATATGGTCAAGTTGCGCGTACCGGGTTTTGGAGGCAGGATTTACGATGAGTACGTCACTGATCGATCGATAGTCTCTCGGAAACTGCGCAAGCTGCAGGTTGACGGTGTGTTCGCCTAGCTCGCCAATCCTCTCGGGTGTTGGCAGTTGCCTCCTTACACGAGTCGACGGCGACTTCGATGTGCTCTCGGTTTCCGCTTTTCTCTTTTTTGAAAATAACGACCGGATCCAGCTCCAGTTCACGGCGTAGCCTCATTTCTTCGAAGTGATAGGATCTGAGTAAGCTGATCCACTGCGGCGTGCCTCGCGAACCGGAGGCAGGCCATCAACCGGTTAACAGTGAGGCCAAGAACGTGACAAACGGGTATAATCTTGAAAATGGGCGGTTTGCCACGGTTCCCCGATTGGGTGGCTCGAGGGGCCCGTGAAATCCGTGCGTAGAGAGCGGATCTTCCTCCATTGTACAGGACGAAGAGCGTCTTGGGGCGCGTTTGACCATTCAAAGGAGGACGATGGATGATGGAGTCGATACTTTCGGAATTGGTCGCGATGACGGGACCCAGCGGGTTTGAGCAGGATGTCGCGCGATGGATCTATGATCGTCTGGCGAAGGTCGCCGACGAGATCCATGTGGACGGCGCGGGCAATGTGATCGCCCGTAAGCGGGGAAAACATCCGGGACCGCGCTTGTTGGTCGCAGCTCATATGGATGAAGTCGGATTTGTGGTCAAGAAAATCGAAGACACGGGACTGATTCGCTTCGAGACACTCGGCGGGCACGACAACCGCGTGCTTGTCGCACAGCGGGTGCGCATCCGCACGCAGACGGGTCATCGAACGGGAGTGATTGCCACCCATTCGATGCATATGAACCGAGTGGATGATGTGTCTCGGGTGCGCAGTCATAGGGAACTGTATATCGATGTCGGGGCCACGAGTCGGGAGGACGTGCGCGTCATGGGCATC
>JAPNUJ010000161.1:0-350 GCA_026627155.1 Bacillota bacterium | reverse complement strand
CAAGAGGAGATCGGCATTCGCGGCGCGGAGATCGTCGCCGGGTATGTCGATGCGGATGTCGCGCTGGCGATTGACACGACTGCGGTCAGTGATACGCCGGAGGGGATGATGGATCAGACGCTAGGACTGGGACGAGGACCTTGCATCAAGGTCATGGATTTCAGCCTTGTCGCCAGCGTCTCCGTCCGCAGGGCGCTGGTCCGAGTTGCCGATGAGGCAGGGATCCCTTACCAACTCGAAGTGTTCACCGGGATCGGTACCGATGCGGGCGCCCTCTTTCGCGCAAGGCGCGGAGTGCCATCCGGGGTCATCTCGATTCCCTCGAGGGGTGCGCACTCGCCGCTGGAAGT
>JAPNUJ010000160.1:393-2941 GCA_026627155.1 Bacillota bacterium | reverse complement strand
TCTTTTTTGCTGGCGCTCCTCTTCGTCTGGAAAATCATCTGGGTCGTCGTCGTCCGGTGAAAGCATCGGACGACCGCGTTTCGGATCGTGCGTTCCTGCGTGTTCCTTCGAGTCTGGAGCGCCCGGCACACGTTTTGCATCTTCAAAGGTGCCAAACACGATCGGTTCTCCGTCTTCCACGACCTGCCTTCCTTTTGCAAACACATGACGGATTCTAAACTGCTCGTCCGTGACGATGCAGTCAGCATCCAATCCTTCGCGCACTTGACCTTTGTGTCCCAGTTTTAGCACACGTGCCACGTGTTTCGAGACGATGCCCACGGCCGTCTCGATCGGTACACCCTCCTGGACGATCGCGTCCCGCGTTTCCTCCCACAGCGTCGCAATCGAACCGATGCCCATGGCCACCAGTTTGCCTTGATCGTCAAAGATTGGGGAACTGCCGTTGCTATCAGAACTCATGGTAATTCGACTGGGGATCACGCCGCCGTCGATCAGTATACGAATAGCCTTTGACGGCTTGACGGAGATGTGATCGTGGTCGTCAGGCCGAATGCCGGACGTGACGTCGACAAAGCCGCCTTCCTTGCCGTACCGAATGGCTTCTTTCAACAGATCTGGGTTGCGATTGAGATGTGTGGGTGTAAATACGCTTTTCGGAAGTTCCGTTTTTCTCAAGACGTCGAACACGATGTCGAGTTTCGAGTCGTCGTCTCCGACATGCAGGTGCAACACGCCGGCCTTTCCTGCAAGGAGTCCGCCCACGCGCGCCTCGCTCGCAAGTTCAGCAAGCTCTGTGGTCGTCGGATGACTCGAGCGGGAGTCAGAGATCGCGATTTCCCCCACGCCAATCACTTTGTCGATGAGCACGATGTCTGACCGCGGCATGCCTGTGATCGTCCGCGTAGGCACTTGGTAGGCGCCGCAGTAGATATAGGTGGTCACACCTTCAAAGTCCAGTGCCATGGCTTTGGCAAGGAGTTCCCGTGTGGTGCGTGTGACGCCATCGGTGCCGAGCACTCCGACGACTGTGGTGACACCCGCTGTGGTGATGTGACTCAGCGTGATCTCCGGTGTGCGATAGTGAAAGCCTCCTTCGCCACCGCCTCCTGCCATGTGGACATGTTGGTCGATCAGGCCCGGGAACACGTAGTGTCCTGCGCAGTCAAGGTACTCTACGGCCGGAAGGCTGCCGTGCAACTCGATCTGATCGCCAATGGCGAGGATCTTGCCTCCGCCAATGAGGATGTCCTTGATGCCGCGTGCACGTGGTGCATAAAGGTTGCAGTTTTTGAGGATGGTGAGTGTGGTGGACATGGGACCCTCCTGAAAACAGCGCTTTTGAAGTGACTTGCATACGGTTGGTAAGGTGCCCATGTCGCACTAAATCATGCCGATCCTGTCGCTGCGTGTTCAAGGCAAGCGGCTTGGTCGTCGCAGTGGCTAAACCGTGCGCAGAAAATGGCGGCCTGAATAAAGGACTGCGATGCCGCTTGCGACAGCGGCCGCCCCAACGTAAAAGGGGACGTGCGGGCTGAACCAAGCAGCTAACTGTCCCGCCAACCAAGGAGCCACGGCGCCGCCGCCGAAGCGCACGAAACTGTAGGCGGCCGAAGCAATCGGTCGTTCAACAGGTGCGGCTTGCATGACGGCTGTCGTCACCAAGGTGTTGTTCACACCGAGAAAGCCGCCTGCCACGATGATCGCGATGACAACTACGACGTGATTGTGAACATTTAACCCAATGACCAAAAGATCGACGGCAATGAGTGCCAGCATGGTATAGGTCGTGCCGAGCGTTCCAAAACGTCGCTGCAGGCGGGGCGCCACAAACACCGACGTGATGGCCAGAAACACGCCCCAACCAAAGTACACATAACCGAGTTGGATGGCGGTCATGCCCAGCACAAACGGCGTAAAGGTCAGCAACGTGAAAAATCCGAAGTTATACAGCAGCGCCATCAGCGCCATGGTGAGTAAGCCGCGATGACGAAGGGCGCGCAGCGGATCGAGTACGGAAGTTTTTTTCACAGGCTTTGGCAAAGCGCGCAAGAAAATGAGAATAGCGACAAATCCGATGGCCATGAGAACGGACACGCCAAAGAAAGGTCCGCGCCAGCTGATGCTACCGAGCTCGCCGCCGAGCAATGGACCGACCGACAGACCGAGCCCAAGTGCGGCTTCGTATAGGATGATCGCGCCAGCCGTCCCGCCGCTGGCCACGCTGACGATCACCGCCAGTGCGGTGGCGATAAAGAGTGCATTGCCAAGGCCCCATCCCCCGCGATACCAGACAATTTGACCGATATCGTGTGCGCTACCGCCAAGCCCAGCAAACAACACAATGAGAAAGAGACCTAGAAGCAGCGTCCATTTGGGGCCAATGCGACTTGAGACGGCGCCAGTGACAATCATGGCAAGACCTGTGACAAGCATGTAGCTGGTGAATAGAAGCTCAACCTGACTCGGTGTCGCATCTAACTGACGCGCGATGACCGGTAGGATCGGATCCACGAGTCCCAGTCCCATGAAGGCAACGACGCAAGCG
>JAPNUJ010000160.1:0-383 GCA_026627155.1 Bacillota bacterium | reverse complement strand
TCCACAATAAAATTGTATGATACAAGTATAGCAGTTGCATTATACACCTGCGGCGGTCAAAATAGAAGAACCATTGGACAGGTTTTCTCCGCTTGTCGAGAAGGGAGGATGCTTATGCATCCGGGAGTACCGCGCATCGCAAAAGAGATGTCCGTGCTAGGGCGGCTACTCACTGCGAAGGTAAGTGACGCTGTCATCGCAAGTCTCGATCGCTCCGCATACCTGCTCCTTGCAGAACTGGATGAGGCAGAGGCACTTAGTGTCAGCGTATTGGCAGATTCGCTCTTTCTTGACATCTCCACGGCGAGTCGGCAAGTGGCAGCACTAGAAGCCAAGGGATTGGTCGCGCGTATCACCGATCCAGAAGATGGGCGGGCATGTCT
>JAPNUJ010000015.1 GCA_026627155.1 Bacillota bacterium | reverse complement strand
GAGGCGATCGAGCGAGGCTGGCTGTCCCCGTTCCACTACCACGGCATATACGACGACACGGACTATGACAGGGTCACATGGCTCGGCAGCCATTACGACGAATCAGACCTATACCGCGAACAAATAGCGAGTCACATGGCAACGCGTGTGCTTGCCGTCTGGAAGACGCTGAGAGGGACGCGAACCCTGACATTTTGCTCATCCATTGCGCAGGCCGACTGGTTCGCGCAAACGTTTCGCCGGGCCGGGGTTGCCGCGGCGAGTGTCCACTCCGGTCCTCGGGCGATGGATCGAGAGCAAGCGATACGAGCGATAACAGACGGCACGATCGCAGTACTGTTCACTGTTGACCTGTTCAATGAAGGGGTCGACATTCCCTCACTCGACACGCTGCTGTTCGTCAGGCCCACAGAGTCCCTGACCGTGTTCATCCAGCAGATCGGACGGGGCCTGCGAACGTGTGCTGGCAAATCGCATTGTACGATTATTGACCTGATCGGCAACTATCGCCACGCCGATTACAAACTCCGCGTCTTTGACACGCGACCTCCGTCTGAAAACGTGACCGAGCGATGGGCTCAGCAAATCGCCGTACCCGCTGCATGCGAGTGGAACCTCGATCCGCGTGTGGTTGATTTGGTGCGCGTTATGGCCAGCAAACGCTCTCCGCGCAAAGAGCGCTTGCGGGAGGCGTGGCTCACCCTTCAACGGGATCTGGGACGCAGCCCATCCTACCTCGAGTTTCACCTGTATGGCACCGTTGACAGCCAGGCCGTCCGCCAAGAATACACATCGTGGATCCAGTTCAGGGAAGCCATGAACGACCTGACCCCCGATGAGCACGATCTGCTCGAACGCTATAGGGGCTGGTTCAGTGAAGTGGAGTCCACGAGAATGAGTAAAAGTTACAAGATGGTGCTCTTGCAGTGCATGCTCGCTCGAGGTCGAGAGACATGGCCCCAACCCCTGACGCCAAGGGCAGCCGCCGAACCCTTTCATGCCTATCTCTCAGGCAAACCCTACCGCCAGGCCGATCTGGAGGGCAGCGCCATGGCCCATTCATCCGCCTTTATGGAAAAGCAGATCTCAAGTCTGATTCGCCGCATGCCGATGACGATGTGGGCTGGCAGCAGTTCGGGATGGGTGACCATGACCTCGGAGGGATTCGCCATCTTGATTGATGACAGCCCGCAAGCCCTTTCCACCTTGTATGACTGGACAAGCCAGATCTGCGAGTATCGCCTGCACGTCTACTTTGAACGCAAGCAAGGCGGCTCAGGTGGCTAGGGCGGCTCGGGTGACTCGGGTGGATCGGGCGACTAGGGCGACTAGGGCGACTAGGGAGGATCGGGAGGATCGGGTGGATCGGGTGGCTGGGGTGACTCGGATGAATCGGGTGGCTCGTCGGGGAGTGTCACGCCACCGGTGTATTGACCGAACGTTCACTATCGAATTCCACACTCCACCCATCGGCGCACTTCGTGAGTGCCTGCCGCCGACTTGCGCCTCATTTTCATGATGGTGAGGCCAAGTCACGCATCCCTTGGCTTCCCATCAGCCAGGGAGTGGACAGCCCTAACGCCTTCCGGTGCTCTTGGGTCGATGCCCTTGGCTTGCGCTCCGTGCATCGAAGTCGGCGCACAGACTCCGAACCGGACAAGGAGCTCAAGCGTTGGCGCGAAAATTAACATCGAGAGATGACACTAATGGACGTCACTAGCGTCCCGACTGGTTGCAAAACGGCCATCCGTCGAAAATTCGCGGCGATTTACGACGTGAAATTTGCTCCAACATCTAATTTATCTAATATAAGGTAAAGAAAAAGGGACAAATCGCGTTCCAAGAGCTCCCGGATACTTTTTTGTGTGAAAAGTGGTGGCAAATTTGTCGCCAGCGATCGATTCACCCGTGATCGCCTCCGGTGGATCACTACTTTGGCCCTAGATCGATTCCTTTACCTTTCAATGACGACGGGTCACCCGCCACCCCACCGCCACTCACTCGCGCCCGACACCGACACCGTGAAGCGACCGGAGGCGGCCCGCGTAGTCTTTCGGCAACACACCGACGGTGCGCTTGAACATCTGCAGAAAGCTGGTGTAATCTGTGAAGCCCGAGCGTTCGCGCGCCTCGGCGACACTGCACCCCGCGGCGAGCAGTTGTCTGGCGAGGACGATGCGTTTGTAGATGATGTACGCGTGAATGGTGCTCCCGACATGACGTTTAAAGAGCTTGCTGAGGTAGAAGCGATCGATGAATAGTTCCCGCTCCAAAGTCGCGAGCGACAGATCCTCTGCGAGATGCGCGTCGATCCACGTGAGTGCCGCCGAGAGTTTCTCGTGGACGGTGACGCTGAGCGGATGATGGCCCGCTCGCTCGTACTGCTCGCCGAGCACAGTCAGAAGCTCCAGCAGACAGGCCAGTTGCCGCTGTGCCCGCCCCACCTCGCCTGACTCGGCGCGAAGCAGCTCTCCGTAACGCCGCAACAGCGGCAACACGCCTGCGGCCTCGACCAACGCATGCGGCAACCGGTTGCCGATGCCCTTCGGCCGATCATAAAAGCAGCGAAGCAAGTCAGTGGACGCTGTCGAAAACGCATCGATAAAGCGGGGATCAAACTGCAAGTAGATTCGCTCGTATCGCGCATCCGAGGTAAATGTCGGCTTATGGATCTCCAGCGGGTTGGTGATCACGAGGTCACCCGGTGACAACGCGTACATGGTCCCTTCGACGAAGTAGCGCACGTCGCCGGACAAGAGCAGGTAGATCTCGCAGCCGTCATGCAGATGAAAGTCAATCTGTAAGGGCCCGGACACTTGGTGCATATAAGAAATCTGACTGTCGATCCCGTCGAGCAGTCGCGCATCCATCGCGTATCCCCTTTCAGAAAGCCAAGATTCCCAACAAATATAGCACAGAATCCCCTACCCATGATTTCTTGTCTCGCCTATTCTGTAGGCAGTCCCTGTACATTCTCAGCCCAAAGGAGTCGATTTGAGTTGACAAAGTCTTTGCAAATGGGCGTGATTGGTCTCGGCAACATCGGCCGCCAACACGTTCACAACCTCAGTCACATGCAACGCGTGACCTTGGCGGCCGTCTGCGACATCGACACCGGTCGGGCACAAGAGTTCGCCGCCCAGACGGGAGCCCGCGCCTACAGTAGCGTGGACGCCATGTTGCAACAGGCAAAGCTCGACGCCGTGATCGTCGCCGTCCCCCACTTCGATCACGTGACGGCCGCGATCGCCGCATTTGAACAGGGCGTCCACGTGCTCTGCGAGAAGCCCCTGGCGGTGCACGTGGGCGATGGACAAAAGATCATAGCCGCCTATGAGACCGCACGACGGCACCACCCGAATCTGCGCTTCGCCATGATGTTCAACGAACGCACCTTCCCAGCCCACAAGAAGATCAAGGAGATCGTCGCCGGCGGGACCCTTGGTCGGCTGGTACGCGCCACCTGGATCAACACGCGCTGGTTCCGCACGCAAGCCTACTACGACTCGGGCAGCTGGCGCGCCACGTGGGCCGGCGAGGGGGGGGGCATCCTCACCAATCAGTGCCCGCACAACCTTGACATGTACCAGTGGCTCTTCGGGCTCCCGACGCGCGTTCAAGGACACGCCCACCTCGGCAAATACCATGCGATCGAGGTCGAGGACGAAGTCACCGGCTATTTTGAACATGAGGGCGGCATGGTGGGCCACTTCATCGTGTCCACGGCGGAGAGCCCTGGCACCAATCGCCTCGAGATCGTAGGTGAGCTCGGTCGACTTCTGTTCGAAGACGGGGCCCTCACCCTGCAGGCCAACGAGGTCTCGATGATCACGTACAGCCAAGAATCGAAGGACGTGTGGGGCGGCGTCAAAAGCTCCAGCCGCGCGATTCCCATCGAGCAGGGCGACGCCTCGAGTCACGGGGTCGTGACCGAACAGTTTGTCGCGGCCATCCTCGATGGGTCGCCGCTGATTGCCGAAGGCGTCGAGGGGCTCGGTGCCGTGACGCTGGCCAACGCGATCATGCTGTCCTCGTTCACCGGACAGATGGTCGAACTGCCCCTGGACCCAAAGCGTTTCGAGGTGGAACTGCAGGCGCGCATTGACGCCGGAAAGAAGGTCTAACGATGAGCCTGAACCCAGCCGCGATCGCGGCCCAACTGTACACGCTTCGCGATGTTCTGAAAACCCCTGAGCAAGTCGCCAGTTCTCTGAAGCGCGTCCGCGATATCGGCTATCGGGCCGTACAAGTGTCGGGTCTGGGCCCGATCGCCCCGGAACGCCTGCTCGACATCACCGCCTCACTGGAGCTGACCATCTGCGCCACGCACGTCGGGTATGAGGAACTGACGGATCGCCTTGATGATGTGATCCGCACGCACAAACTGTGGGGATGCGACTACATCGGCCTTGGCCTATTGCCGGAGCGGTATCGCGACAGTCGGGCGGGCTACGAGGCGTTCATCGCAGAATTCACGTCGATTGGGCAAAAACTCGAGGCGAGTGGGCTACACCTGGTCTATCACAACCACAACATCGAGTTCGTTCGGTTCGGCGACGTCACCGGGATGGACCTTTTGTTCGCCGGTGCACAGTCAGGTGCCTATAGCCTCGAGCTCGACACGTACTGGGTACAGGCGGGCGGCGCCCATCCGGCGGAGCAGATTCGTCGGGCAAAAGATCACATCAAGGTGGTCCACCTCAAGGATATGGCGGTGCAAGGCTGGACGCCGGTGTTCGCGGAGATCGGCGCAGGCAACCTCAACTGGAGCGAGATTCTCGCAGCCTGTGAAAGCAGTGGCGTCGAGTGGTACGTGATCGAGCAAGACGTCTGCCAGCAGGATCCATTTGATAGCCTCGCACAGAGTCTGCACTGGCTGGAGGCACTGTCATGATGACGCTGTCGGCCTTCGCAGACGAGATCGCGGCGGACTTCCCGACCCAACTGGCAGTCTTGCGTGCGCACGCTGTGCGCCATGTGGATGTGCGCGGAGCGTGGGGAATCAATGTGCTCAAGCTGTCCGATGCGCAGGTGGCTGACGTCCAGCATCTGTTGGCCGAAGCGGGCATCGCCGTCGCGTGCATTGGCTCGCCGATCGGAAAAATCGGCATCGCCGATGACTTTGCTGCCCACCTGCGCGACTTCGAGCGTGCGATCGAGGTGGCCGGACGACTCGGCACGCGCCACATTCGCGTATTTTCCTTCTTCATGCCGGATGGCGCGGACCCCGCCGAGATGCGAACGGAAGTCATGGCGCGCATGACGGAACTGACGCGGCGTGCTGAGTTGGCAAAGGTCTACTTGCTGCACGAGAACGAGAAGCACATCTACGGGGACACGCCCGAACGCTGCCTGGATCTTCTGGCCACAATAAACTCGCCGCACCTGCGTCTTGCCTTTGACCCGGCCAACTTTGTGCAGTGCGGCGTGCGCCCGATGAAGGACGCCTATCCCCTGCTATGCGACCACATCGAGTACGTGCACATCAAGGACGCACACCTTGGCGATGGGCGTGTCGTGCCGGCGGGTCACGGCGACGGCGACGTCCCGGAACTTCTCCGCGCGCTCGCCGAACGCGGGTATGAGGGCATCCTGTCGCTGGAGCCCCATTTGGAATCCGCGAATGCAATGGCTGGTTTTAGCGGCCCCGACCTGTTCAAGGTAGCGGCCGACGCGCTCAAGCGGATTCTCGACGAGCAAAGGATCCCGTGGCAATAGCGAACAAGGGGGCAGCATCCCATGTCCATGTTTGATCTGACAGGCAAGACCGTCTTGATCACGGGCGGCAGCGGCGTTCTCGGTCAGGCGATGGGCCAAGCCCTTCTCACTTGTGGCGCGCGTGTGCTGCTCGGTGGCCGCGATCCGGAGCGCATGGAGACCGCTGTCGCCACACTCGCCAGATTCGGAGATGTGCGCGGAGCCGCACTCGATGTCACCAGCCGCGCCTCCGTTTGCGCGTGGGTCGATGGCGCCCTATCCTTCGCCTCGAAAGTGGACGTCCTGATCAATGCCGCTGGCGTCAACCAGAAGAAACCCTTCTTTGAAGTCGATGACGATGACTGGGAACGGGTCATGGGGGTCAATGCGCGCGGGACGTTTGTCACGTCGCAGATCGTGGCCCGCGTCATGCTGGAACAAGGCGGCGGTTCGATCATCAACCTGTCCAGCGTGTCGTCCGACCCTCCACTCTCTGGCGTGTTCGCGTACTCTGCGTCAAAGGCGACGGTCAACAGCATGACGCAGTACCTTGCGCGCGAACTCGCCCCCACCATCCGCGTCAATGCGCTCATACCCGGTTTCTTTCCCGCTGAGCAAAATCGTGCGATCCTGACGCCCGCCCGCATCTCGGCGATCACGGATCACACCCCGCTCAGACGCCTCGGCGAGCCACACGAACTAAGCGGTGCGGTCGTTTGGCTGGCGAGCGAGGCGGCGTCCGGATTCGTCACCGGGGCGCTCATCCGGGTTGACGGCGGGTTTGGTGCCATGACCATCTGACTGCAAGCCAAGACCGCGCGCACGTCGACGGGGACGAAGCGTAGCACGCGGTCCTCATGAGAGGAGACGAAGACCCATGCCCGAGACGCCCCACGTGTCCACGCCCCCGCCTTCACCCGGCCTCCCAGTCCAAGCGCTCGACGAGCTGGTGGCGCGCATCGTCCAGCGCACGCGGGCGACGGACATGCACACGCACCTGTTCGCGCCCTCCTTCGGCTCACTGCTTCTTTGCGGCGCGGACGAACTGTTGAATTTTCACTACATCGTCGCCGAGTCGTTTCGCGCTCACCATCTTCCGTACAGTGAATTCAGGCACATGAGCCGAGCCAGCCGATCGGACCTGATCTGGGAGTCACTGTTCGTGCAGCGCT
Source organism: Bacillota bacterium (assembly GCA_026627155.1). GTDB lineage: Bacteria > Bacillota > Bacilli > Alicyclobacillales > SLC66 > JAPNUJ01. Next base: position 34,296 of record JAPNUJ010000015.1, on the reverse strand, counting down.
CGCCGCTATCGGAGGCCACCTCGGGGGTGCTGGAGATCGGCCAAGCGCTAGGGGTAGACCTGCGCCTCGATGCACTCCGCGAGGCGCTTTGCGATGTGCCCACGGAAACCTATGTCACTCGCGTTCTGGATCTCGCGGGCGTCGACAGTGTAGTCATGACCAACGACCCACTGGATCCGGTGGAACGGGCCGTTTGGGAGCGCTCCCCCGCTATGCATCCGCGGTTCCATGCCGCCTTGCGACTCGACCGCCTACTGAACCACTACCAGGCGGTCGTCCCTGAACTTTGCAGCCTCGGCTATGCTGTTCGCGACACGCTGGACGCGCAAACGGTGCTCGAATTGCGTCGCTTCCTCGACCACTGGCTCGAACGCATGGGCGCGCTGTACGTCGCCTTCTCAGCCGGCGACGACTTTAGCTTTCCCGGCGAGTCGACGCGGGAGCAGTTGCTCGAGCGGGTGATTCTGCCCGTCTGTCTGGCACGCGAACTCCCCCTGGCGCTGATGATCGGGTCGCGGCGACAGGTCAACCAGGACCTCGGAGACGCCGGTGACAGTTTGGGCCGCGCGTCGATGTTGCCGATCGAAGCGCTCTGTTCGCGCTATCCTGACCAGCGCTTTTTCGTCACCGTCTTGTCGCGCGAGAGTCAGCACGAGTTGGTCGTGACGGCGCGCAAGTTTCACAACCTCATGATTTTCGGGTGCTGGTGGTTTGTCAATACCGACAGTCTCGTCACCGAGATCACCCGCATGCGACTGGAGTTGCTCGGCCCAACATTCATCCCGCAACACTCCGACGCGCGCGTGCTTGAACAAGTGATCTACAAGTGGCAGCGTGCGCGCCACGTCATCGCCCGGCTCCTTGGCGACCGCTATCGGCGACTCATCGAGATGGGCTGGACCGTGCGAGAGGATGACATCGAACGGGACGTCCGCGCCCTGCTGAACGACAATTTTTGGGGATTCATCCGTCGCGCGTGACGGTCCCCGCGAGGAGCTGAGCCCGTGGTCCCAGCAAGCACATTGACAAACGTGTTGACATTCGGCGAGCCGATGGTGGTCTGCATCCCGGAGACCCGCGGGCGACTGTCCGGGGTCGATCAGTACCGGATGGACTGCGCGGGCGCTGAACTCAACACCGCCATCGGCCTGGCCCGCTTAGGCATCCCGGTCAGTTTCGCTGCCAGCGTCGGCGATGATCCGTTCGGCGAGCGAATCCGCTGCGCCCTGCGCGGTGCCGGCGTTGACGCACGCCTTGTGGAGACGGCGGCAGAGGGCGCGACGGGACTGTATTTTAAACAGTGGTCGGGACTTCGTGGCGATACGCAGGTCTTCTACTATCGCAAGACGTCCCCGATGGCACTCGGCGCGTGGCGGACGGACCCCGTCCTGGCCACCTTGCGGAGTAAGCAGTATGGTTGGGTCCACGCCACAGGCATCACCTGGATGCTCGGCGAGCCGGCTCGTGTGCACGCAGAGGCCCTGCTGAAGGAGGCGGCCGCTCAGCAACTGCCCGTCTCGTTTGACATCAACATTCGGCTGAAGCTCGCTCCACTTGACGCATGGCGCGCACTTTTGATCAGCGTGCTGCCACGCGTGCGCTGGCTGCTTCTCGGCGATACGGAGGCGGCGCTGCTCTTTGGCACGGACGATCCGGCCGAGGTCGAACAGCGGGCTCGAGCCGATGGCTTTTCTGGACTTGGCGTACTGGTCAAACAAGGAGAACGCGGGGCGACCACCTCTGTGGCGGGCGAATTGACGAGCGTGCCGGCTTTTCCCGTGGACACGGTGGTCGACACGGTCGGGGCGGGCGATGGGTTCAATGCGGGCTGGATCGCCGGCATGCTTCATGGACTGGACCCCACTGCAGCCCTGCGCCTTGGCGCCTATGTCGGCGCGTGCGCCGTCACGGGGTCGGGCGACTGGCGCGAGTACCCTGACTGGCACGATGCAAAGCTGGCGCTTCGCGGCGAGAGTGGGGTGAGTCGATGAACCTGTCATTTCGCTGGTACGGGGAACAGGATCCCGTGCGGCTCGCCGACATTCGCCAGATCCCCGGCGTGCGCGGCATCGTGACCTCCCTTCACCACAAGGCGCCGGGAGAACTCTGGCGGCGCGATGAGATCGCCGCCGTGCGCGATAGCGTCGAACGAGCCGGTTTGACGCTGACCGTCATCGAAAGCGTTCCCGTTCACGAAGACATCAAGATGGGGTTGGCGACGCGCGACCGCTACATTGAGGCCTATCAGGACACCCTGCGCAACTTGGCGGCCGAGCAGATCCACACCGTGTGCTACAATTTCATGCCCCTCTTCGACTGGCTGCGCACGTCGCTCGAACACCCGCTTCCCGACGGCTCGACCACACTGGCCTACGACGATGCGGGGGTAGACGAACAGGCACTTTTGTCCGGCGCCCTACGCTTACCTGCGTGGAACCTCGACGCGGAGGCCGAAGCCCTGATTCGCCGCTTCCGGTTCTATCAGGCGCTTTCGGCAGAAGCACTCTGGGAGCACCTGGACTACTTCGTCCAGGCTGTCATGCCGGTGGCCAAGGCGTGCGGCATCAAGATGGCCATACATCCAGACGACCCGCCTTGGCCCGTGCTTGGCATTCCGCGCATTGTCGTCGATCAGGCCAACCTGCTCCGACTGCTGTCACTCTATGACGACCCTTGCCACGGTCTCTGCTTCTGCAGCGGCTCGCTCGGTTCACGGGCGGACAACGACCTGCCCGGCATGGTGCGAGAACTCGGACGCGACGGTCGCATCCACTTTGTCCACCTGCGCAATGTCCGCCGGACGGGGCCGCACTCATTTTACGAGTCGGGACACCGCTCCGCGGACGGTTCCATCGACATGCACGCCGTCATGCAAGCCCTCTTCGAAGTCGGCTTCACAGGACCCGTGCGACCCGATCACGGACGGATGGTGTGGGGTGAAACGGGCAATCCGGGATACGGACTGTTCGATCGCGCGCTGGGTGCCACCTACCTTGGCGGACTGTGGGAAGCGATCAGCAAGTCGTCGCCGCCCGGTCGCGCATGAGGCCTGAAGACTGCCAGCACAATCAGACCGGCCACACAAAACAGCGTCGCCCCGACCAGCAACACCGGTAGCGGCACCACAGCGGCCGCGGCCGTACTAAGCAGGGGGGCGATGGTCCCACGGACACCAAACAGCAGGAGATGCAGTCCGAAAACGGATGCCTCTTTCCCCGGCGCCATTTGAAATACATAGGCCATGAGGCCGATATCCCACGCCGCATCGCCGATCCCCTGAAAGCCGCTGGCCGCAAGGACGGCGCCGAAACTCCCGAAGGCGGCGTACAGGATGGGCATCATCGCATAGGCCGCCATGCCCCAGAGCAAGGCATGGCGCGGCGAGACTTTGTCGATCACCCACCCCAGTGCAAAGTAGGCGACGAGAAGGAGCGCATAGTACGCCATGCGCGTCTCGCCGATCTGAAAGTTGTTGAGATTCAGAACGTGAATCTGATAGATCTGAAAGAGTGGTGCCCCCACCAGATTGCCAAACCCCGTCAGCGAGGTCGCCACCAGGAAGGCACCAAGCCCCGCAGTGGTCTTCACGAGCCGCCACTGGCCCTTGATGTGCGCGGCAAACCCTGGCGTATGGTGAAGGTCCTCCGCGGCGTGCGGGGGTTGAGGCTCGACCTGACGCACAGCGGTAAAGAGGATCAGAGACGCCACCCCGAGGGCCGAGGCGCAGATGAGGGGCCACATGTCGCCGTCGACATGAAGCCACGCGCCGACAATCAAAGCCAGTGGAACGAGAAAGAGACACTGCGCGACCCGCACATACCCCATCAACCGTCCACGCAGTCGCCCCGGGTAGATGCGAGGCATCAAAGCAGGATAGGCTGGTGCCTGGATGGCGCCAAGAAAGTTGACAAACAGCGCCACCGCGACAAACATCAGCGGGGACAGCCACAGTCCGACGACACAGATCGACAGGCGCGCAAGAAGATTCGGCCAGAAGATGAAGGGCATGGGTGACCGGCGCCCCATCATCCCCGCCCAGAGTGGCGACAACAGCGAGCCGATCGCCGGCGCTGCCGTCAGCAACCCCACCTCAACGTTCGAAATCCCATGCCGGATCGCCATCGGCGTATAGAACTGGTTGACGACGACATTATAGAGTGCAAACAAAATAGACGCAGAAAAGTCAATCCGAAAATTAAACCACGTCACGCGCTTCATATCCATGCCAAGACGCAGCACATGCGTCTCCTGTTCCAGCGTGGCCATGTGCAAAGAAAACTCCTGTCTCTCCGGCTGTCACGGCGGTGCCGCGACGATCGTTTCTCTAGCGTGTGTGCAGGTGTGCGGCGGGCGGCGGGCCGCGGGCGGGCGGCGAGCGGTCGTTTGTTGCCTCCTTATTTCGCGGCCGACGATCCAAAACCCTGCTCGACTCAACTCGTCATTCATGGAGATTCCTGCATGATGGTCACTCGTGGGTGTCCACCTGCGTGCCAAGCAGAGGAATGCGGTTCGCCAGACCGAGTTGCCAACGTCCAAGCCCGAAAGACACGACTGAAAGGTAATGGCATTGAACCGGAAGGACCCGGTATTTCTCAGATTGAGACTAGCTGGGCGCCGTAAGTCTCAGGATGAGACTAGCCCGTCGCCGTGAGTCTCAGGATGAGACTAGACGGGCCCGGCGTCTTCGAGACAGCGGCATGCCCAGCACCCAAATCAATCCGGGAACACGCTCATCTACGCCTGCACTTCTCTCGACCCTGCGAATTTCCCATCCAAGTAATCTGTCGGCTCATCCAGCAAAAGGGCGTCCGCCGTCTGAGACAACGCCCGCGCAATCCGGCTCGTGCGCGACCACTCACTCGCCAAGAGTCGGAGCAATGTGGACTTTCCACTCCTGTTGGCCCCCACCAGACCCACGCGTTCGCCTTCTCTGATCTGCATGGACACATTTTTCAGCACTTGCACCTCGCCGTACGAAAAGGACAGCTGTCGGACCTGTAAAATTGTCAAGGACGCCCACTCCAGTCTCCTCGGAAATGGGCCGATTCCGGCTGCACGCGCACCAAAAAAAGACAAAACCACAGGTCGCTAGACCCGTGGTTTTGAGACGCATCCATTGGCATCACAGTTATCCATGGAGGATCAGCCACAGTCGGACCGGCCTAACCTGCGATGAAAACGGAGCAACCGACGCACGGAAACAAATCCAACGCCAAGCTGACCGTTCCTCATCGCGCAAATTCAGTTAGCGCGTCGTTCCCACTGCGATTCAGAACGGCGATCCCTCCTGCTGATTCCACCCGCAACCCGCCGGGTCAAAAGCCATTCTACGCCGACTGCAAGACCCCGTCAACAGATCGCCTGAGTCACCCGGCGCGTACCGCCCCCATAGCTTGTCGGCCGCACACATCACACATCACGCCTCTGCGCTCCTGGTCAGACCCGCACGTGATCTGCGCGCCACGTGGTGACCGCCTTCTTGATATCATCCGCGCTGAGCCGTTCTTGCAACGCGCGCGCGCAAAGTCCGGGGAACTCTTCATCGCTCGCAAACCGCAACGCGATGATCTGGGCCATCGTCAGGTCCGGATCAAGCGGCTGCCCGATCAGTCTGTAATGGCGAAAATTCTCCTCCACTCGCACGACACGGTTCTGTACCTTGTTAGCATAGGTGCGGGCCAACAAGACCGTAAACACGAGAGCCAGCGAACCCAGCATCAGCACCACCGCAAACCAAAGTTCCATGCCACCGCGAAAAGCCGGAAACAGATTGAACACACTGGCCACGAACAATGCAAACGTCAACGGGAACAAGAAAAAGTGAAAAAACGGATGAAACCGCACATGATTTTGATAATTTTGCTCTTTCACATACCTACCCCCAACGGCCTTGGCCCATAAATCACCGAACCTGTTATGATGACCCTATTCGATTCTCAGTATACATGACTGACAGGTCTGTCACAACAGAATCCCGAACGCGATGAATGGGAAGTTAAATGGGACAAGGCAAGACCCCTGTAAAATCACAGGGGCCGATAGACAAACTGCGAGAAAAACGTGGAATCCTTGCGATACTCCAGCAAAGCGGCGCGATCCCGGATACTGCTTTCCGGCAGCGTCACGACAGCGAACCGCGTCTGCCCCGGAAACAAGATGCCAAAGGTAGGGTCGTCGAGCGCGAACGAACTGGCGAACATCTCATGCCTCATGAGACTTGCCCGAAGTGTACCACGAATGGCGTACGCCGGAACATTCAGACCATTGTGGACAAAGAGATAGACCCGCAGTTGATGCGTCGCCGCGTCCAGATAGTAACCGAACATCTTGATATCGACCTTGTGCGCCGCGTAATGCGCACGCGCGGCATACTGATCCAGCCCTGTCCGAAATTCCGCCGACATCTCCGCATAGCCCGCCGACGGGGCGTAATCAAACATAGGGTGCGCCCCTCCGTGCAGAATCGGGGTGATCGGCAGAATATCCGTCACGCGAAACTGTCCGTTTTTCAACCTAGAGCTGACGAACAAGTCGCTCCACGTCACATTTTTCAGGGATTTACCGACATCGCCAAGGTGCTCATCGAAGACGAGGTTGGCGTACACCATGTATGAGGATGCATTGTGCCATACTGGCGATGGATCGATAAACAAGTGCACAAGCCGAGTCGTTACATCGTTCCGTGCGTCAAATGTGTCCAGAGCGACCTGGGTGCTTGCCGTCAAGCCGGCCACGTAGCGCATGGGCGCGTCCAGGCTGTCACGACTGCGATAGTCCACACTCGCATTGCTGATCAGCATGCCACGGATACTCGCCATGGCCTGGGTCGCCGCCGTGGCCGACCGGACGCGCGTTGCAGACTCGGCGTGGGCACCGCTTGCCGGGCTGACTCCAGCCGCATAGAGTCCAAACGCACACGCGACGGTGGCAAAAAGCAGCCGATGTCTTCGCTTCACTTCAAACACCTCCCCTTGTCATTAGAGGCGCGCGGTCAGTGCGCACATCGCGGACACTGACCACGCGTCGATAAGTAGCGCTTAACCAAGTTGGATGCCCAACAGCACGCCCAGGTTGATGCCTACGTTCGCATTGACGTTCGCATTGGCGTTCGCATTCGCGTTCGCACTGCCCGATGCCGAACCACTGGCACCACCGTTGCCGCCCGTTGAACTGTTTCCCGATCCGCTTGCTGAGAAGTCGCCGGAACCGGAGACTTGTGTATTGGTCGAGAGGCCGAGTGACAGGTTCGTCATCAGGCCCGAGACGAGACCGGAATCTGCACCAGAGCCAAAGTACGTCCCATTGCCTGCACTGCCATACCCGTCCGCTTGCGCGTTGCCGTTGAGCCCGAGCGACAGGTTTAAATCAGCGTTGGCATTTGCGTTGGCGCCAGCGTCCGCATTGCCATATCCCATGCCCCAAGAGGACATCTGGCTGCCCACGTTCGTCTGGTCATTGGCCCAGACATTGCTCATCGCCCCACTATCCAGATAAGAGCAGTTCGATCCCGAGAGCCCCAGCCACGCATCCGTCTGTGCCGAGATCTCCGCTTGGGCAGAAGCATCTGCCGATGTGTTGACTTGCGAGCCCGACGTGGCAGCCATCGCCGCGATCGGCGCGCCAAGCACCAAAGTCAACGCTGCGACTGCACCTGCGGTACGAATCATCAAGGTCCTCATGTTGTGTTCTCCCCTTCCGGCTATTTGAACTGCGACACAGTCCAGACGTTCGACCCGTCCAAAGCGTTTATGTCCGTCGCAGCCAAAAAACTTTCTCGGCAAATGAGGGCAAATCCGTGATTTTCACTGCCATGAAAAAAGCCGTAAAAAGAATGATCCGAACTGATCTCCTAACGCGTATGCTCTCGTATAGACCCACTTTATAAGGCCGCCAGGTCCCAGCCACAAGCATCGCTCGTCATCGATCCGAATCGTGAGATCTTTCTCACTGCGTAACCAAGGGCCATCTCCACCCGTCTAGTCGGTTGACCGACGCAACAGGAAGGGGAAGAGTCTCGACTATGAAGCGGCATGGGGACAAACACCCACTTACGATCCGTCTTTTCGGTACGCTCGCCTTGGTCGCAAGTGCGGCATTGTGGATGGCAGCACCCACGATCCAGCGAACGCACAGTACTCTGCCACATGAATCCGGGGCGCTGGCCCCACACGCTCTGGACATCGCCGTGCAACCAAACTGGGTGACGGCCCTTTCGCACCCTGTGGTTGCAAAGTTTCTCACGTCACGTGCACCCGTCAGCGATGCTGCCCCTGGCAACACGATCGCGGCGCATTTCCTGACGAGAGACCACGGCTACCTGGCAACCGAGAGTGGCACCATTTTGCAAACACTGGACGGAGGACACACCTGGCACGAGATCTTGTCGATCGCAGGGGGAGGAAATGCTGTCGCGTCAGGGACAGATACAGATACAGAAGGGACGGGAACCGCAGCCGCGAGTGCGTCATTTGACTGGATGCGGTGGAATGGGCCGCTTGCGGTCGCGACCTCCCTTTCCATACCCGATTCGACGGGCGTTGGCGGACAGTATGCCGTGACATTGACCACGACAGACAACGCTGGTGCCACTTGGAGTTCCATCCAGTCTGTGCTTCCGCTCAACTTTCAGACAAACGTCGGCCAATTGCAGGCGTACCCGACCAGCGCGACGACGCTATGGTTGCTCACGACCCCTCAGGCAGCCACCATGGGGATGAATTCGCCAGTCTTTCTATCTCAGGACGGAGGCGTTCACTTCCATGCCGTCGCGCTTCCGCGGGGCTTCAGCGCAACCGGCGGCATCGCTGCACGCGGCGGGATCGTCGCCTTGACCGCGATGGCAACGAACGGACGCGAGTACGCCGTGCTCGCGACACAAGACAGCGGGCGGACGTGGAAAATGCTGTGGTCGGAACGGATGGCCCCGATCTACAGTCTGCTCTGGACGGCAGACAACCGTCTCTACGTCGCGGGCGGCAACATCGCGAAGTATCAGCAGCAACCCGCAGTTGCAGCCTGGTTGCTCCACCCGCAAACACGCAGGCCTGCAACGCGCTTTGCCTGGATTCGGGGCTCTGATTCGAGCCTTTGGCAGCCCATTGTCGACTTAAAGTCCGGTGCGAACGGGAGTCTCTACGCACTGTGCGGCGGCAACAGCATGGGCGCCAATCTGCCGGCGCCCGGTCCCTTGCTGCACCTTAGTCAAACCGGACAGCGACTCCCCCTCGCCGTCGAGGAGTCCGGCACGTCACTTTCGGTCGTGGGCAACAGTGTCTGGATCAGTGGCGGCAATGAACAGGGCGGAGGAATTCTGGAGAGTGAAGATGGGGGCCAAACGTGGAGCAACTCGATTCAAATAGGCGACGTTCAAGCTGAAGGCGTTCAGTTTCTTAACGCCAGTACTGGCATCGTGGCCACGCAAGTCGGCCCTTACGAGACACAAAACGGTGGCAAGACATGGCATGCCCTGCCGCTCTACGCAGCGAGTACAGGGGCGGGATCGTGGCAATGGCAAGACCCGCTGACGGCAATGGCACCAACCTCCGATGGCCTTTCGTTGACTACGAACCAAGGGCGGACTTGGCAGTCCATTCCCATGCCTGTGCAAACGCCACAAGTCGAGGCGACGGCGACGCTGCCCAACGGGTTCTTCGCCATGATCTATGGTGAAGAACCCAATTACTCGATCGGCCATCTGGCCACTACGACCGACGGCGGACGGCATTGGACGGCCCTGGCCGACAGGTTCGCAGGTGGCAACGCGACCAACCTGACGTTCGCGACGCCCCAGTTCGGAGCTGTCTACGTGCAAGGATCGGGGGCCGGTCCCGGAACGCAGATTCTTTTGACACGAGACGGCGGTCGCACGTGGTCCCCGATGACCACTTGGGGTCTGCGCTCCGCGATGTGGCCACTGTCCATGACGCAAAATGGCGGATTGTTCTTTCCCGCCGCATCCGGCCCGACGTTCTCTTCTTCAGGCCGGGGTCTACCGAACAACGTCCTCGCCTACCGGGCTCCTGACGGGACTGCGACCGCATACCGTCTCGGCCTGCATCTGCCCACCTCACTTGACTTTGTCACGCGAGACGATGGCTGGATCGTGGATCTAAATGGCGACGCGCTGTACCACACCACCAATGGCGGTACCACTTGGACGCGCGTGTGGTTGTAGAGTCGCCGTGGGTGCCGTGGACCCGCCACGCCACGGTATCCACGGCATCCCCTTGTCGCACATGCCGCACCGTGTCGCCCGCGCGCTTAGCGCCCGTCGGAAAGATCGAGCCAGCGCAACTCCTCTGGCGTCAAGGCAAGCGCCGTGGCGTCGAAGCAGGAACGCAACTCCGCCTCGTTCTGTGGGCCGATCAACGCCGCCGTGGGGAACGGCTGATTCAGCACATAAGCCAAGGCGATCTGAATGGCCGTCACGCCACGCTCTTGCGCCATCTGCTCGGCCCGACGCAAGCGTTCCCAGTTCGCGTCATTGTAAAATACCCGGACCGTGTCCGCATCACTGCGGTCTTCGGGGGTGTAGCGTCCCGTAAAGAATCCGCGCGCCTGCGACGACCAGGACAGCAGCGGGAATTGGTAAGCGGCGTGCCATGCGCACGTATCCGCATCCGCCGACACGCAGTTTGCCCAGTAGGGCTCCTGTGCCTTAGCGAGGCTCAGGTTCGGGCTGTTAAAGGTAAACTCGGTCAGTCCATGCGCCTGCGCGTACCGATTGGCCTCTTCGAGGCGTTGGTGCGTCCAGTTGGACACCCCAATCGCGCACACCTGCCCGGAGACCACGTGCGCATGCAAAGCCTCCATGATCGGTCCAACCTCAACGGACGGGTCGTCTCGATGCAAGCCGTAGAGGTCGATCTGCTCGATTCCCAACCGTTCCAGGCTCTGAGCGAGGTCGTCGGCGATCGCTTGGGGATGGACGCGTGGGCCGGTGGCGTCGTGGTGGGCCCCCTTGGTCAAGATGACGATATCATCGCGGCGACCACGACTTCGCAACCACTGTCCAATCGCCACTTCACTCTTGCCGCCGGCGTACACGTGTGCCGTGTCGATCGTGTTGCCCCCAAGTTCGACATACGCGTCAAGATTCTCACTCACGCGTTCGATGATCTCCGGTGTAAAATAGTCCGATCCCATGATCAACTGAGACACCGGTTTGCCAAGCCCGCCAATCTGAATAGGTTTCATTGGTTCCCGACCACTCCTCTGTCTTGACCACGAGCCCACGGCCCATCATGACTGTGTCCGCCTTCTGTGTGTGAACCGTGGCTGCGAGAAATCAGCCCTCGATGACAACCCGCGCCCGTGTCCGTGCCGACTTCAAACAAGCGTCGAGAACCTTCATGTTCGCGACGGCATCCGACGGCGCGAAGCGCTGCGGGGCCCCGTCCAGCACAGTGGCTGCGAAGTCATCGATCTCCAGGGCAAACTGATCGACAGCTGGCACCTGCACCTCACGGCGCCCGTCGTTCGTCGTGACATAAAAGACGCTGGGCGCATCCACCTCGCAAACGAACGCCGACGGAACCTCGATGCGTCCGTCCGTACCGAGCACTTCCAAAGTGTTGCGATACGCTGCCCACATCGCGCAATCAAACGTCAACGAAGTGCCTCCCGCAAACTCCAGAAGGCCAGAAGCCATCATATCGACGCCCCCGTGCTCCGGCGAAAAGAGCGCATGCACCGTAGCCGCCTCCGGTTCTCGGCCTAGCAACAGCCGGGCGACGGTGATCGGATAGACCCCGATATCGTACAGTGCGCCGCCACCCATCGCCGGGTCCATCCGAAAGTTACCCTTGGCGCCAGCGCTGTTGAAGGTAAAGGTGGCGTGAATCCCACGCAACGCCCCTATGGTGTCCGCAGTGATCAGTTCGCGAATCTGTTCGTAACGGGGGTGGTGCCGGTACATGAACGCCTCGGCCAACACCACCCCTGTCCGGGCGCACGCCGCCACCATATCGGCTGCCTCCGCCGCATCCATGGCAAATGGTTTTTCACACAACACGTGCTTGCCGGCCTCGGCAGCCCGGATGGTCCACTCTTTGTGCAGGTGATTCGGTAGCGGGATGTACACAGCATCCACATCTGGATCGCGCAACAACTCCTCATAGCTGCCATACGCCCGATCCACGTCAAAACGGCTGGCCGTCTCCTTGGCCTTCTCTACATCGCGACTCGCCACAGCCAACAGTTCCCCTCGGCGCGAACGCGCGATCCCCGGAATGACCGATCGCATCGCGATCCCGGCGCAACCCAGCACGCCCCAACGCAGCGTTTGTTCACTCATGAGCGAAGCCCCTCTCCCAAGTCCAAGCCAAAACCTATCCTCACCACAAACGGCGCTACCCAGTCATTTTACCTGATCCCGGACGCGATTCCCACTTGCACTCTGGACCCGCTTGTGATTCAATGTATTTATCTTCTAATGTTTGAATATACAAAGAATCGAAGGTGTAGAGATGAAGGCGATGCACGTCCTGGCCTCCACCCTCACGGCGCTACTCTGCGCGGCGATCACGGCACTGGGTTGGACCGCACTTCAAGGTGTCAGTGAGGTATTCTGGACGTATCACGTCATACCAAACAGCCCACTGCTGATCGTCTTTCGGATCCAGCCACTTGCGGGACTGTTTCTCTGTCTGCTCGGCGTCAGCGGCGTCCTGTCGGCGATCTATGGGATCGGGTACCACAACGAGTACCGCACGCGTCGTTACGGGATTCTACTGGACCTCGGCATCCTGCTCTTCATAGTCGCGATGGCCGCCGTCTTGCTGGCCGCGGATGTCTTCACGTTCATGCTAGGCTGGGAGGCCATGTCCGTCATCTCTTTCCTCTTGGTGATCTATGACCATCGCAAGCCTGGCAATCTGCAAAGTGGTCTCGTTTACGCGATCATGACACAGATCGGATCCGCCTTTTTACTCGTTGCGTTCCTAGTCCTCTACGCCTATACACGAAGCTTGAACTTTGCGACGTTTGCCGCCGTAGCGCATACCCTCCCGCCCGACGTGCAGAGCGTCATCTTCCTCTGCGCGCTTATCGGATTCTCTACCAAAGCCGGCATCATGCCTCTGCACGTCTGGCTGCCTCGCGCTCACCCTATCGCGCCGAGTCACGTCTCCTCACTCATGTCCGGCGTCATGATCAAGACCGCGCTATTTGGCTTCTTGACCGTTGTCATCCTATGGTTCGGAGGCGGGGCGACGTGGTGGGGGCTGACTGTCGCCTGCCTCGGAGGCGTCAGTGCCATCACAGCGGCCGCTTTGGCCGCACGTGCCACAGGAATCAAGCAGATTTTAGCCTATAGCAGTATCGACAACATGGGCCTCATCTTCCTTTGCACAGGTGTAGCCATGATCGAGTTCTCCATGCGCGACACTCCACTGGCGATGCTGGCCCTCTTGGCGGCCCTCTGGCAGACATGGAACCACGGCTTGTTCAAGACCGCCTTGTTTCATGGGGCGGGTGCGATTCTTTATGCCACCCATACAGACTCACTGAATCGTCTGGGAGGACTGGCTCGTAGCATGCCGAAGACCTCAATCGCATTTTCTATCTTGTTGTTATCGTGGAGTGCATCTCCCCCGTTCGGTGGATTCTCGGGCGAATGGATGATGTTTACCGCCTTGTCGACCGCAGCTGAACACCACCTGCACGGACCCATGGGCATCCTTGATGTGATTGCACTACTCGCCCTCTTTTTCACGGCGGCCCTGACCGCTTGGGCGGCACTTCGCGTATACGGCATCGGCTTTCTCGGGCAACCTCGCACCGTCGCGGCCCGCGACGCTCGAGAAGTGCCCAGAACGATGCGGATCGCGCTTTGGATGGGCGCGACGCTCACCTTAGTCTCGGGACTAGCCGGGGCTTTCCTGATCGCGCGCTTGGCCAAGGCACTGACCGGCATTGCAGGGCGAGTCGCCCCAGTCCCGTCGGCGCTCGCCAACGGGCCCCTCTCCCCTGTCACAGTCCCGACAGCCTTTGTCCTCATCTTTGCTGCGACCGTGACCGCTTGGACTCTGATTCGTCTTGCACAAGGCAAGACCAGCACCCGCACAGTGCCGACGTGGACGTGCGGAGGCGAGCGAACCCCTTCTATGCAGTACTCTGGCAACGGTCTGTCGCAGCCTCTGGAACGAGCCTGGCCGCTCCTTGCAACCCCACTGGCGACTCAATGGCTGTACCGTCCGGCTTACGCCTGGGTACTGCGTACAGCCACCAGGTTTCGCAAGATCCAAAGTGGAAACGTCAGAAGCTATCTTGTCTATCTCTTCGCGACCATCGTGTTGTTGTTGATCGTCGCGCGCGTGGGAGGTGGCGTGCGATGATCAGCGTTTGGCAAGTCCTCCTCCTCATGGTCATGGCACCCTTTGTCCAAGGGTACGTCCAGTGGCTGAAGGCGCGGATTCAGGGGCGCATCGGGCCCAGCCCCTTGAAACCATGGCGTGATCTTCGCAAGCAATTGGCGAAGGAGGTGGTTCTCTCCAATGCTGCCTCTTGGGTGAGTCGTCTGGTGCCTTACCTGTCCCTGGGCCTCGTGCTGGGAGCCGCCGCTTGCCTTCCCGTACTCTCCGGTCTGCCCGGCCCGTTGCTGGGATCCGGTTCCATCTTTCTCTTTCTGTCCTTGTTGGCCTTTTCCAGACTGTCCCTATTGTTACTTGGCCTCGACTCAGGGAGCGCCTTTGCAGGGATGGGCGCCGGGCGCGACCTCTTGTTTTCGCTCTTGGTGGAACCGACGATTTTTATATCCCTACTCGCAGTCGGGTTACCAGCGGACGCGACGGCATTTCCCGGCATCTTGCGGGCGGCGGCTGCTAACACCTCTCAAAACCCCGCCGTGGCGAGTCTCGCCCTGGTCGCGATCGCAGGGGTCATCCTTGTGGAGACCGGCCGCTTACCTGTGGACAACCCGGACACGCACCTTGAATTGACGATGGTGCATGAGTCCTTCTTGCTTGAATCATCTGGCCGATATCTCGCCCTCTTGAGCTTTAGCGCCCAGCTTCGCCAGTTACTCTGGTACACCGTGTTATTTGCTGCCTGCTTCCCCTGGGGTATCAACGAATCGAGCACTGGCGCAGGGTTTGCGATCGCGATCCTGTCCTTCCTGATCAAGGTGCTCTTCGCATCATCGGCGGTGGCCGTGATCGAGGGCGTTTTCGCCAAGTGGCGGGTATTTGCCGTTCCGCGTTACCTCACCTTTATGTTGGCCCTGGCCGTTGCCGCCATGCTCGCCGATGCCATATTGTGACGCGGGTGACGAGAGGAGTGTCTGACTTGCACGTGTGGCTCGATGTCATGATCATAGCGCTGATCGCAAGTACGAGTTTGCTGATTTCGGTTCGCTTCATTTTGTCCGCTGTATACTGGCTTGCCTTTCAGTCCCTGGTCTTGTCCGTTTTGACACTCGTCTTCGGCCTTGCGGCGCACCAGCCGGAGCTACTCTGGATTGCAAGTCTGACACTGCTGATCAAAGCCATGCTGATTCCTCTCATCCTGCGCCGCGCACTCGCTCGTATCGGGCTACGTAGACAAGCGGAACTCGCGTTACGACGCGAGACCTTGATCGGCGGCGTGATTGCGATGTGGCTGATCGGCTACTACGTCACGCCTGCCACGCCGTCACTCGTGGGCAGCCACATGTTCTTGTCTGTTGCGATCGGCATGCTACTGAGTGGCGTGTTAGTCATGATCACGCACCAAAAAGCAATGATGCAAGGAATCGGACTCATCGTGATCGAAAATGGCCTGTTTCTCGCGGCTCTTTCCACCAGCCTAGGCATGCCACTCCTCGTCGACGTCGGGATTTTCATGGATGTGTTTGTCGTCGTCTTGCTCATTGCCCTCTTGACGGTCCAAATCGAGGAATTGTTCGCCAGTACGAACCTGGCGAGACTAAGGAGGTTACGCGGATGAGCCCGATCTTGCCATTCATGATCCTGGCAATCCCGCTTTGCACAGCCGTCGCCTCCATCGCGCCGTTTTCCAGACGCGTAAGACTTGTCATTCACGTGATGGGGCTACTCGCTACCACTGCGTTCGTTTTTGCCTTGGCCGCGACTGTAACGACAGGCAGCCTGGAGTCAGCGGACGGATTTTTCTTTGTCGACCCACTCAGTGCCGTGTTGCTGTTGGTCGTCACCCTGGTCACCTTGATCAGCGGCCTTCACTCGATCGGCTACGTGCGCCAGGACGTGGCACACGGAGAATTGACCGCGCGTCAGGAACGCCAATACTTCGCCTGGTTTCACGCCTTCACCGCAACCATGTACCTCATCTTGATGGTGAACAACTTGGGCATTACGTGGGTGGCCATCGAGGGCACAACGGTCACCTCCGCCTTCTTGGTGGCCATCTATCGCAAAGCCGAAGCCCTTGAGGCGGCTTGGAAATATCTGATCCTGTGCAGTTCTGGCATCGCATTTGCTCTGCTCGGACTCATCTTCCTGTACAGTTCCGCGCAAGACGTCTATGGTCCCGGCTCCAATCGACTCGATTTTACGTTCTTGGCGCATACAGCCCACGCATTGCCCACACCGCTCCTGCTGACGTCCTTCGCCCTGATTTTCGTCGGTTACGGGACGAAAGTAGGGCTCGCTCCCCTTCACTTCTGGTTGCCTGACGCGCATAGTCAGGCGCCGTCGCCGGTCAGCGCATTGCTGTCCGGCGCGCTGTTGAACACGGCGCTGTATGGGATTCTGCGGATCGCCATCCTGCTCCTGCACACGGCCAGCGAGCCGTTTGTTGTGCACCTGAGTCTCGTGTTCGGGCTCCTGTCTCTTGCCGTCGCCTTTCCCTTTCTGCTATTGCAGCAAGACATCAAACGCATGCTCGCCTTCTCGAGCGTGGAACAGATGGGCATCTTGCTATTTGGCATTGGATTGGGGACCGAGGCGTCATTTTTTGCGGTGATCCTGCAGTTGTTCAATCATGCCATGACAAAATCAGCGCTGTTCATGACGGCTGGGAACCTCGTCCAGCAGTATCGTACCAAGCAGATCCCACGGATTCGCGGCGTACTGAGCGCATCTCCCTTCTCAGGAACCATCCTGTTGGTCGCCGGCATTGCGCTGATCGGAGCTCCGCCATTTGCCCTATTTAGCAGCGAGTTCGCCATCACCGCAGCTGGCTTTGCGGGTGGCCATCCGTTGGCGACCGCATTGTTCCTGGTGCTCCTTGCAGCCCTGTTCGGTGCAACGCTGTACCAACTGAGCCGCATGGTGTTCGGCACACCGACGGCTGTACGCATGACTCAGCCGAGCCGCTGGACGACGTGGCCCTTGTTGCTGCCGCTTGCGCTGGCGACTGTGCTAGGGGTGTGGATGCCGCACCCGCTAACCGAGTTGTTTGAGGGTGCAGCGCGCGTCATGGACGGGAGGCTACTGTGATGACTCTGATGACCTGCGGACCGCAAGCGATCTCGACCCTCTGTCAATCCTATGCGAGCCAAGGATTTCGACTGCAGACCATGATGGCGACCGACGAACGCCGCATCCACGGCCACTATGTGTTGCGCTACGCATTCGTGCACGATGCCACAGGCCACAGCGTGGTCCTCGAGACCGCCGTGCCACACGACTCGCCGCACTATACAGCGGTGACACCCGCGTTGCCCGCAGCAAACTGGTACGAACGCGAGGCACTGGACCTTCTAGGCCTCTTCCCAGACGGCCATCCCGAGCCTTTCCCCCTTATGCTGCACGGGGATCTAGCGGCAAATGCAAATCCGTATCCGCTGCGCAAAGAGGTCGACCGCGCGGTCAGCTTGCCATCGGTCAGCCGCAGCCTATCCGTCGAAGCGGTGCCCGACGGGGAATTCGAGGTGCCCGTAGGCCCGATTCACGCTGGCGTGATTGAACCGGGGCACTTTCGCTTCCACGTCCGTGGCGAAGACGTGCAGTCCCTCGATGTGACCCTGTTTTATACTCACCGAGGGCTGGAGAAGGGCGCGGAAGGGCTCACCTTTGCCGAGGGTTTGGCGGTCGCAGAGCAGACCTGCGGCGTGTGCAGCGCGTCGCACGGTGCGGCCTTTGCCCAAGCGGTGGAGGCGATCTGTGACGCGCATATTCCTGAACGGGCGATGTGGATCCGCCTGCTTGTTCTTGAGCTCGAACGACTCTACAATCATATCGGAGATGTGGGCAACATTTGTGCCGGGATTGGATTCTCCTTTGGCGTGATGCAAGCAGGGATCCTCAAGGAGAAGTTGCAGCGCCACAACGCACGGCTCACCGGCCATCGCTTCCTGCGCAACATGATGGCGATCGGCGGAGTAGCGCGCGATGTGCCAAGTGACCTCGCGGCGCACACAGGGCATGTGGTTCAGGAGACTATGAGCGCCTTCTCTGGTCTCGTGAACGTCTTGCTGTCGAACGAGATCGTATGCGACCGTTTTCGGCAAACGGGCATATTGGCGCTGGACGTCGTGCGTCAGTACGGCGTAGTCGGACCGGCGGCGCGAGCCTCAGGCTACTTGGCCGATGCCCGTCTTACGCAGCCGAGCGGTGCATACAGCGACAAGGAGGTTCAGACGCTTCTTCACGTTCCGACGTTTCCCGATGGCGATGTCATGGCGCGTGTCTTACAGCGCATCGAAGAATCCAGCGTCTCTGCGACGTTAATCGGACTTGCCGTTGCCAAACTGCGCAGTCTACCCAAAGCTGACGGTGATTCCTCGCTCGTAACGCCCATGGTCACCCCGGCGCCTTACGAGTGGGCGCTCGGCGTCACGGAGTCGCCACGCGGGGAAAATGTCCACTTTGTGATGACCGGGCCAAACGGCACCATTGATCGTTTGCGCATCCGTTCCGCTTCGTACGCCAATTGGCCGGCCGTTGCCAAGGCCGTCCCCGGCAACATCATCGCCGACTTCCCTCTCATCAACAAGAGTTTCGAGCTGTGTTACGCCTGTTGTGATCGCTGATCCCCGGGAGATGATGACCATGTGGTCGCTGATTCGCCAAAGACTGACAACACCCATTGCAACAGAACCGCTGGAAGAGCTGTTTAGCCACGTCGCGACTGAAGAACCGGACCCGCTCCTCGTGCAGTGGAAGCAAAACATCCGCCGTGGGCCCTTTTATGGTTCTCTGCACATTCGACACGTGGATACCGGCTCATGCAATGCCTGTGAATGGGAGTTGACAGCTTTGCTCAACCCCATCTACGACGCGCAACGCCTCGGGATCGATTTTGTTGCATCACCACGCCACGCAGACGTCCTCGTCGTCACAGGTGGCGTGACGCGAAATCTGGCACAAGCCCTCGAACTGACGTATGAGGCCACGCCGGCCCCCAAGGCCGTGCTTGCCATCGGAGCCTGCGCATGTGGGACGGGGCTACTTGGTCAAACCTACGCACAACGGGGCACTGCCCTGGACTCTGGCATCCCCATTCTCGTCACCGTTGCAGGCTGCCCGCCGTCCCCGCCCGAGATCCTTCGGGGACTTCTAAACATCATGACCATCCTGAACGGGGGAGCGGCGACTCATGGACATGCCACTACAGCAATTTAAGGCGGAATTCTTCAAGGCCCTATCTCATCCCCTGCGCATCCGGATTCTCGAGCTCCTGCGAGACGGCGACAAGTATGTCAATGAACTCCAGGCGCATCTTGGCGTCGAGAGCTCCGTCGTGTCACAACAGCTTGCTCTTTTGCGCAGCAAGGGCATTGTCCTGGGCAGCAAGGAGGGAACCAAGGTGACCTACGGAATTCGCGATCCTCTGATCTTCGATTTGCTCGACATCGCTCGAAAAATCTTCAACAATAACCTGAATGACGCGATCAGCATGCTTCAACGCATGGACTCGGAGCAAAGCGGCGACGCGTCCTCTTGAGCGTCGTGCACATGGCTCCGAGTTCTGCCACTGTGTCCAGCCGGCGGGTCGGCCGTGAGCCCAAGGCTGTCGCCGTCGTGATGTGAGGAGTCTTCTGCCAAGCCTCACAGCAAACAGGCAATCGCCTCCGGTGACAGCACAGCATGCACGCCTTTGACTTGGTTCACCACCTGCGTGACACGCAGATCCACGACGGTACTCGCGACGGCCAGCGCCTCTGCGCGCGTGAAGCCATAGATTTCCACCATCCAGTTGAGCATCTCGTCAAGGGCTTGCGCAGCGGCGGCGTTCAAGTCCTCCGATAAGCCAAACGTGATCCAACCGGCCGGCGTTCGCGCGCGCGGCATAGTCAAATGCATGTGGGGATGAAGGCGCAAGGTTAGACTCACGGTGTCCATCGGGCACTCGATCGCCAACCCAGACACCTCGCCATCGCCTTGACGGGCGTGCCCATCCCCCGTAAACAGATAGGCTCCGGACACCATGACCGGCAGAAACAGAGAGCTCCCCACCACCAGTTCCTTGCAGTCCAGATTCCCTCCACACGAACGCGGTGGCGTCGTGGAGTGCGGTCCCGGACCCTCAGGGGCCAACCCGATCACACCGAGGAATGGGCGGAGACCAACGGCGACAGATTGGCTGCCGACGGCCGTCTTCGCGACGCCGCGTTCGCGGTCCAACGCCCACTCCAGATGGACGCGAGACGCGTCGACCAACCCCAACTGTTGATTCTGCCAACTTTGAAATCCCCCTGCCAAGTTGAACCCACGGGACGCCGGTCGCAATTCGTCGATCCGCACCTCGATCGTCATCCCCGGTTCCGCACCCTCGACCAGAAACGGTCCACACACGGCATGTCCCGTGCCCTCACGACGAGGAACCTCGACGCGCTGCCCCTGCGCATCCACCCGCCCCCAGCGAACATCGAGCGTTTCCAGCGTGATCCGATCTCCCGACCTGACGGTCAGTCGCGGAGGATACTCGTGAGAAAATGATCCGTACACGTGCTCCGACGAGAATTCGACAAAATGATCCATTATCCAACACTCCCTTTTCCCCACGTTCGAAAACGGCACGGTCTTGGCCACTCCATCGCTGACATCCAGTGAGACCCGAGGACTACTGCACCCCCACAGCCCCCTGCTCACGAATCTTCAGGTCGAGTGTCATACTGCGCTGTTTCCCCTTGAACACGCCCCGGATCGGCGCGATATCGCGATAATCGCGTCCGACGGCCACATAAATGTGCTGATGCCCGACCCGACAACAATTGGTGGGGTCAAAGCCCATCCACGTGTCCGGTCCCACCAACACGTCCACCCACGCATGCATCGCTTGTGCACCCACGTAGGCTGTTCCTTGTTCCGTCTGATCGCTAAAGAGATAGCCACTGACATATCGGCAAGGAATCCCCATCATTCTGAGCACAGACAGCATCCAGTGCGCGTAATCCTGGCAGACACCGGCGCGCAACGCCACCAAGTCCGCCGTCGTCGTCTCGACGCTGGTACTGCCTGGCCGATAGTCGAAAAAACGATACACCTTTTCAGTCACCCTCTGAAGAAATGAAAGCGTATCACTGGACTCAGTCCAATCCGCGCAGATCCAGTCACGAAGAGCGGGAGCATGCTGACACAGATGAGTCGGCATCAAATACAAAAAGTGTTGGTCCCGAAACGCCGGGTCCGCAAACGTCTCCTTCGAAAAAGGCGCCAGCTTGCTTTCCTGTGGGGCCGCTTTGGAGACGGCGATGACGGAGTCCGCGCCGATCATCAGGCTCTCCAGAGCCCCCCTGAAGTACATCGTCACGACCCGGTTTCCAAACGCGTCCCGAGTGCTGTGCAAGGAGGTCACCGGATCTGTGACCACTCGGTGTGATCGCACAGACTGACCCGGAAAGTCACCGGGGCTGAGTCGAACTTCATTGACCAAATCTCGGGCACTGCCTTCATAGAAGTACCTCGTCTGGTGCGTCACCCGATATATGGCCGACAACCCCGTCCACCTCCTGAGCAAACACATACCGATTCACCAGGTCCCCGACGACAAACGTCCGACTTTGAAATGTCGTCAGATGCGCGTGCAGACCTCGTTGCAACCACTCCGCCGCGTCACCGTATCGAACCTCATTCCATAACTTCCCGACAGCGCGCGCCAGCGGATGCCCCTCTTTGCGCGACGTCGGCACCAAGGACTCGACAGCAAGCGCGACTTGGCGCGTACAAAACTCGATGGAACGCGGAAAGTTCGGCTCAAACACAAGGAATGTCACGAC
The DNA here is from genome assembly GCA_026627155.1 of Bacillota bacterium. Taxonomy (GTDB): domain Bacteria; phylum Bacillota; class Bacilli; order Alicyclobacillales; family SLC66; genus JAPNUJ01. The sequence continues at coordinate 12,176 of JAPNUJ010000015.1, read as the reverse complement.
ATTCTGCGCCGTCAGATGCCACTGATAGCGTTTGAGAAACGCTTCGTAGGCGCTGATCGATCGCAAGATGTTCGTCCAGTGGTGTACACTGAGCAACGCGTCGTCCTGAGGACTGCGTACTGCATAATGATACCGCACATCCAGGATGCGCGCTGTCTGTTCGGCACGCTCGAGATAGATTCCCAGCTCAAGGAATCTGTACTCTTCCTCGCGCGGCATGCTCACGTGGATCGCGCCGAGAATTCGAAACGTGTGCTGGAGCGCGAAGTTGCAAAACGCCTGCAAATTTTCGATCTCGCCCGGGTGCTTGGTGCGTAGATCTTCCAGGTCCCAATAAAAGTCGTTAAACGCTTCCCAGATCTCCGAAGGAAGCCGATCCAGAAGCGATCGGGCGTTCTCGCGCGCATTTTTGACACACGACAAGAGCGAACTCGGATTGTCCAAGGAGACGATCATGAAGTCGCAAACGGCCGCGCGCGACGGTTCGGGATAAAGCGAGTCAAAAATCGTCTCGTATCCGTTGATCGTCACGATCGGTCTCCAACCAGGGTGCACCATGACCTCTTGAAACAGCCCAAGCGAATTGATCTCCTGCACCTTGAGGAGACGGGCGTTACTGTCAGCCCTTTCAAGATAGCGCCCCATCCAATAGATCGATTCCGCCAGCCGACTCAGCACGCTCGTAGTCCCCCCACTCTTGAACGATCCAGGTATCCTTGACGCCGCCACCTTGCGAAGAGTTGACCACAAGCGAGTCCTTGCCCAGCGCCACGCGAGTCAATCCCCCGCTCAGCACGCGCGGCTCTTCTCCAAACACCACAAAGGGCCTGAGATCGATTGGGCACGGCCGCGTCCCGCCTTCGCAGAGCGCCGGGTGACGCGACAGGTGAATCAGTGGCTGGGCGATAAAGCCTCGGGGATCGGCCATGATTCGCTCTTGCAACAGAGTCCGTTCAGACTTCGTCGCCTGAACGCCAAAGACGATGCCATAACCGCCTGACGCATGAGTGGGTTTGACCACCATCTGCTCCAGGTGGGAGAAAACGTACTCTCGATCCGCCTTTCTTCCGAGCAGATAGGTCTCGACATTGTCGAGGATCGGTTCCTCTCCGAGATAGTAGCGGATAAAATCAGGCACAAACGCGTAGATCCACTTGTCATCCGCGACGCCGTTGCCCCACGGGTTCACGAGCCCCACGTTGCCAGCGCGGTAGGCGTCAAACAGGCCTGGAACGCCAATCAACGAGTCCTTCTCAAAGGCGAGCGGGTCGAGCCAGTCGTCATCGATGCGCCGGTAGATTACATCCACTCGACGCAAACCCTCCGTTGTCCGCATATACACCACACGGTCCACGACAGTCAGATCGCGTCCCTCGACCAGTTCGATGCCGAGGCTCTGGGCAAGAAACGAGTGGTCGTAGTAGGCCGAGTTGTACATTCCGGGCGTGAGCAGGACGACGGTCGGGTGCGCAGACTTGCGGGGTGAGCAAAACGCGAACGCTTCGGCCATCCGCTGGAGAAAGGGTTCTAGAGGGGTGACGTGATAGGATTGGAATCCTTCAGGAAACACGCGTTTCATCATCGTTCTGTTTTTAAATACATACGAAATCCCTGAGGGCACGCGCAAGTTGTCCTCGAGCACGCGATAGCCGCCCGTCTGATCGCGAATGACGTCAACGCCCGACAGCACCGTGTGGACACGCTGCGGTACCTGAATCCCCTGCATAGCCAGACAGTAACCGGGCGCTGAATAGACATCCTCGCGACTGATGATGCGGTCTGCGATGATCTTTTGGTCGCCGTAAATGTCCTTCAAAAATTCATTCAGTGCGTAGACACGCTGGATCAGCCCGCGTTCCAGGGTCGTCCACTCGGCCCCATCGATGATGCGCGGAATCAAATCAAAAGGTAACGTCCGTTCGACACTGGTCTCAGTCTCGTACAACAGATACGTGATCCCTTGTCGCAAGAAGAGTTGCTGTGCCAAGCGATGACGGGCCTCGAGGACCCCGTCCCCAAGTTCATCCATGGCACCGCGAAGCTGCCGGTATGAGGATCGCGGTTCTCCGGTCTCGCTCCACATCTCGTCAAAGTACCGATTCCGCCCCTCTACTCGTCTCATAGGATCGCCTCGCTTTTGCGTCATATTATATAACAAGATGACGAAAACGAAAACGATAGGAAGAGTGACCTCCAACCAAGTGTCACGTTACCTGTCGCCAACGAGCAACCGTGAAGCTCCTGTCAGCACCGCCCTGTTGACGAAGATCGGCCCGGGCTTACGACTCAAAACGCGGAGTGAATGCGGTGCATCACGTCGCGAAGTGCCTCGTACGATGCGCGGTACAGCGCTTGCGAGGCCGCATACTGAGCGTGCCAATCAGGATTTGGCAAGCGGCTGACTCCCGCCTGCAACCATGCACCGCTCCCTCCAGGGGACAACCACCCAATGCCCTCAGCGGCCAAAATGGCCGCCCCATAGGCCGGTCCCTGTTCGCCCCGCAACACCTCCACAGACCGGCCCAGGACGCTGGCGAAGATCTCCATCCAAAGTTCCCCGCGGGCGCCGCCACCCGCGGCGCGCCACGACGTGTCGTGGACGCCGATCTCGGCCATGGCATCCCAGCAGTCCTTCAGACTGAAACAGACGCCCTCCAGGACCGCGCGAACCATCTCATCCAACCCGTGACTCCAGTGCAAGCCGAGCCATGCTCCTGATGCCTGCGGATCAAGCAATGGCGTCCGCTCCCCGAGCAGATAGGGCAAAAACAGCACCCCGCCCGCCCCAGGCGCTGCACGCCGCGCCGCATCTTGCAGCAACTCGTAGACGTCTAGTCCCGTCTCTGCAGCCACTCGCTCGAGCTCGCTCCCCAGCCGGCGACGCACCCACTGCAAAGACCCCCCGGCCGCCTGTGTCACACCCATGACAATCCATCGGTCTTTGGCCGCGTGACAAAACGTGTGCAGTCGGCCCAGCGGATCGCGCAACGGCTCGGAGGTCGCCGCCAGCACGACGCCGGATGTTCCGAAAACGGCAGCCACGGCACCAGGATCCGTGACGCCAAGTCCAATCGCCCCCGCGGCTTGATCCCCTGCGCCCGCCACGACAGGCGTGCCCGCGGGAAGGTCCAGCCGCAAGGCGGCCTCATGCGTAAGGGTTCCCACGACCTCGTTGGCTTCGCACAGCGGCGGCAGCCAACTCTCCGGGATGCCTGCGGCGCGACACATCGGCTCCGACCACTGCCGCCTTGCCACATCGAGGAGGAGGGTTCCCGACGCATCGGACATGTCCATTCCATATCGACCCGTCATCCGGAAGCGAACATAGTCTTTGGGAAGCAGGACGCAGTCGATGCGCGCGTGCGCCTCGGGTTCATGGTCTCGCATCCAGAGCAGTTTCGTCAAAGTGAAGTTCGGCAACGGGGGGTTCTGGGTCCAGGCAATGATCTGCTCACGCCCCACCTCTCGCTCCAGCCACCGAGCCTCCTCGGCGGAACGCAAGTCACACCAGATGATCGCTGGGCGAATGACAGCCCCCCCGCGATCCAGGGCCACCAGCCCGTGCATCTGACCAGAAAAACTAATCCCGGCGACGCGCACGGCGGCCGACGCTCGCAGCGAATCCAGGATGGACCGGACTGCCGTCGCCGTGGCGACCCACCAGTCCTCCGGGTCCTGCTCTGCAAAACCGACCTGCGGCACTTGCATGGCATACTCGGCGGTCGCCGCCGTCCTGAGCGCCCCTGCACGGTCAACCGCAACCACCTTGGTGCCCGACGTGCCAATGTCAACGCCAAGCACGACCTCCAGTACACTCATCTCGTTTCGCCTCCGCTCGCGTCCGCGTGACGTCGACACGAAGCGCCGTCTTGGGACGGCCGCTTCAGCGCACCCCCAGCAAGAGCTCCATGGTCAACTGATCCAGCCGCTCATAGCCCAGTCCACGCTCCGCCTCTGCGTGTCGGTCAAACGCACTCTCACGCAACCGTTTCGCACCAGCCTCGGTGTAGACGATCGGCTCTTTATCGCCGCGGGCTGACAGATCGCTCAGCAGCGCTTGGATTTCTTGATCTGCGTGAAACGCCTTGACCTTTTCACGTAAGATCAAGTAGGTCCTCATGCACCCGCCCGCACAGGCGCGCACACCAACGGCGTCTTCAGTGCGCAGCGCATGCGCGTCAAAATGGCGCATCCCAGTGTAGCCTGCGTCCTCCAGCAGCTTGACCAAGAAGAAGGCCGTTTTGATGTTCTCTGCGCCAAATCGCAGGTCTTGGTCAAACCGCGGTCCCTTCTGGTCGTTCAGGTCAATGTGAAACAACTTGTTCGCATCAAGCGCCTGCGCCACCTGGTGGGTAAAATTCAAGCCCGCCATCGCTTCATGCGCGAACTCCGGATTGACCCCCACCATGTCGGGATACTGAAGCGTTGCGATGAACCCCAGCATCGCGCCTGTGGTCGGCAAGAAGATGTCACCACGCGGCTCATTGGGCTTGGCCTCGAGCGCCAGGCGCATCGCGTAGTGACGATCGCGCACGTATTCACAAAGATAGTTGACGCACTCCCGGTACCAGCGCAACCCATCGCGCGGATCCTTGCCGGCGTCGACTTCGGCACCCTCGCGACCACCCCACAAGACAAAAATCTCCGCCCCAAGTTGTGCGCCTACATCCATGGCCGCCATCGTCTTTTGCAGGGCATAAGCCCGAACCGCTTTGCTATGAGACGTGAACGCGCCATCGCGAAAGACCGGCTCCGAGAACAAGTTGACGGTGACCATCGGGACCTTGACCCCTGTGCGCTGCAGCGCGGCTGAGAAGTCGCGCAGAATCTGCGCCTGCTGTGACGGAGTGGCATCGATCGGGATCAGATCGTTGTCGTGAAAATTGACGCCGTAGGCGCCCAGTTCGCCCAGCAACTCGACATTGTCCACGGGCGACAAAACCGGTCGCACTTCACTGCCAAACGGATCGCGTCCCCGATTGCCCGTAGTCCACAGGCCAAACGTAAAATGATCGGATGCTTGCGGTGTGTACAATTCCCTCACCCTTTTCTTCGGTAGTCCACGGCAGCGAACTCAGCCAGACGAGATCCCGGAATTCGGCCCATTGGTTTGACCGGCAAATAATTAACCTCGCCTTCATTATGACCACATCCCGGGAATTTAGCAATCGTCCTTGACATGTAGTCAAAGACGCGTCAAAGTCACGCGGAGGCAACGGCAAGGGTTCCCGTGGTCCGAACGCACGGGAAGGTGCTAGAATGTGGGTTGACCAAGTTCATACCCGAGGGGGACTAGCATGCCAAAGTCGGTCGATCAGACCGTGATGAAGGAGATCAATCGCACCTTGGTACTCGATCTGATCCGCCTGCGCTCGCCGATCTCCCGCACACAGATCGCACGCGACTCGGGTCTGAACAAAGCTACGCTGACGGCACTCATCAACGATCTGATCGGCGAGGGTTATGTGCTGGAGGTGGGTCACGGTCAGTCGAACGTGGGTCGAAAACCCGTACTGCTCCAATTCAATGGGCAGCTCGGCACCGTCTTTGGTCTCGACATTGGCGTGGACTATCTCAAATTTGTCGTGACGGACTTCGGGGCCAACATCCTCTTTGCTCATCAACGGACCTTGCCCGACAAGACGAACGTCGCCGCGATCGTGGACGCTTGCGTGCTAGGCTTTGACACCTGCCGCGCGCAGGTGGCCACCAAGCACCATGCCCTGTCAGGCGTCGGGGTCGCCGTGCCAGGTTTGGTCGATCATCGGTCCGGTACCGTCCTGCACGCGCCCAACCTGGGCTGGCGCGATGTTCCCTTGCAGTCATTGCTGGAAGACCGAATGGGTCAGCCGGTCTGGGTGGACAACGAGGCCAATGTGGCCGCATTAGCCGAGCAACGGTACGGGAGTGCACGGGACCTTTTGGACTTTGTGTACATCAGCGCCGGGATCGGGATCGGAACAGGCCTCATCTCAGACGGCAGACCCCTGCGAGGCGCCAACGGGATGGCGGGAGAGTTCGGGCATATGACCATCGACCACGACGGCCCTCTGTGCCGTTGCGGCAATCGCGGCTGTCTGGAAATCTATGCATCCGAGCGCGCCTTGCTGGATCACTTTGAACGGATATCTGGCAAGGCGGTGTCCTTCGAGTCGTTTCGCGAACGTTTGCTCGCCGACGACCCCGACGCCGCCGCATCCACGGCGAAGATCGCGGGCTATCTGGCGATCGGCATCCTCAATTTACTAAACGGTCTCAATCCGTCGGCAGTCTATCTCGGGAATCAACTCGGGCGTCTCAGCGACTGGTTGATCCCGCCCATCGTCCAGACGCTCAGCGAACGGAGTCTGACAGCCGCTCACGCTGCGATCGACATCCGAGCTTCTGCACTTGGAGACAACGCCGGTGTGATTGGCGCGGCGGCGCTGGCGATTGACCATCATCTGAACAGGAATTTGCGGAATCTGGGACGAACCCTGTGACTGGGTGGCAACCCATCCGAGCAAGAAGTGCGGACGTCCCGCGCCCCAGGCCTAGTCGGGCGTGTTTCGGCTTTGCAGCAAAGGGGGAACGCTGGTGTTGAATCGCGGGCTGTATGAACAGGTCGTCAACGATTACATTCGCGACGCGATCAGCCGGTTAGATACGCATAGGGTGATTGTGGATCAAACCACCATGGACGCCGCCGAGGCGGATGTCACCCTGGCACAGTACATGACCGGCGTGATCAGATCCACGCTGGGCTCGTTCGCAGATGAGGACACCCTTGTGCGGAGAATTGCCCTGTGCAACAGGTTGATCGACGTGCTGGTCGAGGAGACGGGCGTTAGCCATTTTCAGGGATACCGCATCACCCCTGAGGGTCAATTGCTGCTCGCTATTCGCGATGCCGCAATTGCAGTCCCAGCCACTCATCCTGCGACCACCGCTGCCGAAAACGGCGATGCGAGTGCCACAGCACACAATACTCGCTCAAACGTGCGCCCGTTGACTCCGCTTGCCCGAACCTCTCTATTTACAGGGTCAGGAAAAGAGCCAAGCATGATTGGCGAGCTCAAGCGCGAACTACTCACGTCTGACCGCGTGGATATGCTCGTGTCGTTCATTCGATGGAGCGGGTTGCGGCTACTGATTGACGAGTTACGCACGCTGACGCAGTCATCGCCACTTCGAATCGTGACCACCGCCTACATGGGTGCGACAGACATCAAGGCGATCGACGAGTTGGCGCAACTCGCAAACACTTCGATCAAGGTGTCCTATGACGTCGAGCACACGCGCCTTCACGCCAAGGCCTATCTCTTTCAGAGAGACTCGGGTTTCTCTACGGCCTACATTGGCTCCTCCAATCTGTCCGGGGCCGCCCTGTCTAGCGGACTCGAGTGGAATGTCAAGGTGACGGCTCATGATTTGCCAGAGACGTGGTCTAAAGTCGCAGCCACTTTCGAAGGCTACTGGAACGACCCCCAGTTCGTGACGTACACCCCTGCACAGCGCTCCGACTTCTTGTACGCGCTCGGAGCACAGCGGCAATCGGTTGACGACTCGATTCCCTATGTGTTCGATGTGACACCCTACCCCTTTCAGGAGCAGATCCTCCAGCGTCTTGCGGCTGAACGGGCGGTGCATGAACGGTTCCGCAACCTCGTGGTGGCCGCCACAGGAACGGGCAAAACGGTCATCTCCGCATTTGACTACAAGCGCTACTGTGCGGCAAATCCGGGAAGGCCCAATCGGTTGCTCTTTGTTGCGCACCGCGAGGAGATCTTGCGCCAGAGTCTGGCCTGTTTTCGAGGAATCTTACGCGACCAAAATTTCGCGGAACTGTTCATCGGAGGCCGCGAACCCGCTGACTTGAGTCACCTCTTTGTGTCTGTGCAGACGCTCAATTCACGTCTGCTGACGGCCCGCACGCCAGCCGACTTCTATGATTTCATCGTCGTGGACGAGTTTCATCACGCTGCGGCCACCACGTATAAGACCCTGCTCGACTACTACCGTCCGGCCATCTTGCTCGGGTTGACCGCGACGCCGGAACGAATGGACGGCGAAGACATCACGGTGTACTTTGACCACCACATCGCCGCCGAGATCCGTCTGCCCGAAGCGATTGACCGCGGCCTGCTGGCCCCTTTTCAGTACTTCGGCGTGTCCGACTCGGTCGATCTCAGCACGGTGCGGTGGCGGCGTGGTGCCTATGATTCGCGCGAACTCAGCAACCTCTATACGGGGAATCGTCAAAGAGCAGACTTGATCGTCCAGTCCCTTCGTCGCTATATGACCGACATGGGGCACATCATCGGCCTGGGATTTTGCGTATCGGTAGACCACGCCCTGTTCATGGCAGACTTCTTCACAGCGCACAACATTCCATCACGCGCGGTGCACTCTGGTTCCACGCCGACCGAACGAGCGGAGGCCAGAAGGCGGCTGGAGCGCGGCCAGTTGCGCTTTCTCTTCGTCGTCGATCTGTACAACGAAGGGGTGGATATCCCGCAAATCAACACTGTACTCTTCCTTCGCCCGACGGAGAGCCTAACCGTTTTTTTACAGCAACTGGGCCGGGGACTGCGGCTGCACGAGAAAAAAGAGTGCCTCACTGTGCTCGACTTTATCGGGCAATCGCACGCCCGCTATCGCTTCGAAGAAAAGTTCGCCGCGTTGCTCGGTCCCGCTCCCACTCGCTCTTCGATTCGCAGACAGATCGCTGAGGGATTCTCACATATCCCGCGTGGTTGCTACATCCAATTGGAAAAAGTGGCTAAGCAGCACGTGCTCGCCACGATACGGCGGTCGGTTGGGACGCGATCCGGACTGGTGTCGCGATCCGGACTGGTGTCGCGAATCGCGACATTTACAGAGGACACCGGACAAGAGGCGACCTTGTCCAATTTTCTGAACCACTATCAACTCACACCCCGCGATCTGTACGGCGGTCCCACCCCTGTCAGCTTCGCTCGTCTGTGTGCACGAGCGGGCTTACAGGATGACTTCCACGATCCAGATGAGGCGTGGCTCACCAAAGCCCTGATACGCGTGGCCGCCTGCAACTCGCGCCGGATGATTTCATTTTTGCTCGCGTTTCTGGATGGACTGGGGAAATGGGATGGGCCGAGTGGGCCGCCGCAACGTGACGGATGGGCCGATGCGACACTCACCGAAACGGAGCACAGCTTCCTCCTCATGTTCCATTACACGCTCTGGCGCGACCCCGTCCCGAACACAGAGTGCACCTCGCTCACGCAGAGTATCAGTCGACTTCGCCATAACCCAGTCTTGCTCAACGAAATCGTGACCATCCTGCGTTTTGTCCATGACGGCATCGACTTCGTCGACGCCCCCATCGGCCTCGGGTTTGATTGCCCGCTTGATTTGCACTGCACCTATACGCTCGACCAGATCCTCAGTGCCACAGGTGTGTTCACGCCCGATCGTAAGCCTGCGATGCGGGAAGGGGTCCGGTACCTCCGCAACCGGCAAGTCGACCTGCTTTTCGTGACCCTCAACAAGTCCAATAAAGACTACTCCCCCACCACCATGTATCAGGACTACGTCATCAGCGAGACGTTATTTCACTGGCAATCTCAAGGTTCAACGGATGTGGAGTCAGAGACAGGCCGCCGCTATCTTCATCACCGTCAGACAGGGAACCGAATCGCGCTGTTCGTCCGGGAGTACAAGCAAGACGCGGCTGGCACCATGCCGTACACATTTCTTGGGGAGGCAGACTACGTGAGCCACACGGGTACGCGTCCAATCGGCATCACGTGGCGCCTGCAGCATGCGCTCCCCGCATCTCTCCTGCAAAGAACGAATCACCTCACCGTGGGTTGATTCTGCCAGAACGAGATTTGTACGCTAGCGAATCAGCGGTGAATGTCCTCGCCTTCTCGGGAGCGGCGAGCGCCAATCCCAGCAACCCTACTACCGTCGCAAGAATTGCATTTGTAGCTCACGTATTCGCACGCTCACGGCGGTCAGATCCCCCTGCGATGCCGGCGATAGTTTCCAAAGAACAAAGGGATCGAACCAAGCCCGAACATAACGAGAGGATGCCTGTACACTCGGCACCACAAGAGCCGACCCCGCGACAGCGTCTGACACGCCGGCTGGTGAACAAGGACCGATGGCAGCAATCGTGGAAGATCACGAAGGGTCGCAACAAAAGCCCTGCGGCAGCCACCATGAAAAAAAGCGACAACCCCGTCGGCCACGAAAGGCTCAGGTACGTCAATGTCCACATGACTCCAAAGAGCACCACACTGATAACCAACTGCACAGTACTTTGACGGGTACGCGGCTGTGCTAAGGCCATCAAGTCAGGCATACCGTCACGCCTAACCCCATCTTGACCCATGGCGATTCCTCACACCTCCATCCGCAGATCTCATCGGACACCCACGCGTCGGTTCAGTCACTCGAAATAAGTATGTACCAAGTTCTCAAGCCCATTCATTATTCTGTGATTCCGCACGACAGATCGGCCTCAAAAATCAAAAAAACTGCCTTTGCCGATGTCGGCAAAGGCAGTTTTCGCTACACGCCACTACTTAAGCAACGTTAGCAGCTTGAAGGCCCTTCGGCCCTTGAACGATGTCAAACGTCACACGTTGGCCTTCTTCGAGCGAGCGGTAGCCGCTCCCTTGGATGGCACTGAAGTGCACGAATACATCTTCGCCGTTCTCGACTTCGATAAATCCGAAGCCTTTCTCAGCGTTAAACCACTTGACTGTTCCTTGACTCACAAGAATTCCTCCAGGTACTCAACAGAGCACGAGATTTGTTCATCGTCATCTACACATCCAAATAAACAAAGCCTTCTCCATCTGCTCTCACGAAAGGGGGCAGAAGAGACCGGCTCACCCAGACAGGCACGACTACCTTTGAACAACTTGATCATACGCTCCTGCAGAGCGAAAGTCAAGTAAGGTTTGCGAACAATTTCAGCAGGTGCCATGGAACCCACATCTTATGCGCATTATGCGCATTATGCGCATAGCTGAAAGCGTAGGTATGAGGTTGAGGTTGAGGTTGAACGGATAGAGACCACAAGAGGTGTAGCCCATTGACACACAGTCTAGTACTGGGCGGGTCGCGAAAGTTATTGCAAGGTAACGACTGATCGACATGACAGCTACAGGCATCGGCCCGACCGTCGGACCCCAACCAAGACCCGCGCAACGCGACCACGGACCTATCAAGCGTCCACATCAATATTTAACCACCGCTTTTCACACTAAGTGACGTCCTTGACCATTGAAACGGCACCATCACCATGCGATATTTATCTTTTATATAAAAAATGGAACTTTACATATATTTTTATGGTGGAAATCCCTTGAGTATAGAAAGGAATCAGCTTCTGGGACCCGCCTGAACACAGTTGACGCCAATTAGCGTTCCGCGCTGGTTACTACTCAGGTGGTAGATTGTGAGGGAACGCCAAGTAGGGGTGCGCAACACCCCTGGCGATAGGTACTCTGTATGACCACCTCTCAGCTGCCTGCGAAGGTAAACCGACCACGGAGGACCGAAACGAGAGAAGTGTGCAAGGGGAGATTCTGTTTCAATAGGCTTGAGATAAAGCTTCGAAGGACCGAGAAAGTTTCGCCACCCTGCTGGGTGCGGAAGACCCCCGAAATCTTTTGCTTCACCTTGGTCATCCGAATGTCCCGTTCCGCCTGATTGTTATCGAAAGGTACACGCGAATCCCACAGGAAGCGAAGGATGGACCCTTTATGGAGTTCGAATCGCTGGCCCAGATTGGCGGCTTTGCTCTTGCATTTTCGTCCGCGCGGCCCCGTCTTGGCCGGGACAGCATCGTGCGCCCACTCGGCCTTGCCTTGCTCCACAATGGCATCGTAGGTCTGCTCAATCTCGGCAATCGTTTCATCCGTGAGGGGCCGGTTGTTTTCCCGGGCCGCTTTAGTGAGTTTCCAGGCATCTTGGAGCAATTTTTTCATCCGCTGAGCCCACTGATGCCCATCATAGTCGACAATGCCTTGGCATTCGCGCAGCAGGTGCGCATTGCAAAGGGCATGCTCGAATGAGTAGATGGGTCGGAAATAGGCGGAGAGGCAATCGTGAACGACGACCCCTCTGAAGGTATCCAGGACCCCCATGCCCTCAATCGCACCCGTGCCACGGCTGCGGTAGGTATCCATGAGCGTCCACTG
>JAPNUJ010000159.1 GCA_026627155.1 Bacillota bacterium | reverse complement strand
CAGAAAGGACATTGCTCGACTCTCAAACCCCGGCTGCGGATCAGGATCAGGTAGCAGAAAGTTCGCGGAACTGACGCTGCCTTCGTCACTGACACGTGACTCGTGGCTAGCGCTGCTCGAGTCGGTGAAAAAAAGGGAACCCTTAGGGCCAAGCGCATAGGGGATAAGTCAATTTGAAATTTGCTACTACTCTCGTGCGCGGGTGCGCACGCAATCGTCGCGCACCCGCGCATACATGTTGGTACTATGTCAATAGAGTAGACACCGCGAATTGAGAGAGGGGCACACGTATGTGATTGTTCACCAGTTCACCACCAGAGTAAACGGGGTGTGAAACGTGTCCTGTCCTACGCCGCGCTCATCGTCGGCGTTAATGACCCGGAGCAAGTCGCCGCAACTTTTGGATTTGCAGTGTGAGTGACGTCGGAAGCCCCTTCTTCGGCGTCGTCCGTGGCTTGTGCTGCTCGAGCCAGTGAAAAAAGGAGGGCCGTAGGGCCCTCAATACAACACCCTACCGCTCCCCTAGATGGTGGGCGCGGTATATTTTGGTTCCTTACGGAGGAGGCCATCAGGCCGATAGGCACCACCAGCAGCGCTGGTAGCACGCCGAACAGGCTGATCGAGTTGAGTAAAGTTTTTCGCCTCCCAGTCTCGGCTTAAGCTTGGCCACGATGGCTCCGACAATGGACACCGCCGCAAACACGAAAGCCGCAACGCCGAGCCCGCTGATCGTCCCTGATCCGGATACGGCCTTGTCCATCGCCCCGAATGCCAGCGCAAAGAACGCGCCCCCGAACGCCACTATTCCTCCTATGAGTCCTAACACAAATTCCGTCGTGCGGCTCAAAGACATTCCCTCATTTCGATCTGAATTTTTTTAGTCGCCCATGCCTCGCTTTTGATAGGGAGGCATGGGCGTGAATACCCATGCTGGGTCGCCTTCGCGCGGCCCGATACTATCCCTTCGGCATGGTCTCTAGTTCTTGCCTGTCCCTGAGCAGCGTGGGCAGACTACTTTCTTGTCCCCGCCGCACTGGTGGCACTCGTGTCCGTTCACTTTGCCGGAACCTCTGCACACCGGACAGTGAATCGTCCCGCTGCCGTGGCACGCGTTGCATGTCGCCAAATCGTTCGCCTCCTCGTTATGTAGATGGTCTGTAGCTGCGGCCTCGTCGACCTCAAAAATCTCAGTTGGCGGGAAGGATCACGGATGCCGTGATGGGAAGCTCCACGAATGCCACGAGATGTCCTTGGTGGTCGACTTCGTAGACGTCCATGTACTTTGCCGTGTTTCCTATCATGCTGATGTCGCTAAAATAGACATAGGGGATAGCACCGGCAGGCACTTGGGCCGTCAATTCGGGGACCGGGGTGGGCGAATTGACGAAGACGTATTCGAGCTGGTCCTGTGAAGGGTCAAAGCCGATCGGGACCGATATCTGGGTGCTCCCTGCTGTGTTGCCCTGCTGAAGAACGCCCTGCAGCTGGGGGGCAAGCTGGTCGGCGCTGGCAACGGCCGCGGCTGCGGCAGTAGCGAGAGCGTAGGCTTTTTGCTCTTTGTTCGCCTCCGAGATGGCTTGCTGCGCCTGCGCGTAGCCGGAGCTGATCAAACCCGCCGTTTGCGCTCCATACTTCTTGAGCTTTATGATGTCATTTTGCGTTGTGATGTGTGCGCTCTCGACAGAACGGTTCACCGCGTCTTGCGCTGGGATCGGCGGATCGGGCCGGTAGTCCGGATCCGTTTTGGCAACGGAGACCAGGTTACGGTAAGCGGACAGATAGGCGGATACCGCGGCATTCGTGCGCGACACCCAAGACGGAATTTGAGACACTTTGATGTCCGACTCAGCGTCGGCCGAAAGCACCAGTTCGTTGCTTTGCAACTGTTCGATGTCGTTGGCGATAGAGTCAGGCGTTTCAGCCGTCTTCGCGTCGCTTAGAAGAGTCTGCTCGTCCTGAGCCAGAAAGCCCAGATCGCGGCGAATGTTGGGGATGTTTTCTTGGGTATTTACTGCCCAGCCAGTCAGGGAATAGAGCGCCCCCGTCAGGTTGTGGCCAGCCTGCACAAAGCGCTGATCGGCGTTGTCGACGTTGGATTGGAGATCAAGGCTATGCTCCTGGCGCTGGATCTCTTGTCGCAGCACATCGACGTCTTGGTCGAAGTGAGCGACCGTTGCGTACGTGAAAGGCGCTGTGGCCAGGTTGCCATTGGATTGGGGGATGGAAAGCGTGAGAATCCCGTTTGTGAGCGTGCCGCTGTAATTCCCAGAGTTCTGAATTGAGATGGACACGTTCCGTCCCTGTATGACCCCACTCAGGCCGTAGTGAGCCGACTCAAGTGTGGGATTGAGACCGCTGGTGTCGATATAGGATTCTTGGGCTGAGCCGCTGAGTACATTTCCGGCGACGGTCAGCTGGATGAAGAGGACCTCCGTCTTGGAAGCGAGAAGGTATCCGCCCGATTGGCTGGCGGCCATGGCGACGCCTGGGAAAAGGCAGGTAGCCGTCAGGGCGATGCTGGACAGCGCGAGTATGCTTTTCTTCACGTGAAACCTCCAAGTATGTCTGTTGAAACCACTATGTCTCGGCGCTGACTTGCGTCCGGAATGAGCGGTCAGTTGTGTGATCCGTTTGGCGAGTCGGCACAGCTGAAGCAGCGCTGACGATCACGGCGGTACTCGATCACGGTTTTGCAAAGGCCACCTCCCGACATCAGCACGAAGCTGAGTTTGCATGTGGGCTGCGCTTGTCGGACCCCAAGCGTGCTTCCACAACAAGATAATTCTTCAAAAGAGGACAAATACCTGCTCGATTGAGGATATTTCGATCATTTTTTCATCGTTCGAGCGACGCCGCACGCGCAGGCAATCTCGCTGGACGACTTCTGCATCCTCTCTCTTATGGACTTCCCATGCTGACCAGGGATCCCGCGATCAGCTCTAGCTCTCGCCGCTGCGCCATGTTCTTTTGCTGTGACGCGTCCGTCAGGTGATTGTACGCGTCGTACAGGGACGAGTCCGCCGTGAGCTCGCTTTGCATCGCCTCCACCCCTTTCCTGCCGAGCGCCGCCGCGGTCAACCGGGTCAGGTCCACGAGCCTGCGCGGCCCCAGCCTTGTCTGGCCCATCTGGCGCAGGCGCTCCTCGACCGCGCCGAAGCG
>JAPNUJ010000158.1 GCA_026627155.1 Bacillota bacterium | reverse complement strand
TTCCATACCAGACTATCATATCCCTTTGACGGGAAGATTGGAAGGGGTTTCGTTGAGAATTCGCTGACCCTTTATTGCGAGCTGGCCTCATGCCAACATCTCGCTGTGCTGTCGCGTATATTTTGGGGTTGATTGGTAGCCTGCACAGCCTCAAAGGTCGATTCCTGTCGAATATCGATTCGTGGTATTCTGGTGAAGCAAAGCCCGTCGCATAGGGTGGACGCGAAAGGGGTGGGGTTCATGGCTCATCTGACGATACATGACATCGCCCTGCGCGCTGGCGTGTCGATCGGCACGGTTTCCAAGGCGCTGAATAATTACAAGGGCGTCAACGAAGCCACCCGTCAACGGATTCTGACGATTGCCGCTGAAAATGGATTTCGCGCCAATTCCTTGGCGCGGGGTCTGGCTACGAAGCAATCGCGGGTGATTGGCGTATTTTTTAATGACTCGATTAACTCCGGATTTCTCCATCACTATTTTCAAAGGGTGTTACAAGGGTTCAAGGTCGCAGTCGGTACCGCGGGCTACGACCTGCTGTTCTTTACGAATGCGGGATTCACTGAGGATCGGGTAACCAATGACTATCTGGATCGCGCGCGACATCGAAGTGTAGACGGGGTCGTTTTGATGGGGATGGACCGGTTTGATGTGGGAGCCCGCGAGATTGCCTGTAGCGGAATGCCGTGCATGTCCATTGACATGGACGTCACGGGGCCCCGTGCGGGCTACGTTCAGTCGACCAACGTAGAGGGTGCGCGTGCCGTCGTTGATCATCTTGTGGGACTCGGTCATCGGGACATTGCGTTGATCGGGGACCGCTATCAGTCGAAACCCGGGATGGACCGCAGGTTGGGGTATGAGATCGGTATGCGTGAACATGGGTTGACCACGCCGCCGCACTGGTTCTGTGCCGGAGATTTTACGCGTGCGAGCGGGCACGAGGCGATGACGGCCTTGCTGCGGGAAGGTCCTTTGCCGACAGCCGTGTTTGCGGTGGGGGATGATCTCGCTCTCGGCGCTATGGACGCCGCGCTTGAACGGGGGCTCAGAATTCCCGAAGATCTCTCAGTCGCGGGGTTCGACGACATCGAAGTGGCGGCGAGTTGTAGTCCCGCACTGACCACGGTGCGCCAAGAGATGGAGCTCATCGGCGAGCGCGCTGGGAGTGCGTTGATTCGCCTGGTTGAGGATGAGGGGTATCCACCGCCGGTGATCAATGTTGAAACGACGCTGGTCGTACGCGAGAGCAGCGGCACCTCTTGCAAATAGACGTTAGATAGTTTACTATCGCAATTAAGATCGTTCGCTACACTTTTTGCTGATATGCGGTCCGCTTTCGGGCGGTGAAGCGGGACAGCAAGGGCACTTGGTTCGTGTTTCAGATCAAGTGCGAATGTTCTGTCTGCTTCATCATTTTTTGAACCGTGGGTGTAAGCGTTTCACTGAGGCCAGGACGGTCGCAGTCGTGCGCGCATGTCGACGCGTATCAGCGCCGTGTAAGAGAAAGATCGAAGACCAATCGTAAGGGGGAAAATTGAATGAAACGTAGTCGCATCATCGCCGTAGGCGCGGCCGCCCTGATGGCGCTGAGTGCCACAGTGCCAGCTTTTGCCGCATCGGGTCCCAAAGGAGATTTACAGATCTTCAGCTGGTGGACGGGCGTGTCCAGCAGTAAGGCGCTTCAGTCCTTGATCAACATCTACAAGCACGACTACCCGGGGATGTCCGTCACCAACGATGCGGTCGCAGGCGGCGCGGGTTCGAACGCGAAGGCTGTTCTGGCCAGCCGTATGGAAGCGGGCAACCCGCCAGGTACGTTCCAGGTCCATGGTGGGAACGGATCCTTACTGTCTTGGGTACAGGCTGGCGACATGATGCCGCTGAACTCCCTGTACAAGCAAGAAGGTTGGTACAAAGTTTTTCCTAAGTCTCTCCTCAACTTGATTACGTTTAAAGGCAACGTGTACGGTGTGCCTGTCGACATGCAGCGGGGGAACGTGCTGTGGTACAACCCGACGATCTTCCACAAGTATCATTTGACCGCACCGAAGACCTTTGCTGAGTTTTTCCATGATGCCACTGTGCTCAAGGCGCACGGGATCACACCGCTGGCGTTGGCGAACCACGGCAACTGGGAAGCGACGCTGCTTTACTGCGACGTGCTCTTGGGCACCGTCGGACCGCAAAAGTATGAGAACTTGATGACTGGCAAGATGTCGTGGAACACGCCGGCTGTCAAAGAGGCGTCCGCGACGTTCACGCGCATGCTGTCCTTTACCAATTCAGACGCGTCCGCGTTGCACTGGTCACAGGCAGATCAGATGGTGGCGCAGGGCAAAGCAGCCATGAACGTCATGGGTGACTGGGCGCAAGGGTACTTCACGACCGATCTGCACCTGAAACCGGGCGCGGGGTTTGGCTGGGCAGCGACGCCTCAAACCAACGGCACGTTCGCGGCTGTCACGGACGTGTTCGGCCTGCCGGCGAAACTCAAAGACAACACGCCGACGCTTGACTTCCTCAAGGTGCTCGGGTCAGAGGTCGGTCAGGACACGTTCAACCCGCTCAAAGGCACGTTCTCGCCGCGCCTGGACGCGAACCCGGCCAAGTATGATGCCTACTCTCGTCAAGCGATGGCATCCTACAAGAAAGACAAACTGGTTCTGATCATCGGTCAGGGCGGAGCCAATCCTGGCTTTACCAACGCCTTCAGCAACGCGATGGAGATCTTTGTGACGAACCACAACATCGCGAACTTTGTGACGGCGGTGCAAAACGGAGCACAGGCGAACCCGCTTTCGTAAGCCTTGGCCACCAGGTCAACTGCAAGTAAAGACTGAGACGGTGTCCTGTCGCGCGCGCAGAACTGCGAAAGTCGTAGTTCTGCGCGCATGTGTTTGCGACAAGGGGTGCGATGGAGGAAATGATATGCATGTCGGGGCGTCTCGCAAACGCCGGTTTTCTTGGGACACGTTCTCATCGGTCGCCACGCTCATCCCCACCTTGATGGTGTTGGGCGTGTTCGTGTATGGCTTCATCGGCTGGTCGGTGTACGTGTCGTTGACGAACTGGAACAGTTTCATTCCGAATTACTCATTCGCTGGATTGCAAAACTACATCGACATCCTGCAAACCTACCGATTTCAGTCGGACCTTCGCAACATCGTGGTATTTACTGTCTTTTTCATCGCGGGCTGCCTGATCGTGGGGATGTGCTTG
>JAPNUJ010000157.1:294-3378 GCA_026627155.1 Bacillota bacterium | reverse complement strand
GGGGTATGTCCGCACTCCTCTTAGTTGAAGGAGGACATCTCAGTTGACACCACCTGCGGGCGTTGACTTACATCAGGCGTGGTGAGGCCCGGATCTTCAAGACTGTTGATTCCCTTACCGCACTCTCTTTGCTTACGCGATGGCACAGTGACTTCGGAAAGACCATCTTCTTGAGCAAAATATGCGGTCCCATCTCGTCAGACAGGTCGTCACGACATCCCTTGCTTTCACGATCCACCACATGACCCAATAGTTGAAACAGTAGCTGAAACAGCAACGAGACACGCGCCGTAACGGCACGAGACTTAAGAGAGTCCGCTTATTCGTCGTTTGAGACGGTCGATGCGTCGGACTGTTGCTTCCCGGGCGGCTTGCGTGCAACCTTGGCGCAGTCCTGCGCGGCCGCTCGCCTCGCCGGCGGAAAGGGCATGGTCCAAGGCGCGTTCGAGGTCGTGCAACCGATGTTCGTATATCTTGGACAGTTCAACCTCAAGCTCAAAACGAAGAGCGGATGAATCATGCGAGACAAGGAGCAGGCACTGCTCCCACACGTTAGCGCAAGACTCGTACTGCTGAACCCGCTTGAGAACCGCTCCCAGTCCCATGAGTGCTGGAAGAATAAGGTCACCGCCGGACTGTGCCACGATGCGATAGTGCGCCTCGGCCTGTTCAAGCAACCCGAGGGCTGCGAACCAGCGCGCTATGGCGAGGTTTTCCTGTTCGGTGGCCAGCCCTCGTCGCCGTCCGATCAGAAGCCGCGAGAGGTGGATATAGAGCGTGATCAAGGACAGGACATCCAGCTCGTTGTGGCGGAGGACGCCCGTCACGACAAATGGGTCGAGCGTCTGCAAAAACTCAAAGTAGAGAATGGGGGCGAGGTGCCCTGGCACGTCGTCTTGGCGGAACACAGCCAACTTTTCGGGCTCGATCAGAGACAGACGACACGATTCCAGGTCCTCTCGCCATAGGCGCCGGGCACCATGCAGCAAATCAAGGTGGGTGAACGAGGGTAAAGGAGGCAGGTCGTGCCGCAGCAGTGTATGACGCGTGCGCACCTGCGGCCAGTCGAAGGACTTGCCGTTGTAGGTGACGAGATGGGTTGCTGTATGGCTTTCCTGAAGGAAGGTTCGGTAAAATAGTCCCTCGGCCATCGGTGTGGCAAGGAAGTGTTGTCGTACGTGCACAGAATCTCCCTCAAACCGACTGTGACCCAGCAAGAAGATCGCGTTTCCTGTCCCTCCGTGCAATCCGGTCGTCTCAGTGTCGAAGAACAGGAGATCTTCCGGTGCCAGAGAAGCTCCCGAAAGCGGGTGGGTCACTCCGCTAGCGGCCCATGCTCCCAAGACATCGCTGAGATCTCCAAGGGCGTAGCGTCCATGCTGATGCGTGAGCGGATAGACCACCTCGCGAACAAGGATGTACTCCTCTCCTTCGCGAAGAACACTTGCTCCGAGCTTTGTCCAAATCTCTTTGTGGGCCAAGGATGGCGTCTCCTCAGCGCGGTCCTGGTCGAGTTGAGGAAAACGCTCATTCGGCCTTGGCACCATGGTTTCCTGGGCCTCGTGGGCCTCTTGGGAAGCGCCCGGAACTTGGGCCTGGTGGGTCTCGTGAGAAGCCTCGCGATCGTGGGTATCCTGGGAAGCGCCCGGATCTTGCGCGTTCGTGATTCCAAGGTGGCCGCGCATGCGCTCCAGTTTCTCTCTAACAGACATGGTTAACACGCCCCAGTGCGGACGTCGCGAATGTCAGAGAAAGCTGCTTGTCGTGCCCAGAGGAGGCGGCGCCGATGCAAGAAGGGCACCCGGATTCACAGGGGCATGCGCGAATGAGAGCTTGCGCCTCTTCCAGAAGTGTGTCGAGCAAGTGGTAGACTTGCTCGGCCAGTCCAACGCCTCCCGGATAGCGATCATATAGGAAAATCGTTGGCGCTCCAGAATGGACAGCCTTTCGTTGCGCGATCACGTGGAGGTCTTGGGGATCGCACATGACGAAAAGCGGCGCGACGTGCTGGAGCACATGCGAGAGACCGACGAGACCGCGCTCGACATCCTGACGATCCACCGCACCCACCGCACCCACCGCACCCACCGCACCCACCGTACCCACAGCCCCCACAGCCCCCACCGTACCCACCGCGTCCAACGCGTCCAACGTCTCCTCGGCGAAGGTGATCCAAGCGGCACTGGTGTGCAGTTCCTCTTCAGGAAGGTGAATGGGGCCGGAGCCAATGTTCTCGTGGGTGTCGAACTTGATCTTTTTGAAGATGGTGGCCAGGGCATGAACCGAGACCTCGCCGAGCCCCAGCGTAATCGGGTCCCGTGTCCGCGTGTCATCCTCTGTCAACACCTTGAGTTGCACCGCGAGATTGGCGTCGGTGTAGTAGTCCACCTGGACCTCGCGCACGTACGCCTTCTTCTCTTCATAATCCAGTTTCTCCACCTGAAACTGAACTCCTTGGTGAAGATAGATGGCTTCCTCGTGAAGGAGGGTCATGGAACTGAAACGGTCCATCTCGCCGATGACCCGTTCTTGCCCTTGGACGGTTCGATCGATGATGACCACGTTTTCCTGCGAGGCGGATCGCAGACTGATCTCGTGAGCTGGAAATGAGTCGCTCATCCAGTAGTAGCGCTCACCGGCCCGATGGACGATTTGCTGGTCTTGCAAGAACGCCAGGATCTCCTGGATGGAGAGCTCTCCAAAGGGCTCGTCGACGTGAAAAGGCAACTCATAGGCCGCGCACTTGATGTGATCGACGAGGATGATCAGATTGTTCGGATTGATGCGCGCCGTTTCTGGAGAGCGGTCAAAGAAGTACCCCGGGTGCTGCATGACGTACTGATCGATCGGCGTGGAACTGCCGACGAGGACGACAACAGACTCACCTTGTCTACGGCCGGCTCGCCCGGCTTGCTGCCAAGTGCTGGCAATCGAACCGGGGTACCCTGTGATCACGCAGGCTTGAAGCTGGCCGATGTCCACGCCAAGTTCAAGGGCGTTGGTGCTGACGACGCCCATGATGTCTCCCTGCCGCAATCCGCGCTCGATTTCGCGACGTTCGTTTGGAAGATAGCCCCCGCGATA
>JAPNUJ010000157.1:0-284 GCA_026627155.1 Bacillota bacterium | reverse complement strand
TTCGCCACATGACTGCCGAACACGCCTCGATACGTGTGCACCTCGTCGATCACGATGAATCGCAGGTGTTCAAAAAAGGAGACCCACTTGGTATGATGAGGCAAGATGGCGCTATGCAGCATGTCTGGGTTGGTAATGACGATATGTCCCGCTTGCCGGATCATCTGTCGGATGTTGGCGGGGGTGTCGCCATCGTACGTCTCAGACTTGATCGGCAGACCGGTATCGCGAATGAGGTCGAGTAACTCGTTCTTCTGATCTTGCGCCAGGGCTTTCGTAGGGAA
>JAPNUJ010000156.1 GCA_026627155.1 Bacillota bacterium | reverse complement strand
TCAGTATCTCGCTGGTGACCTACGTGCTGATGAAGGCCGCTCCGGGCAGCTTTCTGAGCATGAACGTTCAGGCGGGCGGGGTCAATGAGGTCGCAGGCAGTTATAATATTTCACCGATTGTGATGCAGTCCCTGGTCTCTTACTATCATTTGCACGATCCGTGGTATGTTCAGTGGTTCTACTATGTAAAGGGCTTTCTGACGTGGCACATGGGCACGTCGTTCGAGTATCCGGGGCAGCCGACGACCCACATCATCGACACGGCCTTTCCTTTCTCCATTAAGTTGGCCCTGATGGCGATCGTTACTGCCCTGGTGATCGCGATCCCTGTGGGGATCATCGCGGCGGTGCGCGAGAACGGCTGGATGGACATCTCGATCATGTTCCTTGCGATGGTCGGCACCTCGTTGCCGTCTTATGTGGTAGCCGTCTTGCTGATCGTGGTCTTTGCGTTGTGGCTGCACTGGTTGCCGGTGATCGGGTATACAGAGTGGCAGAATTACGTGATGCCGGTATTTGCCCTCGCGATTCCGATGGTGGGCTCGATGTCGAGGTATCTGCGCACGAGTTTGCTGGACAATCTTCACAGCGAGTACATCGTCGGCGTCATCGCCAAAGGGGGCGCGCTGCGGCACGTCGTGTTCTCGCATGCGCTGCGCAACTCGCTGCTCCCCCTCGTCACCGTGGTCGGTCCGCAGTTGGCGGGTCTGATGACGGGTACCGTCTTTATCGAAGAGATCTTCAATTTGCCAGGTCTCGGCCACTACTTCACTTCGGCGGCCAACCTGCGCGATTATCCCCTGATTATGGATTCCACGCTCTTGTACGCGTCGGTGATTTTACTGATGAACTTGCTAGTCGACCTGACGTACGGGGTGCTTGATCCGCGTATCCGGCGAACCTTTGATATGGGGTGAAACAAGTCATGGCTGTCACTGCCACTTCGGTGCAAGGGCCGCGCAAGCGGACGATGGGCACGATCATCTGGGGGCGTCTGAAGAAGAACAAGGCGGCGGTATTTGGCGGGGGATTCGTCGTCTTTTTGATCCTCTGCGCGATCCTGGCCCCGGTGATCGCCCCCTATTCGTACACGCAGAGCAATTTTCTCGAGACGTATCAAGGGCCGTCCTGGCAACACCTGTTCGGGACGGATGAACTCGGGCGCGATATGCTCAGCCGACTGCTGTTCAGTTTGCAGACGGCGTGCCTCATCGGCTTTGGCGCCGAGTTGGTTGAACTCACGTTGGGTCTGTTCCTCGGCGCGATTGCCGGCTATGCGGGCGGGCTGCTTGACACCATCCTGATGCGCTTCGTCGACGTCGTGTACGGGTTTCCGAGCCTTTTGTTCAGCATCATCATGGTCGTGTTGCTCGGCCACTCCCTGCTCGCGATTTTGATCGCGGTCGCTGCGACGAGTTGGGTTGGCATGGCGAGGATCGTGCGCAGTCAGGTGCTCGTGGTGAAGCAGTCTGACTACGTTCAGGCGGCCCGAGGGATGGGGGCGAGTGGGTGGCAGATCATCAGGCGCTACGTGATTCCAAACTCCATTGGTCCGATTGTGGTGGCGGTGACATTTGGAATCCCGGCCAACATGATGGTGGAGTCGGCGCTCAGCCTGTTGGGTCTTGGCGTGGAGCCGCCGACGCCGAGTTGGGGCGCGCTCATCTCCAACGGCCAGCAAGCGATGTTTTCCTTTCCCTACCTGCTGATCTTCCCAGCCATCACATTTGCCATCACGTTGCTTTCGTTCACGTTTTTTGGCGACGGGCTGCGCAATGTCTTTGACGCGCGTGGCAACCACTGAGGGGAAGGCGCGCGACTGCGTGCGGTGGGATCTCGAGAAGAGGACTGATGGGTGTGGCGTTTCTGGACATCGACGAGCTTGTGATCCGGTTTCATCGCGACGGTGGCGTGTCGCGCGCGGTCAATGGCGTATCGCTGTCGCTCGAAAAGGGGCAGTCGCTAGGAATCGTCGGCGAGAGTGGCAGCGGCAAGAGCGTCACGGTCAAGGCGATCATGCGGCTGTTGCCAAAGCACGCCAAGTACGAAGGGGGCGAGATTCGGCTCGAGGACCGGTCGCTGCTTGACCTGACGGAAGGCGCGATTCGCCACCTGCGGGGTCGCAAGATGGCGATGATCTTTCAGGATCCACACGCCTATTTGAACGCCACGAAGACGATTGGCGCGCAGATGATCGAGCCGCTGCTCTTTCATCGCCTGGCTAGCAAAGCAGAGGCGCGGATGCGGGCGGTCGAGTTGTTGCGCCAGGTCGGGATCCCCAGCCCGGAACGGCGGGTGGCCCAGTACCCGTTCGAGTTTAGCGGAGGCATGCTGCAGCGGGTGATGATCGCGATGGCGCTGATGGGCCAGCCGGATCTTCTGATCGCCGATGAACCGACGACGGCGCTCGATGTCACGGTGCAGGCACAGATCCTCGATCTGCTGGGCGATCTCAAGCGCGAGCGGGACATGTCGCTGATTCTCGTGACGCACGACCTTGTCGTGGCCGCCAAAACGTGTGACACGATCGTGGTCATGTATGGCGGTCGAGTGATTGAGCGGCTTCCTTCGAAGTCGCTCTTGCACAGCAGTCAGCACCCGTACACGCGCGGATTGATCGCTTGCACGCCGCGCGTCAAGGGGCCGCAGACGCTCCCGACGCCGATCGGCGGGTCGCCCCTGAACCTGCGGGCGCCGCTGCCGGACGGGTGTCTGTTCGCGGACCGCTGCCCGCACTGCTTTGCGCGCTGTCGCGTCGAGCAGCCCCAGCTGCAACGGGTGGGGGAACGGCACGAGGTCGCGTGCTTTCTCACGGAACAGCAGACAGGCGGTGTCAGCGCATGACAACGGGTGTGGGTGCGAGTGACCGCGGCAGAGGCAGTACGGGTTCTGGTTCGGGTGTGGGGTCCGGTTCGGGTTCGGAGCCGCTCTTGTCCCTGATCGATGTGACGAAGGAGTTTCGTACGCGTCAGGGAACGGTGACAGCCGTCGATCGGGTGACGTTCTCGATGCAGCGCGGACGTCACCTCGGGGTGGTTGGCGCGAGCGGCAGCGGCAAGTCGACCGTCGTCAAGCTGGTACAAAAGCTGTTGCCCGCCACGCGTGGAGAGATTCACTTCGCCGGTGCGGACATGACGAAGTTGTCCGGGCGCGCGCTGCGCACTTGGCGGCGCAAGCTCCAGTCGGTGTCGCAGAATCCCTATGCCTCGCTATTTCCCAACAAGACGATCGGTCAAAATATCATCGAACCGCTCCTCGTCCACAACATAGGAACGGGGGCGGAGCGCAAGCGCAAGGCGGAGTCGCTGATGGCGAAAGTCGGCGTGGCGCTCGATCAGTTCTACGCGTTTCCACACGAGATCAGCGGCGGCCAACAGCAGCGCATC
>JAPNUJ010000155.1 GCA_026627155.1 Bacillota bacterium | reverse complement strand
TATATCATAATGAGTTGCTTCGAAAAGTCAACTCTCTTCCTGTGCGCGGCCACTGCATCCATTCACTTACGTCGGCAACTATCTTTCTGACTATTACGGTAACATATCGAAAGGGCTTTGCGAATGTAAAAACTGTGTAAAAACCATGTAAGTGTTTATAGCGAGCGCTCGTTTGTCCACCCCGGACGGACGAGCAAGACAGACAGCGCCAATCTCCACGTCCGTTTCTATAAAAGAAAGGGGGATGCGATTCGAGAGGTCGATCATCCCCCAGGAACCCATCCCCCGCTATTCTTCACCACTTCACTCTGACACCTGTACCACCGCGCGCTCACACCTGTTACACCACACCGGGCGTTAACTCTTCTGCCATCACATCCGCCAAGGTGATGTCATCAAGAGCCCGCTCGATCGACGCGTTGAGCTTGACCCAGACGCTGCGCGTGTGGCAGTGCGACGCCCGCGCGCAAAAGTCCTCAGGATCCGCAAACTCTTCACTCACGCATCCGATAGGCGCCAGTCCCCCTTCGAGCACCCTCACAATCTGGCCCATGCGGATGTCAGCCGGGGCATGCGCCAGCTGAAAGCCGCCGCTGGCCCCACGCACGCTGTTCACCAGCCCCTCCCGGCGCAAGGAGCTGAAGATCTGATCGAGAAATGCCTCCGGAATCTCCTCCATCGTCGCGATCTCGCGGAGGGAAACCGGGAACTCCGCACCGCCGTGCTCGGCCAAGCTGACGAGCGCGCGCAGGCCATACTCTGTCCGCTTAGACACCTTCATCTCCATACCTCCCGGAGACTGCCGTTGTCGCACACCTGTTCCAATCCGGCGACGGGACTGTATCACTCACTCATCCACCTCGACGTAGATCTGTCCATCGCGGACACTAGCCGGAAACTTGCGCAGATTTGTAAAGGCAGGAAACGCGATCGCACAGCCCGTTCGCGCGTCGAATTTGCCGCCGTGCTTTGGGCAACAGATCGCGTCGCCTTCAAGCCAGCCACCAGAGAGGCTGACGCGTGCATGGGAACAGATGTCGCTCACCGCATACACGCCATCCTCGAGATGAACGAGCAGGATATCCTCTTCTTCTACCGCCACGCGGGCCATGGCGCCTGTAGCGAGGTCGGCGAGTGCCTTGACGCGAATGGATGCCATCAGCCGATCGAACCTTCCATCTCGAATTTGATGAGTCGGTTCATCTCCACCGCGTATTCCATCGGCAGTTCTTTCGTGAACGGCTCGATGAAGCCCATGACGATCATCCGCGTCGCTTCCTCTTCGGCCAAGCCCCGACTCATCAGATAGAACAGCTGCTCCTCGCTGACACGCGACACGGTCGCCTCGTGCTCAAGCGTCACCGATTCGTTCTGGATCTCGTTATACGGAATCGTATCCGAGGTCGAAAGATCATCCAGGATGAGCGTGTCGCATTTGATGTTGGACTTGGAGCGCTCCGCCTCGGGAGAGAAGTGCGCCAGTCCACGATACGTCACCTTGCCCCCATGCTTGCTGATCGATTTCGAGATGATGGTCGACGTGCAATCCGGTGCGGCGTGAACCACTTTCGCGCCAGCATCCTGATGCTGCCCCGCCCCGGCCACGGCGATCGACAGGATCGTCCCTTTGGCGCGCGGGCCGACCATGTACACGGCTGGGTACTTCATCGTCAACTTCGACCCGAAGTTGCCGTCGATCCATTCCATCGTTGCATCAGCATGCGCAACGGCGCGTTTCGTAACGAGGTTGTAGATGTTTGGCGCCCAGTTTTGAATCGTCGTGTATCGCGCACGCGCACGATCCTTGACCATGATCTCGACGACCGCGCTGTGCAGTGAGTTGGTGCTGTAGATCGGCGCTGTGCAACCCTCCACGTAATGAACAAAACTGTCTTCATCGGCGATGATGAGCGTGCGCTCGAATTGACCCATGTTTTCGGAGTTAATCCGGAAATACGCCTGCAACGGCACCTCGCATCGCACGCCTTTGGGCACGTAGATGAAACTGCCCCCACTCCATACTGCGGAGTTCAGCGCGGCAAACTTGTTGTCTTCCGGTGGAATCACGGTGCCAAAGTACTGCTTGAAAATCTCCGGGTGGTCCCGCAATGCCGAGTCAGTGTCCGTGAACAGTACGCCAAGGTCACTCAGTTCCTTTTGCATCGAGTGGTAGACGACTTCCGACTCATACTGCGCGGACACGCCGGCCAGGAACTTGCGCTCCGCTTCCGGGATACCGAGGCGATCAAAGGTATTCTTGATCTCCTCCGGCACCTCGTCCCACGTCTTGCCCTGTCGCTCGGACGGCTTGACGTAATAAGTGATGTCGTCAAAATTCAAGTCGCCGAGGTCGCCACCCCAGTTCGGCATCGCCTTTTGCTCAAAGATCTCCAGAGACCGCAGTCGAAAATCGGTCATCCAACCTGGCTCACTCTTCATCGTCGAGATCTCCTCGACCACTTTGCGGTTAATGCCCTTGGCGAAGCGAACAACGGATACGTCCTTGTCAATAAACCCATACTGATACTCTTCAAGTTCCGGACCTACTGGTTGCGTCGTCATCACGATCACCCTTTCGGTTGTGCGACGGCTTGATCAGCCGTGCGTTCGAGTGCATTCCAAGCCAGCGTGGCACACTTGATGCGCGCCGGGAACTTCGATACGCCCCCGAGCGACTCGAGGTCGCCGAGCAGGTCCGGATCGGTTTCTTCGCCCTTCATCAGCTTGCGAAACTCCTGGGAGATTTGCAAGGCATCAGCCACAGGAAGACCTTTGACGGCCTCCGACATCATCGAAGCGGACGCCATACTGATCGAACACCCCGTGCCTTCGAAGCGAATGTCGCGCACCATTCCTTCGTCCACGAGCAGTTGCAGCGTGATCTCGTCCCCACAGGTGGGGTTCTTCAACTCCACCGTGAGAGCGCCGTCTGACAGACTGCCTTTATTGCGCGGATGCGAGTAATGATCCATGATCACCTGTCGATACAGATCATCCAATTGCATGGCCGAAGAACTCCTTTGTCCGGACCAGCGCAGACGCGAGTGCGTCCACGTCGTCTTCCGTGTTGTACAGATAAAAGCTCGCCCGCGCAGTGGACCCGACACCGAGCCAGCGCATGAGCGGTTGCGCGCAGTGATGGCCCGCCCGAATGGCGATCCCTTCAGAGTCGAGGACCGTCGCCACATCGTGCGGGTGCACCGTGCCCACGTTAAACGTGACAAGTCCACCCCGCTCACCGGTCGGACCGTAGATCACGACGTCTTCAATCGCCGCGAGCCGTTCCATGGCATACCGCGTAAGGTCGTGATCGATTGCGTGCACGTTGTCCATGCCGTACTCCCGCAGGTAGTCGATCGCGGCTCCAAGGCCCACTGCGCCCGCGATAA
>JAPNUJ010000154.1 GCA_026627155.1 Bacillota bacterium | reverse complement strand
ATCAACGCGTTGTAGCAACCTCAATCCCACTTCGTCGGTGACCGTCTTTTGAAACATGAAGACCCTCCCCTGCAAACCCTCTCAACTCCATCGAATTCCACTATCATACCACGGGTGCCGCGAGATCGCCGTCACCCCGCTCTCTGGCAATCTCGCAAACAAATTCTCCGCCCGAGTGATCCAGCACTCGGGGATCGTCGTATCTCTGTGCGTAACAACAATTTGGCACAGGGGTGATCAGAGTGGCAACGTCAACAACGCGCAGGGACTTTCTGAAGAAGGCTGGTATCATGGGTGCCGCTGTAACGCTAGGCGGTCTGGCAGAACCGATCCTCGGGACGGTACCCGCATTTGCCGCAACCGGCGAATCAACGACCGAGATCATCAACTACGCAGTGACGGCCGAGCAGTTGGCGACCACGTTCTACTATACGGCCCTGCAATACTCCGGAACGCTTCCTATGACGAACAACCAAAGTAACCAGCCTTACGTTCGTGCCGCTCTCGACGAAGAGTACTACCATGTTGAACTCTTGACCAAAGCGGGCGCCGTCTCGGTTGCAGGCGAATTTCCGAAATTCTACTTCCCTGTCGGAACGTTCGGCAGTGACGAGACGTTTGTCGCCGTGCTCGAAGCGTTGGAGACCGCCTTCATCGAAGCCTACCTTGCAGGGATCTATCAGTTCGCCACCGACGGCCGCAATGACCTTGCGGTTCTGGCCGGTCAGATCATGGGAATCGAAGCAGAGCATCGCGTTCTTGGTCGGGTGATTCTCAACAAGAGCGTACCGAACAACCTTACACTCGAGCAAGCGCCTCCGAGCGGCTCGACCGTCGCCAAGGTGGCGACCGCGCTGGTCCCCTTCCTTTCGAAGGGTCCCAAGATGGAAGGGCCGTTCGCCATGCCGACACCGGCACAAATCCAAGCTGCCGTCTCCGGCGTACGCAACCCGAGTGCTTGAGTAACAAGTCTTTGACAGCAACAGGGAGTGGCCATCTGCGCCACTCCCACCACCAAACCTGAGGAGTGATTTTCGATGTTATCCAACATTGGCATGCCTGGCGTCATCCTGATTATTCTGTTTGCCCTGATCGTGTTCGGTCCGAAGCGCCTCCCGGAACTTGGCAAGTCGATGGGCAAGACGTTGCGCGAGTTCAAGTCCGCCACCAAAGGCATCATGGGCGATGACGACAGCGCCGCTACCGTTTTGGCCACCTCGTCCGCTGCGGCTCCTTCCGACACTGTTCTCACGGCGACCGCGCCGTCGTCCGATTCTGCTGCAGACAAGGTGTGATCCATGATGATTCAAGAGTGGACGATCATTGAGCACCTCACCGACTTGCGGAAGCGGCTGATCGTCAGCCTCATCTTCTTTGGGTTGATGTTCGCCCTGGCCCTGGCTTTTGTCGGGAAAATCCTGCACATCTTGACGGCTCCGCTGGGCCATATTCACCTGGCCGTGCTTGGACCCGGCGACGTGATTCAGATCTACTTTATGATAGCAGGGCTGACGGCACTCGGACTCTCACTGCCCTTTCTGCTGTTTCAGATCTGGCGGTTCGTCAGTCCCGGGTTATCGCCTCGCGAAAGCCGTCTGGCCCTTAGCATGCTTCCGTTCATTGCCCTGATGTTCCTGGGCGGTGTGGCATTTTCCTACTTCGTGATCTTTCCGATTCTGCTGCACTTTTTGCTGACACTGGCTTCGGAGCAATTTGTACTCGTGATCACCGCGCAAAACTACTTTTCGTTTTTGACCAATTTGATTCTCCCGTTCGGACTGATCTTCGAAATGCCGATCGTGCTGTTGTTTCTGACACAAATCGGCGTGGTTACACCAGCTCGTCTCTCAAAGTTACGCAAGCACGCTTACCTTGCCATCGTTATCGCCGCTTCCTTAATCAGTCCGCCGGAGCTTATCTCCCATTTGAGCGTGGCAACGCCCATGATGGCCCTGTATGAGATCAGCATCGTGTTATGCCGCATTCAAATGAAACGCAAGGCGCGGGCCGAAGCCATCGCCGAGCGAGACAGCGTCTCCAGCGATTGGCGTGCAGGAACAGGCGCCTGAGCCCATCTTTCCTAAAGAGACGTAAACCGCGATGCCAACGACCAAATCGATGACCTTGGGCGCAGTCCCGTTGCCATCGACTTGGCCGTTTGGCAATCCCGCGACACAAGACCGCCACAAATCCATCCATCTGCACGAATGCTTCCTTTGTCAAGCTTACTCTTCGCTGTGCACGCACAGCCAATCAAGGAGGGGTATCCACTTGTTGAGGAAATACTTGCACATCGCCGCAGGATCCGTGCTTCTCGCCTCCCCCCTGGCGCTGCTCGCCACCTCGCCCGTTGCCTTTGCCGCAGCTACTACGACCACGTGGTCGGCGACCAACACCCAAGCCACCACATTGGCCGACGCCACAAATCTGGGCACTCTGCCCGCAGACACTCCGCTCCAGATTGTGGTCGGACTCTCCCTCAATCATCCGGACGCCTTACGCCAATACATCCAGTCCATCAGCACACCGGGCACATCGACGTTTGGTGACTCCCTGACACCAAGTGAATTTACCGCGACATACGGCCCCACGGACGCTCAGGTCCAGTCTGTCACCGACTATCTGAGCCAGGCAGGTCTCTCCGACATCTCGGTATCGTCCAATAACCTGTTGATCACCGCCGACGGATCAGCGTCTCAAATTGACACAGCCTTCAACACGCAACTGGATCAGTTCTCACAAGCGGGACAAACGGTCTACGCCAACGTGACCCCCGCCGAAGTGCCCTCCTCATTGCAAGGTGTGGTAGCAGGCGTGCTTGGGCTGAACAATGCTGCGCGCATGTCCCTGCCCCTCGCATTCAAGAGTGTCAGTACATCGAGCTTGCCCAACTATCCGGCGAGTTACAACCCTCAGGGATTCTGGCAGGCCTATGATGTCGGCAACACGCCTGCTGCCTCTGGTACCAACATCGCCATTTTCGCAGAGGGCGATTTGACTCAGGTCGTCGATGATCTACGCACTGAGGAGACGGCCAACGACCTGCCTCAGGTGCCCTTGACCGTCGTGCCAGTCGGCATTGCAAGCCCGGATACATCCGGGGCGGACGAGTGGGATCTCGACACGCAGTACTCGACCGGCATGGCCGGCACCGTAGCCCATCTCTACGTGTACGACACGACGTCACTCACAGATTCGGACATTGCGCGAGAGTTCAATGCCTTTGCCTCACAAGACGTCGCCAAGGCAGGAAGTGCGTCATTTGGCGAATGCGAATTCGATGCCTACCTGGATGGATCCATGGTCATCGATGACGAAATCTTTGCAGAGGCCGCCGCGCAAGGCCAAACGACGTTCGCGTCCGCAGGCGACACGGGAGGCTTCTGCGCAGTC
>JAPNUJ010000153.1:3421-3722 GCA_026627155.1 Bacillota bacterium | reverse complement strand
GGTAGAGTTGCTGACCAATCCAACCTATGCGCAAAAGGCCACGGCTCTCATCGAATCCGGCGCCTTGGTCTTGGCGTGTCAGGCTCATGCCGAAAGAAAGGATATCGCTGACGAATTGAGAAAGGGGAATGTCCCTTTAAAATACGTCGGTGAAGACATCGTCCAGCTCGTTGCGCAAGGTTACCAAGTGATCTCGTTCTAGTCCGTGGCTTGACCCGTCGAACGCTTCTCGCTTCAGCCTCGAGTCGTAGATGGCGATGCCATACATTTTGGGATGTGAGGAGAGGTTGGACCATGACGT
>JAPNUJ010000153.1:0-3403 GCA_026627155.1 Bacillota bacterium | reverse complement strand
GCCTCTCGAATTCGCGTTTGGCTTTGGAGGCGTCGGAGTTCGCGCGGGAACAGGGAAAGTTTCACGCGTTTCACAATGCCGTGTTTCACGCGTACTTTACGGAGGGCAGGGACATCGGTGATCGTGAAATTCTGTTGTCGATTGGCGAATCAGTGGGGTTACCCAGAGAATCTCTGGACGAGGCCCTGACTGTGCAGCGCTATGAAGAAGCGCTGCACAAGGGACAAGACGAGGGTGCACAGTGTGGCGTGTCTGGGACGCCGACTTGCATCATCAATGGGCGCTACAGGGTCGTTGGTGCACAGCCGATCGAAGCATTTCGCCAAGTCCTGCGCACCATAGAAAAAGAGGGTAGCGCATCGTAATCGCGCAGGTCCATCGTGCGTATAAGTGCGCTTACGTTCAAGACGACCGGAGCCCAAAACTGCGTTCAAATCAAGATACTAAGGGCATTCATCGCGCTTACATGAAGCACGTCCACAAAGATCTCGAGACGTTCCGACGTCGCGATGAAAAAATTAAAAAACTGGCAGGTGTTATTTTCGGAAGGTGAGCAAGGAGATAGCGAGGAACCAACCGAGCGTGTAGTCTGTTTCGGTCGGGCGCAATGATCCATGCCCCTGTGGGAGCGGCAAGAAGTACAAGAATTGTTGTGGACTCTAAGACAGACGAGCCAGGGGTTGGACGAGCCATGCGATCGGACATGGCTCTGCGAAAAGCTGGACGTCTCGCAGGTTTGGGTGAACCCTGACTGCGGTTTGAAGACGCGTGGAGAAAGCGAAACGGTTGCCGCGCTGCGAACTATGGTTGAAGCGGCCCGTCGGATCAGAGAAAAGTTCACTCACTAGCATGACGCGAAAGAGTGCAGTCGGTCATCTGATTCGCAAGCCGGAGGGTTGTCGGATGCCGGGAACCTGATTTCGATGCTTTGATCTGGAGGGTCTGTAGATGCTGACGCTGTTCGGTGCAGTCATTGTGACACTCATGATGATTTTTTACGCTGTGGAGCAGCGGTCCAGATGGTATACGTTCGCCTTTGGACTCGCTTGCTTCGGTTCAGCCACGTACGGCTGGCTTTCCGGAACATGGCCGTTCGGTGTTGTCGAGACGGTGTGGGGCGCCGTCGCCCTGCGCAAGTGGTACAGACTCCCGCGCTAGCTTGGTGAACTTGTGAAGTGCCGCCGTACTCGTTGCGTATCCGAGTGGCTCCGGCTCACTGCGGATACCGTGCTTGTCGTGTTCATCACGCGCCCGAAACCACGATCTACCGTGTCGTGCCGGAGCCACATACACAGTTTCTCCAGTGTTAAAATCGATTCGAACCCTCATGTAAAGCTGTCGTGCAACCCTGTGCAACCATGCAGAGGGTTGTTTGGTACCCAACTCTTCGACTGGCACCTGTGACGAGGTCCCAACGCCACTGGGTACACATCGGAGTCAGCGCTTTTGCAATCCCGGGATCTCGGTAGGCGCGCAGTTGCAGTTCGCTTAGAACGACAAAAAACGCGCGCTCGTGAATTCGGCGTTTCCGGAAGTCATCAAATTCCTGACACAGCGCTGCGAACGGGGAGGAACGCTGATGTTCGCTGCTTTCTTGCTGCAATTGCTCGAGCAAGTAACCGACCACGGCCTCCACCAGGTGTTGAATCGTGGGAAAGTAATGCAGTAGTGTTGCATGATTGATCGCTACTGGGTCGGCTACTGTCGAGAACCCGGAATCCCTCGAATCCGCGCCGCGATGATACGCCGCTTCGATAATGACCTGCTGCCGAGGCGAGCTAGTCATGCGCCGATACCTGCCTCGACTTGGCAGGGTTATGATCACCGCGACCCCACCCCCAAACATAGCTCACGGCCGCCAACGGCAATCCCTCCTGTCCACCACTTGGCTGACTCCCTTTGTGGGTAGCTAAGTAAGACGCGTTTGCGATCCCTTGTATGTGCCCCGTCAACACACGTTCAGGGTTCACTACCCTAGTCCGATACTGATCGGGCGCAGATGATTTGAGATTGACAGACGACGCTTGACAAAAGAACATATGTTCTATATGCTGAGGTTGACAATAAACACCGGGGGGAACCTTGGGTTATGGCATACAAAGCAAATCGGTCTATTGGATTTGGGGATGTGGAGACGGCCGATCTCCCTATATGTTACAGTCAGAGTAGAAGAACGCAGTGGAGGGGGTAGGTGCGGCATGAGTGAACAGTGGAAAGATTGGTATTGGACCGTGTGGGAGGACAATCGTCGGCTGACGGATCGCGTGGCTCAGGCATTCGTCGCTGCCGGGGCCGTTGATGAAAAGCCTGTTCTCGGGATGCGGTCTTTTCGTCAACTCCTACTCGAGATCTGGAGCATGGAACAGGTGTATGCGCGTGGATTCGCCACGGAAGATTGGCGGTGGGAGTTTCTGCCGGAGTCTTATGACACGTGTCCGATCGAAGAAGCGATGGCGTTCGGCGCCGGGATTCGGGAGGAGACGCGACGGCTGTGGCCGACGATTTCCATCGAATCTCTGACCAGACCCCGACCAACGCCATTTCCAGGACATCCGGAAGGCGGCGGCATCGAGTGGATGACCTATGCGCTGGAAAACGAGATTCATCATCGCGGCCAAGGGTACGTGTATCTTCGGATTCTGGGCAAGGAACCCCCAGCGTTTTATCTGCGCACAGGTTCTAAGGAGCGCGACCTATGACCAACTGCGAGCAACTGCTTGCCTACCATGCCTGGGCGAATGGCAAGGTTGCGTCAGATAGGCATCCTGGGTGTCTCCACGGACTATGTGTGGTACCTTTTCGACGTTAGTTCGCAGGATATTCAGTCAGGCATAAAAGTGAGTGAAGATTACTGCATCGGGCGATTGGGCCGGAATGCGTAGACCGGATTTTGGGAGGGGTACGAAGAGATGAGTGAGCTTTTGGTGGGGCAGTATGATTTGGTTCGCAAAACGCGACAAAGTCTGTTTGCCTTCTTGGAGAGCGTGCCAGTTGCCGCCCTGCATACTGAGGTGCCCGGCTTCGGGTTCGGCACCATCGCCCGTACTCACCTGCACGTGGCGGGGTGCTATATGCACTGGCTGGTTGGATTCGCGGGCATTCGATCCAAACCGGAATATCCGACGGAAGAGGAAACCCGCTCTACCGACGTGGCGATGCTTCGCCGCTGGTTTTCGCTATCCGACGAGGTGGTGGAGGAGTTCCTGAACGCGTTCGGAACCCGCTCTACGGAGCTGATTCATAACGAGTCTGAAGGCCCGATTGGTCTGTCGCCACTCTGGCTGATGACCCATACGATGACGCACGAGTTTCATCACAAAGGACAGATTGTCTCGCTGGCGCGCAACCTTGGGTACGCGCCTCCTGATACGGACTTGGTTTATCCGGACAACGAGTAACGATC
>JAPNUJ010000152.1 GCA_026627155.1 Bacillota bacterium | reverse complement strand
GGTTCTTGTATTGCTGGCGACTCAGCACCGTCAGCGGCGTTCGTGTAGCCAAGTGGTCAATCGCCTTCAGGTCTCTCATCACATATCGTAGCTGCTGGCCAATCGCTCAGTTGAGTCCGTATAATTGGTGTAAATTCAGTGGACGCACTGGGTGACATCATGTAGACGTGCCACCCCGTCCCTCGACGTGGGGGACTACTTGAGGTGGCGTGAGGAGCAGCCGAAACTGGCTCCAGAAAGATCCAAGGTCACCCTGATCCGTTGACATAACGCCAGCTCTACCGAGGGACAAATTTACACCACATTTCGGACTTGATCTGCGTACGAACAGAGGGACGGGTGCGGGAACAGGGTTCCACGATCTTGATCGTGCCGGTTCGCGCGAAGCGCACCAACCGGCACGGCCGTCTTCATCTTGATTCGCCGCGTCAAAAACCGTTGTTTGCCCAGTACTGCGCACTTTGCGCAGTGTGATCGATCAGGAAGCGGTCAATCGTCGACAGACTCACGGCGTAGTCCTCCGATCCGTCATTGAAAAACGGGTCATTGCCCAGTGCGCTTTGCGGTCCGCTTTCGTCCAGTCCGATGATCTCGCCCCAGTGGTTGAGGATAGGGCTCCCGCTGTCGCCTGCAAATGCGCTGACCGTCGCGGCCGTCATGTGGCGCAGTGTGCCGTAGTCCGTCACGGATGCCGATATGTCCAGCGCCTTGACGATACCCGGCGGCTGACGTCCGAAACTCGACAGCGATAGGTTGAGTCCGAATCCAATATCGGCGACGGGCTGGCCGATGCGGGGTGGATGCAATGCCGCTCCCTGCAAATATGTCACATCTTCGGTCGGCAGTGCGTCAGGCTGCATCAGCGCCAGGTCAACCGAGTGATCTTGCACGGCCACGGTCGCGTCGCGCCACGTTCCGTATTGCAGACGGTAGGCGAAATAACCCCCATTCATGACGCAGTGATCATCCGTTAGGATCTCGCCGTTTGGCAAGAGCACGCCGCTGCTCTCCCACTCCCACTTGCCAAGGAACCGATCGAGACGCGTGCGAAACTCGTGGATCTTGACCACATCCTCGATGGCCCAGCCGTGGATCACGGACCACATTTGGTAGGTTTGAGCGGATACGGTCGTCCAGGGGCCGTAAACGGTCTGACCATTGCCCTCCCGATAACCGGCTCGTATCCACTCCGTGTCCCAAGCGAGCGGGCCCATACCCCATGTTGTTAACGTGATCGTTCGCTTCGAACCCAACTCCTTCAATCCCTGCAGGTGCGTGGGCAGCTCCGTCCCCGCGGCCCACTCTTCGAGCGTCGCGGCCTGCGGCATGCGAAACCGCCATACAAGCTGATTGGATCCGCGATGAACCAGACCCAGCGGTATCACCCTAAGACGGGTGGCGGTCACGACCGCGGAGCCGTGGTACGCCTGCGGTACCGGCTTCGCCCCCGGTACGGTCGACGGTACGAGAGGGCCGGGCAGATCGGACTGCGTGTTTCCAAGCTGCGCCGCCGTCGGGTGGTATGTGACCGACGTCGGCTGCGACGAAATTGCAATTTCTGCTGCGATCGCACACGCTGCGCCTAGGCAAGCGGCGATCAGGGTGCGGCGTACGGGGTGTCGCTTTCTTTTTGATGACGTCGCCCAGCCTGCGTCCGGATAGTTGTTGACGATCACCGGCGGCGATGCGTGCGCACCGACACGCGAATCGGCGTGCACGTACACGTCATGCGTGTGGTGAAACCGAACCGGGTCGGAATTCCGGTGCAATGAGGCCTCATCCCGTTGGATGAACCGTGCGCCGAGTGCCTTCTTTGCCGATCGGGCTTGAGAGTTGTTGCGGACCTGTACTACCGTTTCTCCACCGTTGCGGTGCTTGAGTATGTCCTCATAGCTGTCGAGGCTTTCAATTGACTGCGGCAGGAACAGGGGCTTGCCGTTCTCGTCCTTCCCGGCGGGTGTTCCGCAGAAGATGGCGAGGTGCTTTCCCGCTCCCACCATCACGAACGTATCAATGGCATTGCGCAGATCCTCTGTTTCTCGGCCGTCCCGGATCACCGCGTCTGCCTCGTAGGCGTTGGCTGTAGGCCGGCGTCCGCGATTTGCATGGGGAAGCATTGTGAGCGCCTCTTTGTGGTCTTCGACAAAGACGATAAACCTCATTCTCCAACACCCGCTTTCTGATTCGTCGAAAGCAATGACATGTGATCCGTCTTGCTGCGGGCAAAGCATAGCACGGGGCAGCATGAACACCCAATCACCATTTTGGCCGTTTTTATCCTTCGATCTCGATGTTTGAAGGCAACGATCTTCGATTTGCTGCGATTTTCGCATTATATCGCCGTTTTTCGAATTTACATAAACTGCATGTTGCGCATTCGGGCGATGAGACCTGCGCTAAACTGGCGGCGTTCCCGGGTCGCGCGACTGCTGTTGGGACAAGGCGTGCGCACCTGCATTAACGGCCGCGGCCAGATGTTGGACAACGTCTGGCGAACCAAGAAGGAGATTGGTCGGCTAAAGTCGAATGGAAATCGTATCAGGGAGAAATGAGGTGAATCTGTCGGAGGGAGATGCCGCTTCACTTGAGATTGCTGTGGCGGCGGCCAACAGGATCTAGGGTGTTGTTGCGGTAGTCAACGATTTCGCGATGCGCGAGGCTGTATAGGCCCCAGTTCACAGCACGTCTGGCCACCCGGTTTCAATCCCGGGAGGATGTAAAATGTTTTGTGTAAACTCCCGATACCCCGAAAGGGAGATTACAGGGAGGCTACTGCAGAATGGAACTTGTATCCAAAGAACAGATTCGCGCGTACATCAAGGAAGGCAACCTGAAGGACCTGAACGACGTGCAGTCGATGATCAAAGACCTCTTCGCGAGCACCGTGCAAGAGATGCTTGAGGCAGAGATGGACACACACCTTGGCTACGCCAAACATGATACGAAAAACAAAGATACCGAGAACAGTCGAAACGGTCACTCTAAGGAGAAAGTCGTGACATCGGAGCTGGGTGACTTCACCGTCGCCCTCCCACGAGATCGGCAAAGTGAGTTTGACCCCCTCATCGTCAAGAAGCACCAAAGACGCATGCCTAGCATTGAAGACCAGGTGATCGCCCTGTATGCGCGCGGTGTAAGTACGCGCGATATAGGAGCTCATCTGCACCAGATCTACGGTGTCGACATCTCGCCCACCCTTGTCTCAAATTTGACGGACAGGCTGTTGCCACGCGTTCAGGAGTGGCAGAACCGCCCTTTGCAGACGATGTACTCGATCGTGTTTCTCGATGCGATTCATTACAAAGTACGCGAAGATGGGCACGTACAAAGCAAGGCTGCCTACATGGTCGTCGGCATCGATCTCGACGGACAGAAAGACGTGCTGGGGATGTGGATCGGCGAGAATGAATCGGCGAAGTTCTGGCTCAGTGTCTTAACCGATCTCAAGAGTCGCGGCGTGCAGGATATCCTGGTCGTATCAACGGACAATCTGCGTGGGTTCACAGAAGCGATTGCGTCCTGCTACCCAAAGGCGGACGTACAAAAATGCATCGTTCACCAGATCCGCAACACGTTGAAGTACGTCTCCTACAAGGATTACAAAGCGGTCACCGCGTCGCTGAAGCCGGTGTACAAGGCGCCGACAGAAGAGGCGGCGCTCCTGGAACTGGATCGGTTTGAGCAGGAATGGGGTAAGAAATATCCTCTATCTGTGCGCACGTGGCGAGAGAACTGGACAGAGCTCGCGACGTTTTACCGCTATCCTGTGGAGATGCGGCGG
>JAPNUJ010000151.1 GCA_026627155.1 Bacillota bacterium | reverse complement strand
AGACGGTCTGCTCGATTCGTCGCGACCGATTGCTCAGGCGAGAGCGGATGTTTCGCTGGGTGGGGCCGGTGCATGAGTATCTGGTGGTCGCCGGGCGGCAACTTCGTAGTCGTGCAGCCGTCACACACCTCCCGGTGCGGCATCATGGCGAGCGGAATCTCGGTATTTATACGGCGCTGATGAAGGCGGGACGTGTGTTCACACCGCACGACTGCTTCTACTTTGCGAACGAATGGTACGACCATGGGGAGTATGAGCAGGCCATTCAGTATTACCTTCAATTCGTTGCGTCGCTCGACGCCAATTCTACGCAAATCGAAGATGCTATCGCGGTGTGCGCGCGGTTGGCCGACAGTTACGCGGCGGTGGGAGACGGCGAGAGAGCGGTGACCTGGGCGCTCAAGTCGTTCGCGTACGACACTCCACGCGCAGAATTTTGTTGTCGTCTTGGTTATGCATTCTTGCAAAGGCAGCAGTGGAGGCAAGCGGCCTTTTGGTATGAAACCGCAACGAAACTCGAGCCGTTGGAGTCGGCCGAGCTTCGTTGTGGTCTGATTGATCACCCTTGCTGGACGTGGCTCCCGCATTTGCAGCTGTGCGTATGCTTCGACCGTCT
The DNA here is from genome assembly GCA_026627155.1 of Bacillota bacterium. GTDB lineage: Bacteria > Bacillota > Bacilli > Alicyclobacillales > SLC66 > JAPNUJ01. Next base: position 3,172 of record JAPNUJ010000151.1, on the reverse strand, counting down.
CGGAGATCGTCAGTTGGCATGGGAACATAACGAGATTGCGCGTCAATACCGCCCCTCGGACCCCGCCATCCTGCGTAACAAGGCGTACCTCGAGTCGCCCCTATAAACGCCACGCGACCCTACAAAGAGAAGGAGAGGACCGCTCTTCCAGGCATCCCTTTCCTTCACGGGCGACGGCCTACAAATACTCGCGAACGATGGCCTGGACCCGCGCGATGCCGAGCCACTCGTCACCCGGGCCGTCGTAGACAATCGTCACCGGCCCATCAAATGACGCGGGTTGCAGCAATTCGAGGCACTGGCGCAACTCCGGCTCGTCCGGCAGGCCCGCATCGTCGTAGTGCGCCTTGGCGTGGACGGCGTCGGCGATTGGGAGAATCTGCGCCAACTCGGAGTACTTTGATGGAGAACGAAAGTTGCCAAAGTCTGCGATCATCCCCAAGTCGCCATGGAACTCGCGATACAGGGCCAGGCAATTCTCCGCAGTCGAGGTCAGTGCGCGGAAGTTCTCCGTGATGACTCGGACGCCGCGCGGCCGTGCGTACTCGATCAACTGGCGAAGCCCTGTTGCGCTGCGGGCCAATGCCTCCGCGTCCGTCGGCTTCGAATCGCCCGCGACGATGCGGATGCACTTCGCGCCCGCCGCTTGGGCGATGTCGATCCAGGTTTCCGACAACGTCAGGTCGGCAGCGCGTCGCGTGTCATCCGCTGAACTGATGTCCCCGTAGTCGAGCAGCAACGTGTTGAACAGGACGCCTGATGCGGAAAAGGCATCGCGCAAGCGAGTGAGATAATCAGGACTGGTTTCGGGCAGGTGAAAGTGGCAGATGTCGAGTCCGGCGATGCCGCGTTCTGCGGCTCGCCCCGGCAACTGCAAGAGCGTCAGGTGACTGGGTTGCTGCGTCTCACTGAGGACGTGTTGATTCTGTGCGGCATCCCAGTCGATCATCTGCAGGGGACCCAGGCTGCGATGGAGGCTCCAACTCGTAAGTGACACGACGGACATGAGATCGGCTCCTCGCTATCGTATCCTTCTACAATACCACAGAGAGACAGCACACGGAGACACCGCACCGAGAAACATATAGGAGGGCGACACGCAGCACCACCAGCACGACGAGTTGTCGCAACATCACCACAGTTCGCCTCAGACCCGCGAAATCCTGCACGCGTCAAAGAGGGTATAATGGGGTCTTGAAGGTTGCGCGACTCCTCGTCGCGGCAACGTGGCCACAGACAGTGCAAAATGGAGTCGGCTCCGCCAATTACTTGTGTGATATGAGTGGATATGCCGCAAGGACGGCGTTTGGGGGACGAGATCAGTGACGCCACGACAACTTTGGATTGCATTCACGGCGGTGACGGCGTCCACGTTTATGGTCAATCTCGACAGCAGCATTGTCAACGTCGCGTTGCCGACGCTGTCGCGCCAGTTCCATCTTTCGGTCGCGTCGCTGCAATGGACGGTGACGATGTATCTGCTGGTGATCACGGCCATTTTACCGGTGATGGCCAAGTTGGCCGATGTACTGGGGCGCCGGCGGGTATTTGTGACGGGCTTGACGATCTTTGTCGTGGGGTCCGCGTTGTGCGGCATCTCGGCCAACTTTGTCGAATTGGTCGCGGCGCGCGGCTTGCAAGGGGTGGGCGGCGCGATCATGCAGGCGAACGTCATGTCGATCGTCACCCTGATGTTCCCGGAAAACATGCGCGGACGAGCGCTTGGCATGATTGGCAGTGTGGTGGCGGGCGGCACGCTGATGGGGCCGATTCTCGGCGGCCTCTTGATCGCGGCGTTCGGGTGGCCGAGTATCTTCTATGTCAACGTACCCGTGGGCCTTTGGGCGATCTTCGGCACGTGGCGCTTTGTCCCGGTCTTTCCAGGCAAGCCGCTCACCAGCCGCTTTGATTGGCTTGGCGGGTTGCTGTTTGCGGTCTTTGTCGTCGCCTTCTTGACGCTGTTCGCGGACTTGTCCGGGCAGATTGTGCTGTGGCGGGACCTTGCGTTGACAATCGTGGCTGCGGGATCGCTGGCGTGGTTTATCGTGCAAGAGTCGCGCGCTCCGGAACCGCTCGTCACCTTGACTGTGTTTCGACGGCCTCTCTTTTCCATGGCGATGGGCGCGGGACTGCTGTACTGGATGTTGATGCTGTTTCCGGCGTTTTTGATGCCCCTCTATTTTGGTCACGTCCTGCATCTGCAGGCGCTGCAGATTGGTCTGTTGATGATGCCGCTGGCGATTACGATGCTGGTGGTTTCGCCACTCGGTGGCTACCTGGCTGATCGGATGGGATCGGTCAAGCCCGCCGTGCTTGGGGCCACGCTGTTTATCGTGGGCGATGCCTGGATGGCGACATTTGACGGGAAGACCCCAGTGGTCGCCATCATCGTTGCGCTGGCGTTGCAGGGGGCGGCAGCGGGATTCTTCAGTTCGCCAAATAACACGGAGATTTTCTCCCGGGCTGACCCTTCGCTGGTCGGCGTCGTCGGCGGACTGATCGCGTCCGAACGAAACTTCGGCCGATCGCTCGGCGTGACGGCGGCCGCGTTGTCGTTGGCCACGGGAATCGCGGTGGTGGGGGGAGGCAAGATGGGCGGAGAACTCGGTCGTGTGCCGCAGTCCGTCTTCATTGCGGGTCTGGATGGCGCCTTCTGGGTGGACACCGCGATCGGCGTGCTGTGTCTCGCACTCGTCTTACTCCCTGCCTTTATGGCGCGGCGGCAAGTCCGTGAGCGGGTGGTCGTGGATGCGGATCACATTTGAAGGAAGGGGTGACTAACTACGGGACTAAGGGTCCCCACTTGACATGATTATCTTTGAGTCTAGATAGATTGTGCTCTTCGGGTGGATTCACATTATAACTCTGTACCGCAAAGTGGGTGCTTGCGTGGTCCAACGGCCCCGATCTATAACGGCTATTCTTTCGCGATATCAGGCGGACCCGTTGATTTTCGCCGACGATGCACGTTGGGTGTTTTTGATTCTCTGCGTGGGCACGGCCTTTATGGCGTGGCATGCGACCTATGCGCTCCCCTTCCACGTCGAGATGCTGGTGTCCATTGCTGTCTGGGTCGTATATCTTCCGATTCGATCGGTACTGAGACGACGCACATCGGCCCGGACCGTACGGTTCGTGGTCTGGATGGATATGTTTACGATTGTTTTGAACA
>JAPNUJ010000150.1:3224-3815 GCA_026627155.1 Bacillota bacterium | reverse complement strand
ATGACGATCAATCCGTAATTCATCGAATGGGTCACTCCTCAGTGGGTGGGTGCAGAATGGCTGAAGCCCGTCGCGTGTGAACGTGGACTGCCTTTAGTATATACCCCATGCGGTATATTGCAAGGGGTATATATTGGCGGCCGTCAATGAAGCCATAGACATATTCGCATTCCTCGTCCGATACAAGGGGCCTGAAATAAACAAACGGTCTGGATGATGAGCGGCTCACCACTGCCCTGTGCAGCGCATCAATATCAATGGCCCCTCACTCGGCGTACGCTTCGACGAGTAGACGCCTGTACGCGCTGAAGTCGACAGGGCGGATGTTGCTTGGGGTCGATCCGTTCTCCCATGCGAGTTGTGCCAGACGGTCGAAGTCGCTCGGCGTGACGCCGGGCAGGTCGCGCAACGTCGGGATCCCGAGTCGGGCCGTCCAAGCCGCTATGCCTTCAATCAGGCGAGCGACGGCTCGTTCGTCGCTGTGTTCGGAGCCGGCGAATCCCATGACGCGGGACAGATGCGCATGTGTGGATTCCTCGCCCTGTGCGTTGTACCGCATGACCACCGGAAGAAATACGGCGTTTGCGACCC
>JAPNUJ010000150.1:0-3102 GCA_026627155.1 Bacillota bacterium | reverse complement strand
GGTTGCGCCGAAGCACAGGCCCGCCAGCAGGCTTCCCTCCAGCATTCGGCTGCGGGCATCGAGGTCGGAACCGTCAGCCACGGCGCGTTCGAGTGAGGAAAGGATAAGCCGCATGGCCTGATCGCCAAAGGCCCGGGCGATCGGCGTGGATTTTGTGCATGTGGACCCCTCTATGGCGTGCACGAGTGCGTCGACACCAGTCGTGGCCGTGACGTGGCGCGGAACACTGAGGGTCAGCAGGGGGTCGAGGATGGCGAGGCGAGGGCGCAGCCATGCGTGCTTCAACGTCATCTTTCTGTGCGTGCTGACCTCCGTAATCACGGCCGACCGGGTCACTTCGGAGCCTGTGCCAGCGGTCGTGGGCATGCAGACGATAGGAGCCGGTCGCTTGTACGGGCGCTTGCCGTCGACGAGGTCGGCGGGGGTGCCATCCGTTGCGGCCAAGAGGGCGATGGTTTTCGCCGTGTCCATAGCGCTGCCGCCACCGATCGCGAGAACGGCCTGGGCCGCAAATTCACGGTAGGCTTGAACGCCGAGCAGGCAGTCTGTGTCCCGTGGATTTTGCGCCACTTGCGAAAAGACCTCAGTGTCCAGACCGCTGCTCGCAAGCTGCGCGACGACCGGTCCAACCAGGCCGGCTACGAGGACGCCCGGATCCGTCACGATGAACAGGCGCCGTGGGATCGCCGCCTCGGACAGGTGTAATCCGAGCGTATCGCTGGCGCCCCGTCCAAAAACGATGCGCGTATCCATCTCAAATGAAAATTGATCGTCACCCTCACGCACCCTCACGCACGCTCCGATCTTCCCCGTATGGTGCGCCCAGTATAGCGCCGTGCGCCCGCTGAGTGCAAGAGCGGACGGCGCGAGAAGACGACGTCGCGTGGATGTCGGATGGTGTATTTTCTGGACGTATTGGCGGATTGGGCGCGACCTTGCTAGAATGCTCCTATGGCCTCCTTGTAGTGAGGACAATGTGTGGGCAATTCACGAGAGCGGGGTACCCATGAGCAAGAAAATCTGGAAGTGGGTGTTGGACAACCTGACGGACGAGGAACTGCGCGACTATGCGATAGACCTGCGTGTACAGGTGCCGGGGTTTCGAGATGTAACGCAAAGTGCCGTGCACGCGAAGCGCTCGATCTTGGTGCAAAAGTTGCTGGCCAAAGTGGCCGGGGGTGAGCACTTGGGTCCGAAACGAGATGCGGCGACGCTGACGCGGTCCATCGCACAGTGGCAGGACCGCCTGACGCAAGGAGCGGATCCGGTGGCCGTCTTGCTTGACATTCTGTCAACGGATGAGGCCGACACGGAAGCCAAGGCGGAGGCAATCTTCGCGGACGTGCTGGCCAATCCCAGACCACGACCGCAGGTGCGGTCGCAAGCCGATCAGAAACCAAAGACGAAGCCGAGGCAACGGGCAAAACCACAGCTGCCGTCGGAACGTGGTGACGACGTGGTCGCGCAGGGCGACGAGGCGGCGGAGCCTGCTGCTTCCAGGGATGCCGCGTCAGACGGCGAACAGGTGGAGTGGAGGAAGAAGTACGAGGCGAGTCAGACCAAAGTGAAGGAACTGCGCGGTCAGCTCAAAGAACAGACGCAGCGAATTCAAGAATTGCACAAAGATTCGCAGGCTCTGCAACGGGATTTGGCCAAGGTGCAACGGGATTTGGCAAAGGCGACGACGCAGGTTCAAGATGAATCGCACGCTGACGTGGAGTTGCTTGGATTGCAAACGGTGGTGTCTCGTCAGGAGTCTCTGATTGAGAAGCAAACGTCCGACTTGACGCAGCAAAAGGCGCAAATCGAGTCACTGCAGACACAGCTTGAGGAACAAGTGGCGGAAAACGCTCGACAACTGACCGAGATCGCTGAATTGCGGGACCTGATCGAGCGTGCGCGCTACGCGGAGGCGGCCGTTTCGCCGGTTGCTGCGGCCTTTGCGAAGGCGGCCAAATCTGAACGTGTCGTCCGTGGACGTGGACAGACGCGGGTCCGACCGCAAGCGCCGGGGCCTGCTGTCGCTGTCGGATCCGGAGCGGGTCTTGCAGCGCAAGTCCGAGCGGGGACCGGAGCAGGAGCAGGAGCCTTGTCCGCAAGCGCCTCCGTGACAGCCTCCGGAACAGGCGTACAAGGAGTGCGCCCGTCGCAGCCGGGGCGCGGGCCGCTGAGCGAATCGAAGCTTGACGTGTCACTGGCTGCCGGAGATCGAGGCGATCGGCCATCCGTACTCTTGGTGGGGAAGCCGACCGCGGCGAACCTCGATTTGGTGGTGCGTTCGTCGGATTTTGCCATCGAGTTTGTGGATGTTCCGAGCGCAAACGAACGAATTCTCGAGACGGGCGATGTCGCTCAGTACGATCAGGTCTGGCTACTGTCTTACGAGGTGGGGATGCGGTTGCAAGGTAAAATGGAGAGACTGGTGTCGGCTCACAGGCTGCGCCTGTTCGACAATCACTTTGAACTCTTGCGGTATATGGGTACTCGGGAGGCGCGCGAACGTGAATAAGTTATGGGATGTGGACATGGTCGGCGTTCTGGCCACGGAGGACTATGTAAGGCAGAAGACGGGCAAGGCCTGTGTGTTTATCAATAATCAGAATGCCGTGCAATTCTCTGTTCGCCTGATCTCAGAGACCCCGGGCAATTTCCCGAATCGCGACTTGTTCACCGGGTTTTCGACGAATCTCGAATCGTATGCATTTGAAGACAGGACGTGGGAACCGGACGCCGTGCGCAAGGAGGCCTTGGTCAACTTTCTCGAGGACAAGCTGATGGTGTTTCGTCCGCAGCAAAAGACGAGACGCGATGGGGACGATGTCTATCAGATGACAGAGGTGCGCCTCAAGAGCAAGACGGACGCCTTTCAGGAATCGACAACATTTGTACCGGTCCCCGTGTTTTGCGCAGGAAGGCATGCAAGGGACGAGGCGGAGTTTGTGGAGAAGTTGCGCGCGCGGCGGTACGTCGGGAGGATTGAACACATCTCGACAGAGTTGCATGATACGCCAGCACAAGTGCTGTTCAAGGATCCACTCGGCGCCTACACGGTGCACGGGGTCTTCGACAAGCACCTGTTCGCCAACGGGGGCTTCAGCTTTC
>JAPNUJ010000014.1:5554-41408 GCA_026627155.1 Bacillota bacterium | reverse complement strand
AAGGGGACGAGGACGCAAAACTGATCGCCGGTGGGCACAGTTTGCTACCGCTCATGAAGATGCGGCTTGTCAATCCCGGCAAGCTCATCGACATCGGCGATCTCAGCGCCTTGCGCGGTAGCCGCAAGGAGAATCAGCACCTCGTCGTCGGCGCGCTGTGCACACACGCCGCTATCGCAGCCGATTCGCTCGTGAGCGAGCACCTGCCTGCGTTACGCGAAGCCGCCTCGCAGATCGGCGATCTGCAGGTGCGCAATCGCGGCACGATCGGGGGCAATATCGCGCACGCCGATCCCGCGTCAGACTTGCCGGGCATCCTACTGGCACATGACGCCGCGATCCACACGATCGGCCCGCAAGGCCGTGCGGTGCACGAGAGCGCCGCCTTCTTCCTCGGGCCGATGACGACGGCGCTCGGGTCGGATCAACTCGTGGTTGAAGTGGCCTTCCCACTCCGTCCTGGCACGCGGGCGGTCTACGAAAAGTTCGCGCATCCGGCGTCCGGATACGCTGTGGTGGGCGTCGCAGCCGTCATCCAGGTTGCCCTGGACGGCCGTATCGCACACGCGCGGATCGGAGTCAATGGCGCTGGGTACTGCGCCTACCGGGCTACCGAAGTGGAACGACGGTTGCTCGAGCGAAAGCCTGACGAGACCGTGATCGCTCACGCAGCCGAAGCGGCAGCAGACGGTGCAGACCTGGCGGATGACCTGTTTGCATCCGCTGACTATCGGCGTCACCTGGCGACGGTGCTGACGCGACGCGCTCTGACACGCGCCCTGGGCTGAGCACAGGGCGGACTGCGGCCCGGACGTTCGCAGCACTCGCCGAACGAACGTCCGGCCACGCAGTCACCGAATCAACACCAAGGGGAGGATCACGCTCTGAGACATCCGTTCGCAAACCCCGGTCAAGTCCTCACGGCACTCGCCGAACAAGGGTACATCGCAGAGCCGGCACTGGCGACCGTGATCTACCTGGCCTTGGCCCTGGAGCGGCCCTTGTTTCTCGAAGGGGAGGCCGGCGTAGGAAAAACGGAAGTGGCCAAGGTCCTCGCCGCCGCGCTCAAACGCCCCTTGATCCGGTTGCAGTGCTATGAAGGCATCGACCGCGAGACAGCCCTGTATGAGTGGAACCACCCCAAGCAGTTGCTGCACATCCGCGCCGCAGAGGCGGCCGGTCGCTCCGAGAAGGACCGCGTAGAAACCTGGCGCGCAGAGTTGGAACAGGAGATCTACAGCCCGGTCTATCTGCTGCGTCGTCCCTTGTTAGCGGCCATCGATCCGACACAACCAGCGCCCGTGCTGCTCATCGATGAGATGGATCGCAGTGACGAGGAGTTTGAAGCGTTGTTGCTGGAACTGTTGTCGGAGTTTCAGGTGACCATCCCGGAGATCGGGACCATTCGGGCAAGCGAAATCCCCGTGGTCATTCTCACGTCCAACCGCACGCGCGAGGTGCACGACGCCCTCAAACGCCGTTGCCTCTATCATTGGGTCGAATACCCGTCCTTCGAAAAGGAATTGCAGATCTTGCACACCAAGGTCCCGGACATTGACGACACATTGGCTGCACACGTCTGTGGGTTTGTCCAACGCTTGCGCCAGGAACCCCTTTTTAAACTGCCTGGGGTCGCTGAAACCCTGCATTTTGCGCAGGCCCTGACGGTGCTCGGCACCGAGGCGCTGACGCCCGAGCGCGTCGAAGAGACGCTCGGCTGCCTCCTGAAGTATCGGGACGACTTCGATCTGATCGTGCGTGCCAAAGGGCCGAGTCAGCCCTCGGTCCGCCGGCTCTTGGCGGACCTGGGGGTGATTTGATGGCCACGCCCACGGTGACCAACTTACTCGCGTTCCTGCGGGGATTGCGCCGTATGGAGCTGATCGTAGGCCCGGAGCAAGAGACGCTTTTTCTGAAGGCCTTTGCCTTACTGCCACTCGAGTCGCCCGCAACAGTCTGCGCAGGGTTGCGCGCCACGATTGTCCGCACGGTAGAAGAAGGTCAGTTATTCGACGTTGCATGGCAGCAGTTTCTTTTGTGGCTGGAAAACCCCCTACCTCCCCCTGTGTCCACCAACACTCTAACCGCGAACGTCGCCCGTATTCGACAAGCAAAACATCGTCATCCACAGGTGATCTGGATGGGCTCAGACACGGACCGCCGTAAAGGAGAAGCAGAAGACGGGCAGACCGGCGAGACCCCGATTCTGCACGCCGGAGCCAGCGCACAAGAGAGGCTACGCGAGGTCGACTTCGCCCGTCTGACGGAGCGAGAACAGCAGCAGATCAGCCGCCTGATCCGCCAACTGTCCGTTCCTCGCCTGCTTTCATGGCGTCACCGCAGCCAACGGCGCGGCCGCCACGTTGACATGCACCGGGCCTTGCGTCGCGCCGCCTTGTACGGGGACCCGTTGCCCCTCCCTCGCCGGCAACGGCGCACGCGCTCTCGACCCGTCGTGCTCTTGTGCGACGTCAGCGGTTCCATGGACCCATACAGTCGACTCTATTTGCGCTTTGCCCACGCCCTCTTGCGGGGCGGGACCGATCTCGAGGTGTTCGCTTTCAGTACGCGCCTGACGCGCATCACCGGGTCGCTACGCCAACATGACGCAGACCACGCGCTTGCCGGGGTGGCTGAACAGACCGTCGACTTTGCCGGCGGGACGCGAGTGGTCGACGCCTTGCAGACATTCTCCACGCAGTGGGCGCGGCGAGTTCTCCGTCGCAAGGCGATCCTGCTCTTGGCAACTGACGGTTTTGAGACGGGTGACGCAAACCCTCTGACAGCGGAAGTGCTGCGGCTGTCGCGCCTGGCGCGCCACCTGTTCTGGTTGAACCCGCTGGCCTCGAGTCCTGACTATCGGCCGGTGACAACCGGAGCCCGTGTGCTGTACAAAGGGACCGGGCAAATGCTCCCGGCTGCATCCCTCAGGGAACTGGAAGCGGCGTGGTCCCGCGTCGTGATAGCGCATTGTCAACCTGAGAGCTATACTACAGGTACGAGCTCTGCTGTATGGTCACCCGCGAGTCCAGAGAGGTGAACATCGTGCCCGAAGTAGCCAGCGAACACAACACCCTGATGCGCTCGTTTGTGTCCGAGGTCGTACACCAGCGGTTTTTCCGTGCCGTGCGGCGGATCGGTTTGCCGGACTTTCCCTGGCAGACCTTTCTCGTTGAAGTCAGTCACTCCTTTCACACAGTGCACGGGCGACTTCCGGATGATCGCCAGTCATTGCGCAAACTGTGGCGGTCTATGCGCGACGGTGAGATCTTTGCCACCGAAGTCTGGGACAACAGCCCTGTCTTCTACGTCCGCGCAACGCTCGAGTCGCTAGGCGTAGTTCTGCGACTGATCTACATGGAGAACGAATGGCATGTCGAGTCGGTCATCTCGATCTACCATAACCCGCTGACAAAGGTGCCCTGGTTCCGGCGAAGCGTGTTGGCCGCCGTGGTCGTCGTCTCGCTCGGGCTGGGCTTTGCGCTGCGACCGGTGCCCCAACCGGCTGTTGCCGGGACCGCAGGAACACAGACGACAGGCTCCGGCCGGACGCAAACGGGGACTGGATCCGCGGACACCAAGGGCGCTGACAAGGCAGGCCACGCGCACGCGCCAGGGAGTGCAGTCACCGGCACGAAGGGCGCCCATCACGCCAAGACGGGCGCCAATGGTCCAGCCGCGGCATCGGCGTCGGGGCCCCAGGCCGGCACCTTGACATTTACCTTGGCCGAAGGCGCGCCCCTCTACAATCTCGCCCTCTTTCTCTATCAAAATCACCTCGTCGCCAATCCCATGACTTTTGACATGCTCATGAAGCAGACCGGCATCGATCTCGACGTGCAACCCGGCACCTATCGGTTTCGCAGCGGCATGACAACGGCCGCGATCCTGGCTGAGCTCAAACGCGGTCCAGCCGCTTGAAAGTGGATCCACAGGATCCACGCCCTTTTTCTCTTCATACGGGCGCGGGCGTTTCTTCCTCTCCAATCAGACAGTCATAGGCGGGAAGCGTCAGAAAGTCAACGAATTCATCGCCCAGTGTCAGATCGCTGATCAACCGTTCCGCCTCGCGCCAGCGTCTTTGACCTGCCGCATGCGCGCTCTCTTCGTCCCCGCTCCAGCGCGCCATCTCCTCGTCCAGGCACTGTCGAATGAAGTCTTTCGTGATCTTGTCCCCACTGTCGAGCACGCCTTGCGGATGATGGATCCACTGCCAGAGTTGCGTCCGCGCAATCTCCGCCGTCGCAGCGTCTTCCATCAGGTTATACAGGGGCACGGCACCATGCCCGCGCAGCCACGCTTCCGTGTACTGAAGGGCTACGCTCACGTTGTTGCGCACCCCCTGCTCCGTGATGGTCCCGTGCGGCACCGCCAGCAGGTCTTTTGCCGTCACATGCACATCGTCGCGCAGTCGCCCCAGTTGATTGGGCATGGGCATCCGCTCATCAAATACCTGACGAGCCACAGCCACCAGCGCCGGATGCGCAACCCACGTGCCGTCGTGTCCATCCCCAACCTCCCGCTCTTTGTCTGCCTTCACCAGCAACAGGGCGCGACGGTTCGCCTCGGGATCGTCCTTGACAGGGATCTGTGCCGCCATGCCACCGATCGCGAGTGCGCCGCGACGATGGCAGGTCTGGATGGTCAAGAGCGAATAGGCGCGCATGCAAGGCGTTGTCATCGTCACCTGCGACCTGTCTGGCAACAGCACCGATGGATGATGTCGCAGTTTTTTGATGTAACTGAAGAGGTAGTCCCAGCGTCCACAGTTCATGCCTGTCACTCGATCGCGCAATTCGTAGAGAATCTCATGAAGTTCAAAAGCGGCAAGAAGGGTCTCGACGAGTACAGTGACCTTCACCGTGCCCGCCGTAAGTTGCAGAATGTCTTCGGCCTGCCTCAGCACACGATCCCACAAGCGTGCCTCCAGGTGTCCCTCGAGCTTTGGCAGATACAAATAGGGACCGGATCCGCGCGCGAGCAGCTCTTTTGCATTGTGCCAGAGATACAGCGCCACATCGACGAGCGCCCCCGGTACCGCCCGGCCATCCACTTCGATGTGCCGTTCCACCAGGTGCCAACCCCGGGGGCGCACCAATAGCACAGCGGGGTCATCGACCAGGCGATAGTGCTTGCCGGCCGGACTTCGATAGTCAATCGTACGACGCACAGCATCATACAAGTTGATCTGCCCCTGCACGCCATTATCCCACGTCGGCGCGTTGGCATCCTCGAAGTCAGCCATGAACGTGCAGGCGCCCGAATTCAAGGCGTTGATCACCATCTTCCGGTCACTGGCGGGGCCTGTAATCTCGACGCGCCGGTCCAACAAGTCAGCCGGAATGGGTGCCACGGTCCAAGTGGCGGCACGCAGGTCTGCAGTCTCCTCGATAAAATCTGGCACACGCCCCGCATCGATCTCCTTCTGCCGATCACACCGCGCTGCCAACAACTGTGCGAGTTCCTCTGCGTGCGAGCGCGTCAATGCCGCAATCATCTGCAGTGCATCAAAGCTGAGCAGTTCAGCGTGCTGCGCACGATACGGTGCATGGACGCGAACCCCTGGCGGACAAGGATAGGACATGGTCAACCCCCCGAAAATGTGGCAGTGAACTATGGCTGATTCCGATTGTAGCAGATGCAAAAAATAAATAACAGACCTATTCACAAATTATCTGTTATATAATACACTGTGCATAACAGACGCACTAACACGCTATATGTTATAGTACAACTAGCGGAGTCAGAGTGCGCAGGGTGGAGGGATGACGAGATGGTAGAGAATCACAAGAGCCGTCCGACCAGACATGGACTGCACAGGCTGGACCCCGAACGCTTCGCGGGAATTGTCCGACCTTATAGTACAGAAGAAGTCAATCGACTGCGCGGATCGTTGCCCATCGAGTACACACTGGCGGCGCACGGTTGCCGTCGATTGTGGTCACTACTGCGAGATCATTCCTTCATTCCCGCACTCGGTGCACTCACTGGCAACCAAGCGGTGCAACAAGTCCGAGCCGGTCTCAAGGCGATCTACCTCAGCGGCTGGCAAGTCGCAGCCGATGCCAACGTCAGCGGTCAGATGTACCCGGATCAAAGTCTGTACCCGGCAAACAGCGTACCGCTCGTCGTGCAGCGACTGAACCAGGCACTCACGCGAGCTGATCAGATCGATCATGCAGAAGGGCGACATGACATCGACTGGTTTGTGCCCATCGTCGCAGATGCTGAGGCGGGCTTCGGGGGGCCGCTCAACGTGTTTGAAATGATGAAGGCGATGATTGCAGCCGGAGCGGCAGCCGTCCATTTTGAGGATCAATTGTCCTCCGAGAAAAAATGCGGTCATATGGGCGGCAAGGTCCTCATCCCCACTGCCCAAGCCATTCGCCACCTGGTGGCAGCCCGTCTGGCGGCTGACGTGTGTGATGTCGACACGTTGATCATCGCGCGCACAGATGCCAACGGGGCCTATCTGCTGACGAGTGATGTGGATGCGAGAGACCGTCCCTTCCTGAGCGGTGAACGGACGGCCGAGGGATTCTACTGTTATCGGGGCGGACTGCAGGCAGCGATCGCCCGCGGTCTGGCCTACGCGCCATACGCCGATCTCATCTGGTGCGAGACCGCGACCCCCGACCTCGAGGAGGCTCGTCTGTTTGCCGAGGCGATCCATGAGCAATTTCCCGGAAAATTACTGGCGTACAACTGTTCGCCGTCATTTAACTGGAGCAAAAAACTCGATGAGCAAACCATCGCCCAGTTTCAGGATCAGTTGGCACAGTGGGGCTACAAGTTTCAGTTCGTCACGCTGGCTGGCTTCCATGCCCTCAACCACAGCATGTTTGATCTGGCCAGGTCCTTTCGATTGCGCGGCATGAGTGCCTACGCAGAGTTTCAACGACGCGAATTCGCTAGCGAGCCTGAAGGCTACACGGCGACTCGGCATCAACGGGAAGTGGGGACTGGGTATTTTGATGAGGTAGCCCAGGTCATTGCCGCTGGGCAGTCTTCGACGACCGCGTTGCATGGTTCCACAGAAGAGGAACAATTTGCAGGATAGGGGATGACAACGTGGAGACTGGCGACCGCGCACAAGAGACATTTACCGGATGCGGCCAATGCGGGGCCGACATTGACGACGTGCAGGCAATCTTGACAGGAACATGCGAACACTGTGCCCGCCAAGGACAGGAAGAGTAGATAAAACGGGCGGGCGGAAGACCGGAATCAAGGTCTTCCACCCGCCCGCTTCGGCTAGGCTGTAGTCAGGCGACCGCCCTAGGAGCGGCGGGCGTCTACTTGCCGTTGACAAACAGCAACGCGTTCATCCCGCCTGTGATCCGCGCCTTGCCGGACGCCTGCGTGACCACGATCCGCACCGGTTCCATCGAGGCTTTGCCCGAAACCGCGATCTGCGTGGTCACCTCGCCGGACATGCCCGTGGTCAGCATCAACCCGCCTGTCGCGGACATGCCCATGCTGCCGCTGCTACTCATCCCGGCGCTCATCCCCATGCTCATACTTCCCGAGGCTGTGGTCGCGCTCTTTGCTGCCACAGACACATGGGTACCTGGGATCGGCCTACCCATCCCATCAAACACGCCGATCGTCAGTTTCTCCTTGGCCATGCCCGATGTGCTGGCCAGAAATGGTGTTACACGCACATAATCGCCAATCGGCGCAGTAGGTCGGCTCTTGGCGGTGGTCCACCAAGCATCCAAACTACCGAGGGCTTTGCCAGCTTTCACGCTGTAACTGTCGAGATTGCCGACGCGCACTCCGACCATCTCCATCGAGTCCGCCCGCTGACCGTAGAGAACCACGCGAGCCTGCCCGTGAGCATCCGTCTTCGCCGTGTAACTGGCAATGTAGTGAGCTCCAGCCTTTGTGCCCGACGCATACCACGCCTTCGGGGCGACCCCAGACAACGGCTTCATGGGGCCCACATAAAAGGCTACCGGTTCGTTGGCCGCCGGCTTGCCGTTCGACAACTTCGCCGTCAAGATAAAGGTCGCTTCGTCTTTCGCGGAAAAGTTCGTCGGTGCCGCCTGAACCGTCTGTGCAGTCTTGTCCACCATCACGACCGAGACCTGCGTCATCGTCAACTTCTTCATCGCCTCTTTGTGCATCGAAGCCGCTGTCACCGACACGAAACCGGATGTTGCCAATAAAGCCGCGCACGCGCCCAAAGTGCCGATCGCCAGACCTACTCGTTTACCCGTCATGCTGCCTCATCCTCCCGTTTCTCATCCGCCCACATAACACACTCTCTACGAGCGCACTATGTTATGTTATGTCATCTCTACATTACAATTTGATTGCACACTAGTCAATTGCCCCTGTCCCTATGAACCGACAGCTTTGTGACATCGTGCAGCTGGCCAGAACGTATGTTTGATTTTTTACAGATCAGAGTCTATACTGTCTTTATCGAACATACGTTCTGCCGGGGAGAGAGCATCATGCGATACACTTTGTACGGACACGGCGAGGGCGTTCGTGCGCACTGCACTTCGCCCGTATGGGTCAGCTATCGCGACCAATCCGTCACCGATGCCTCCTTGTCTGCGCGACGGCTCGGCGTCTGCCCTCCGCTTGCTTTAAAAACCGCCCTGTCCCTGGCACCAGGGATTACGGCGATCGAAGAAAGTGAGTCACAGGTGCGGCCCATGCGCGCGGTCTGGAAGTTCCTCTATCGCTTCTCCCCTTGGTTGCAGACCGTTGACTGGGATGGGTTTTATCTGCAACTTTCCGGGGCAGATGCCCCTCTCCAAGAATTGCGACGAATTCTTGCAAAACTCGATGGACACCTCTCTGCAGAACAGCGGTTTCGGGCAGGATTTGCAGAAACGCCCTTTCTCTCTCGCCTGTTGGTGGAGTGGAGCCGCCTGGGCGTCCGCATCCCGGGCGCCGCCTATCGCCAGTTCGGGCGTCAGCAAGTGATCGTCTCGCCACGCCTGACCGGCGCCTGTGAAGGCTGGTGGCTTGCCATGCCCATCACCCCTTTCTGGTTGATCCCAGCGCCCTTACGCGAGCAACTCCTGACACTGGGGATTCACACCTTGGGCGAACTGCGCGCGTTCTCGCCGACACAGTTGCGGCGACGCTTCGGCAAACAGTCCAGCTTGTGGCTGCGTTCGCTCGATGTACAGGACCGCGAGCCTCTCATGAGAAACTACCCCTCATCCCGGCGCGCCGCAGCATTCCAAACCTGTGCAGGGGATGCGTTGCCACCCAGCCAGATCCCGGCACTGCTCGAACGTCTCGCCAACGAGTTGTGCAGTGATTTGGCCCAAGATGGTCAAGGCGCACTTCGCCTATCGTTGCGCTGGACGCGAGAGGACGGAACATCCGATGTGTTTTTTCGACAAACCAAGCACCCTGTAGCGCGCTCCGATTTCCTGGTCGTACAGATTTCGCCTGCCTGCCAGCAGATCGTCGCACCCATTACAGATCTCGTGTTGACCGCAGAAGACCTGCGCCCCTTGCCCACTCAACAGCTGGCGTTTGCCATCGTGGACGACATCTTGACGGAAGTCGATGTGCGCAAACGCGATGAGATCCCTCGTGTCTTACATCAGATCAACCACAAAATCCCAGGCGCTATCCGTGTGGGAGCCGTCCCCTCCTACAGGGAGTTGCGCCATCACATGGCCACTCACTTCCGGGCGTGAGCAGACTGGTCCGCCGCCCGATCAGCATCTGCGCGTGGCAAGACAACCGTCCGCTTGCGTACAGGGACAAAGAGCAGATCCACTTCATCACCAACTGGGTCGATGAATGGTCGGAGTGCGGAGAGTGGTGGTCAGGGTGTGGCGAGCGACTCTTGTTTCGCATCCTCACAGCGGATGGCACGGTAGCCGACATTGAACAAACGGAGGACCAGTGGAACCTTTACCGACTGTGGGACTGAGCCTTGGGAAGGGACTTTGGGCTAAGCCTTGGAACGAAACGTTGAGACGGAACCTTGGAACGGAACCTTGGAACTGAACCGGGGACTACAGTGTGATTCTGAAGCCAGGGGGGCTGGGCATGTTCGTCCATCTGCATGTACACAGCACCTTTTCCATGCTCGACGGGGCTTCTTCAGTGGAGGAACTGGTGGCACAAGCCGCGGCCAACGGACAAACAGCACTGGCACTGACAGACCATGATACGGTCGCTGGACTGCCTCAACTCCACCACTGGTGCGCCGCGTACGGAATCAAGCCCGTCTCGGGGGCCGAAGTCACGCTGTCCGACGGTTCCCATCTTACCCTTCTCGCCAAAACTGCTACAGGCTACAGCAACCTGTGCCGAATCCTCACGGCTGCACATGCAGGCGATGAAGTGCGACGCCGGCAACCGCACACTCGGATGGTCGACCTGATGCGTCACAGCGAAGGGTTGATCGTGCTTTCAGGCTGCCGTCGGGGCCTGCTTGTGCAGTACATCCAAAAGCGCAGGTACAAGGCTGCCCGACGCGTGGCCGAAGCGTATGCCCGCGCCTTCCCCGAACACTACTACCTGGAACTGATCGGAGATCGGATGCCGCAAGCGGCGCGCATCAACCGGGATCTCGCAGCATTGGCTGACACCTTGCAGTTGCCGCTTGTAGCGACGAGCGATGCACATTACCATGTTCCGGACCTCCTCCCGGTGCATGACGTCCTGCGCTGCATCTCGCTGCGGTGCGACATCTACACTCCGCACGCCAAGCGTCCCTACAACGCGTCCTCATGGCTACACGACGAACTGGAGGCACAGCAACGATTTGCACAGTTTCCAGAGGCAATCGCCAACTCCAAACGCATCGCCGACTCTTGTGAAGTCGCTTTGGCTCTATTCGATGCCTTGTTTCCCGCCTATCAGTTGCCTGAGAAGGAGTCCGATGCAAGCGCCTATTTGCGCAAACTGGTGTATACAGGCGCACGTGACCGCTACACCTCAGTGGACGCCGGACTGCGCGCGCGTATCGACCACGAACTGGCGATCATCATTGAACTGGGTTATGCGGAGTATTTTCTCGTCGTTTGGGATATCGTCCACTTCGCCCGTCGGCAAGGGATCCGCTGCGCCGGACGAGGATCAGCCGCCGACAGCGCCGTTGCCTACTGTCTCTATATCACCGACGTGGATGCCGCGGGGCGTGGACTCCTATTCGAACGGTTCCTGTCGATCGAACGATCCGAACGACCGGATATTGACATCGACTTTGACTCCCGTCGACGTGACGAAGTGATCGCCTACGTCTATCAAAAGTATGGCCACGAACACGTCGCCCGCGTCGCCACTTACCAGACGTTCCGCGGCCGGTCTGCCCTGCGTGAGGTGGGCACGGCACTGGCTCTGCCGCAGCCTCTGATCGACACGCTGGCCAAGCGACTCCCTTACTACGTCGGGGCGCGACAGCTGGAACAGGCGTTCGAGTTGGTGCCGGAGTTGCACCCCTACAAGGAGTATCAGGAGCGACTGACATGGTTGTGGCGTCTGAGTGAGAGACTCAGCGGTTTTCCCCGCCACTTCGGGATGCACGTAGGGGGAGTGGTGATCAGCAAACGTCCGATTCTATCCCTCGCTTCCTTGCAACCATCGGCCAAAGGGGAGCTCATCGTGCCGTGGGACAAAGAAGATATCGAGATGGTAGGGCTGGTCAAACTGGACCTGTTGTCGTTGCGCACGATGTCGGCCATCTCCGACACGGTCGCCTTGCGCGAGCAGCAGCACCAACCTTTGGACTATGATCGCATCCCACTGGATGATCGCGCCACTTTCGCCATGATCAACAGCGGGGAGACCATCGGCGTATTTCAACTCGAATCCCCCGCCCAACGGGCCTTGCAGTCTCGCTTGGGCGCAGACCAGTTGGAAGACATCGTCGCATCGGTAGCCTTGATCCGCCCAGGCCCTGTCAAAGGCAATATGGTCGATCCTTTTGTACAACGCCGGCGCGGAATCGAAGAGGTGCACTATCTCCATCCCCTGCTCGAACCGATCCTGGGCAAGACCTATGGGGTCATTCTGTACCAAGAGCAGGTGATCGCGATTGCCACGGCATTGGCCAACTTCACGCCCGGTGAAGCCGACCAGTTGCGCCGTGTGATGTCGCATGCGCGATCAGCGGAGCATATGGATCAGATCGGACAACGCTTTGTGGACAAGGCGACAGAGGCGGGGGTCGAGCGCCAGACAGCCAGCGACATCTTCGAGAGCATGAAAGGGTATGCAAGCTACGGATTCTGCGAGGCGCACGCCGCAGCTTTTGCCACGACAGCCTACAAGACCGCCTACCTCGTCCGACACTTCCCCGCAGAATTCTTTGCGTCTATCTTGAACAACCATCCGATGGGATATTACCCTATCCACGTCGTCTGCGCCGAAGCCAAACGTCGGGGGGCCCCTGTCCTTCCGGTGGATGTGCAACAGAGCGCATACAACTGTACGGTCGAGGCGGGGAAGATTCGCATCGGCCTTCGCCTGATCAAGGGATTTCGCAAGGAGACCGCAGATGCCTTGGTAGAAGAACGGACACGATCTCCCTTCGCATCTGTACCGGACTTGCTGCGACGCATACAGTCCATCGACCACCTCACGGCAGAGCGACTGATCCGATGCGGGGCGACAGACTCCCTGCATGTACGTGGACGGCGCTTCGCCCTGTGGCAACTACCCGCCTGGATGGCGGCGCGCAGCACGGGCACCCCCCCTTTGTTCGAGGAAGACGATGAGGCTGCGGATCTGAGTGAGTTTGAACTGCCCGAGAAGCTGCGCGATGAGTATTCGATCGTGGGTGTGGGGTTGTCCGGACACTGGCTCCTTCTCTATCGCCCGTTCCTTGAAACGCAAGGCTACTCACACGCCTGCCAGGTAGAGGCCTTGGCCGATGGGATGACTGTACGCGTGGCAGGGCTGACAGTGCGCCCCCACCGTCCACCGACGCGATCAGGGAAGGTGACAGTCTTTTTCACGCTTGAAGACGAGGTGGGGTTCGTCGATTGCACGATGTTTGAAGATGTCTATCACGAATCGGGCTCCGTGTTGTTCACACCTCAAGGCCGACTCGTCGGCGTGGAAGGCAAGGTGGACCGACGTGGCGGGACCCGTCCACAAGTGATTGTGGAGAAGGTGTGGACATTGGTAAGATGAGCCCAGAGACGTCATTCATTCTACCCACAATCCGGATCTCGAAGCCCTCTGACAGGCCACATGCGCCTTGGCCTCGCGAAAAGACGAAAGGACAATCAGACACCATGTGCGGTCGTTACAGCGTCACCCATGAAGACTGGTCCATCCTCGACAGTTGGGGGATCGAGGTCGTCCGTGAAGACAGTTTCGCATTCTCAGCCCGGTATAATATGGCGCCCACCCAGCAAGCGCCTGTGCTCTATACAACCGCCCTCAAGAGCCCCGTCTCGCTTGGTCTGTTCACTTGGGGACTCTTGCCCGATACGGCTTACGCCACGATCAACGCTCGCGCCGAAACACTCGCCCAGAGACCGACTTTTCGACCTCTCTTGCGCAACCATCGCTGCCTGATTCCAGCCGACGGCTTCTACGAGTGGGGAAAAGGGCGATCCCCCAAGGTCCCCCACTACATCCACATGCAAAACAGCGCACCGTTCCTCATGGCAGGTTTGCATACTCGTCGCACACATCCGAAAACCGGGGCGATCCTTCGGACATTTACCATCATCACCACAGCGGCCAACGAGCTCATGAAGAACATCCCTCACGATCGTATGCCCGCCATCCTTGATCAAGCAACCGCGCGCCACTGGCTCGATCCGAGTACAGGCGTCGCGGATGCGCTCTCGCTTCTGCAACCCTATCCTGCGCAAATGATGCAGGCGCATCTCGTCTCTGCGGCGGTGAACAACTGGCGCCATGACACTCCTGACTGCATCCTCCCAGCCGAGAGAAACACATAATCGAAGGGACCTGAGTCCACTGACTCAGGTCCCTTCTTGCTACACAGGCAAACATCACGACCAGTAGGCTCAAGTGCGGCGACAAGTACTGACGCCGATCAACCGGTACAACGCACAAAATCCCGTGAGACCGGTCAACAGGACAACCACACCCACCACATCCAGGACGATTCCCAGAGCGCCATGCGCTTTCAGCAGACCTACAGCAAGAAGAATAATACCGAGAATCACCCGCACAACGCGGTCAAAGCCACCTTCATTGCGACTTCCCATCTCCGACACCTCCTGAAAGTTCACCATCTGATAGGGTATACGTACAAAACTACCAGACGGTTCACTTCATCCCTGCGTCCGAAGAAGACTGCGATCCACACTTTATGCAACCGGCAGCCGCGCTCAGGACGAACTATTAGACCCGACCGTGTGTACTTGATGGGTCTTCACAAACTCTTGACGCATCGTTGCACGCGCGTGCTGGATCAAAAATTGGGCCGACGTCACCTTGACATGTGACAGGTCAAACAAGGGGACCTGGTACAAGGCAAACGTAGAGGTCAGAAAGATGAAAGTCAGAGCCGCCAAGCCCCAGTGCGACACGAGAAAACGCGCTCGCCTCGCCGCGTTGCTCAGGTCATAGCGAATATGGTAGACCAACCCATACCCAAACGTCGCCACATACCAGACGTAGGACCCCACGAAGAAGAAGTGATCGGTGAAATCCCCGAATCCCGTCTTGGCACCTGACAGACTGAGCACGAGCGCCCACGTAATCGCCACAAACGTAATCGCCACCAGAACGATATGCCCCCGAACAAGCCAAAGCGGATAGAGCGGAGCACCTGATGACTGCTCGCGAAAGGTATAGCCGAAAAAGAGCCACATGCCACTGATCGCTGTAATGCATAGCAGACTATAGGCTAACAAGAGCACGCCCACGGTCGATCACCCCCTTGTCCCTCGAATGTCCCGTGTCAACGAACGCTGCCCCTGATAGATCCCGGCGGCCAGAACCAGAGCGACGACCGGCGCCGAATTGGGGTCCGTCCCAAGCCCGCCCAGCACACCGAAATCCTGTCCCAGTCCCCACGTCGCAGCCAGCCAGACAAATGACAGCCAGATCTGTCCACGCGACCCGAAATGTCGCCAGGTCAGCCAGGACAGTAGCACCATGATCACCGCAAACGCCGCATTCCAGATCGGATAGTGCACGGCGACCATGCCGCCGAATTCACGCAGCATACCCGAAGTCCACGCCGGCTGCTGCATCGCAGCCATGCTCCCCAGCCACTGCACAAGGTTCGACCCGTTCCAATTGCCTTGCGTCGGCGCCAGTTGCAACAAAGCGCAAAGCAGCCACAACACCGCGATCCCCCGCGCGATAAGCGTGCGAGCGCGATCGGACCTCCACGTCGTCTGGGGGAGTAAAAGTAACAGGCCTGCGCCAGCGTAGATGAGGGCCGAGCCCGGAGCGCCAGTGAACCAACTGGCTGATCCAGTCAACATCCCACCAAGCCCCTCTCCCGCCAGCCAGATGACGGCCGCCCAGCCCACAGAGGCGATCAAACCCACCCGCAACCACACGCCATCAGAGAACGCGATGAGCAGCCCCAACGCGACCTGCACCCAGATGGCCAGCGCGTCAAACAACAAAGGATGTTGCCCCCACAGCAGCACTCCTTGTGTGAGCAGTGCAGCGAGCCAACTCGGTTGCCCGTCGATCAAGGGCACGAGCACATACGGCACAAACTCGCTGCTCATATCCGGTTGCGCCTGTAACAGCCCGTCCAGGCACCAAAGGGCCGCGAGTCCGTATCGCAACAGCGTCCAGCCGGGAACCGGGCGCAGCCCACTCGCTTGGACGGAAGTGCGGGTCAACCCGCTCATCCTCTTGCGCGAGGATCCCTTCGTGCGCACGTCCACCGACGCCCGTCTCACTTCACCGGATTGTGCCGATCCCCTCCGTCGCCACAAGGCGCAAAGCCCTGCAACAATCAGGAGGACGAGGAACGCCGCGCCGGCGACCTCTGCTACGGTCGAATAAAACTCGTGCAAAATCTCGGGGCTCGGGACGTTGGACATGTCCATTCCACTCAACGCCGCACCACCACCTGTTTCCGTCTGCCCAGGAACCCCACACGCCTAGAACCCTTAGCTATACCAGCGACTGTTGTCATAACGGGAAAATGCATAGATAGCCACACCCAAAAACGGCACAAACATCCCTGCGATCATCAAAAGGAAACCCAACTGCTGATCCTGCACTGGACTCAGTCCGAACTGCGTGATGGAGGCCACAGGATAGGAATAGAAGACTCGCTGGGCCAATACCAGTAAGATCTGCCCTGGCATGGTAAAGTTGACCGTAAAGAAGGCATACAGCAAAAGCGGACCTGGTTTCAGTCGCGGAACTTCGGGCAGAGGGCTCAGTACAGGCATCCATAGAAAGAAAGCCGCCACGAAAAACAAGATATGCTCCAGGAGATGAAACCAACCGCTCACCAACGTCTCGTCAAACAACGGCGGGAGATGAAACGAAAAAAAGATCACGTTAAAGGCAATGACGATCACCGCAGGATGAAACGAACGAGGGGGAACGCGCAGGGTTCTGAGCAACCCCCGCAGCATCGATACGGGAAGCCCGGCGATCAAGAGCGGCGTCATCAGCATGATCTCCAGCAAATGGACGAACGTGTGCACTGAAAACAGGTCGTGACTTGCGATCGCGTCCAAGGGACTGGCAAACGCCAGTGCAAAGATCAGCGCAGATAATCCAAAAAACACGTTGTGGCGGACGGTCACTCGGTCCTCATCCGCCTGCCGTACGCGAGTGCACCCGTAGCTGTAGGCCGCAATCGCAAGTAACAACACGACCACAGCCGACGGGTTCCACATCGACTCGATCCCAAACATCACGCCGATCTCGTGAAAAAACAAACCCATTGCCCCCCTCTTTGCCCTGACCTAAACGGCATGAAAGAGGTTGACGGTCGGCCCGGGTGCATAGATCACAAACAGCACCAAGTAGACGACCAAGCCCGTTGCCGCCGCGACAAACCACAGTACCGCCGTCCACGGAGCGATCTTTCTATGCCGCGCAAAGTTGCCCTTCAGCGCGGCGCGAACCGTCATCACACCCATGATGGCCGCCACGACGGCCAGGAAAATGTGCGTGATGAGGAAGATCTGATACGCCGCAAACAGACTCTTCGGACCACCGAATGCCGTATCGCCTACGATCAGAGACCCCAGCACATAGCTGACGAAAAAACACGCGCCCAGCGTCACGGCGGTCAACATCCACTTGCGATGGCGCCCCTGCTGCTTGCGCTTGATGTAGACGATCCCGATTGCCGCACAGATCGAACTGGCAATCATAAAAAGTTCATTCACGAGCGCCCAATTGGCAGCCATGTCCGTCCCCTCACTTCCCCGCCCTGCTCCTGCCAAGAAGCCACTGCAGTTGCGCAGGCATTTGACCTGGTTCACACTGACTCAGTGTGTTGTCGTTACTCAGTGTATCCACATGGAGCACCCCCCCATCAAGCATGGCCAAAGGCACACTGCCCGGCGGAATGTCTGGCCCGCCAAAGGTCTCGGGATTCACATGCAGACGAGTCAGCGCTTTGAGAAAAACCTGTGTATACCCGACTGCTCCAGACGGAAAGATCACGGACAGCGACGCCACATTGCCACTCGTCCCCAGCAAGCTCTTTAGGTTGCCCGGGTCAGCCGCGGCGTACCAACGGAGCACGCGCAGGTCATCCATGGGTGTCATCCAGTCGTTCTCACCCCGCTGCACAAACCAGCCGGCTGGCATCTTGTGAACCGGGATCATCACATCCGCCGTCCCGTCATAGTCGAACTCCACAAAGTACTGCTGATCACCTGTCTCGTAGACCCCGCGCCATCCCGTCAACTCATTCTCCCCGAGGTCCTCCCCCAGCGCCGTGACCGGATGGATGAACAGTCCAGCTCCGAGCATCGCTGCCGCGATCACGACCATGCGCGTCAATCCCCATGGCTTCTTTTTCGTCATGTTCCACACCTCCCTTCCCCACAGACATCAGTTTCCTACACTTCCTGAACCCCTCGCCAACGGATGACGACGATGACCGCGCTCACAAAGATGAAACATCCCGGCAACTGCCACATGGTCCCTGCCCCAAACACGCCCACGATCAGTGACGCCAAGAGTGCCAACAGACCTGGAACGGGACGCAGCAACATCAGCAAAGCGGCGAGCACAGAAAGTCCAGAAGCGATCAGCGTGACGAAAACCAACGTGTCGCCGCCCGGCAGCATCGGGCCGATCACACCGCCACGTTGCACCAGAGCGACAAAGACGCCGAGCGCCGCCCCCGTTATCGCCAAGGCGAATGCCGTCCATTTCATGGGATAGATCTCCTTGTCCTTGAGGGTCACTCCGATAAAAGAAGTCCGCAGTACGCCCTCACAAGCCGGAGGCGTACTGCGGTTGTACAAGCTTCACATCGTCGGCGTCTGCCGGTCCGTCTCGCTGACAGATGCCGCAGGGCCCTTTGTGTCCCCATCGCGCACCCGATCGATGCGGAGTGCCACAGTTCGCAGAAAGTAGAGCAAAGACCCCATGATCACGGCTTGGAACAGCCACCAGACAATGTCCCAAAGAATCGGCATCCCGGGACTCGCCGGAATGTGAATCGGCAACGAAGGCCAAAAGCCCATGCGAATCCCCCCTATGCGAAGTATAGCTCGATGTACATGACCAGCGCCGCGACGGCAAGAAAAATCCAGTACATCCCGGCCAGGCGATAGCCTCTCACCAATGTCTGATCGGAACCCAAACGCTTGGCCCGTGCGCGCGACGCCCACAGAGTCAGCAAGCCCGACAGATTCATGACAGCTACGAGGCCAACGGTCGTCAGAAATGTCTCACCATAATGAGACATCGCATCAAATGGATGGTACCACCACTCCCACGCCATCATCAGCGTGCTCACCCACCCAAGGACCAGCGTCAGTCCCAAGTTCACCCGATACGCACTGGTGTTCCCACCGCGGATGGCACGAATGGCCGCCCACGCCGTCAGCGCACTGATCAGAGTTAACACGGCCTGAATCGCGCCCGTCGTTTGGTCCGCCGAGGACGGTACAAACCCGGCCGCCATGATAAACCGAACGTTGATCATCAAAAAATACGGGACGCTCATCCCAAACAAAAACAAGACAAACGCGCCAAACACCTTTCGAGTTTCCAACTCCTGCTCTACGTGAGCGGCAGGACGTACTACCTGGTTCGAGTGGACGACTTCCATCCGATCACCTCCTAGTCTAGCACACGACAAGTCGGCAAAACGTGCCGTGTGCGTGTCCAAATATCCAACAGACCATGTCTAGCCAGCGGGGTTCGGGATGATCGCCGCCACGCCGTCCACATCATAATCATACGTGCCACTGATGACGACGGGCTCAACCGGAAAGTTCTCCGCCAAAGGATTCGACTCCGTCATCCACTCCAACGACTTCGACTTCCAAGGATTGGCTTCCACCTTGGGACCGGACTTCATCGCCCACCAGATGTGCAACAGGTTAAACAAGAATCCGGCGCCCAGGATAAAGGCAAAGATCGAGATCGCGATGTTCAGGGGCTGCAAGTAGGACGGATAGACCGGAACCCAACGGTTCATCCCTTCCATCCCGACCAAGAACATCAGGCTGAACGCGCCGTCAAACCCGATGAAAATCCAGATGGCGCCGAGAACCCCCAGCTTTGGATTGTAGGTTCTCCCCGAAAATTTGGGAAGCCAGTAGTACATGGCCGCAATCCACGTAAACACCATGCCACCGATGATCGTAAAGTGAAAATGTCCGACAACCCAGAAGGTGTCATGCAACTGCAAGTCCACCACCGGGTCGGCGTTAAACACACCAGTCATACCGCCGATCAGGAAGTTGAACATGCTCATCAGGATCAACAAAGAAGGAACAGTCAACTTGAAGTTGGACTTCCATATTGTACCGATGACCACCATATAGGCCAGACCGGTCGGAATCGAGATCATCTCAGTGAAAAACGAGAAAGGCAACTCTTCCGCGTAGGTCATATTCGTGAACATATGGTGCGCCCACACAAAGCCGCTGAGTAGCATGACGAAAATGACCCCGATGACGCCCCATTCTCTCGCAAAGAGCGGTTTGCGCACCATCACGGGCATGATCTCCATCCACAATGCCAGCGCCGGCAACACCACGATGTAGACCTCAGGATGGCCAAACAGCCAGAACAACTCGAGGTACGTCAGATTGCTGCCGACCGCCGTAAAAAAGGGCAGCGGTACAAGGCGATCCAGCAAACCGAGAACAAACGTCATCTGAATCTCCGGCAGCCAAATGATGTTCAGAAGGCTGACCACGAGCATGCCCCAGGCAAACATGGGGATCCGGTTCCAGGTCATGCCCTTTGTCCGCTTAAACAAAATGGTCGCAGTCAAGTTGAGCGATACCAAGAAGGAAGACATCGTCAACGCGAACACGCCAAGGTAGTAGAACAAAATCCCGTTTGCATCGTTTTGCGCCAGCGGTTCATAACCCCGCCAGCCCGTCGTCCACTGCCCAAGCAGTGGGCTAAAGGCGACCGTTAGGATCCCCACCGGCACCAACCAGACACTGATCGAGGAGACCTTCGGAAACGCAGACCGATTGCTTCCGATCATTTGCGGGATGAGATAGTTGCCCAGCCCGCCAACGAGCGCGACGGTACCCACCGAGAACATCATGATCGTCCCATGGATGCCGACCGTGGTCAGATACTGCCCAGGATAGGGAAACAGCCACATCGTCGGACTCATCAACTCAAGTCGCATCAGCATCGCTGCGAGGCCGGCGATGAAGAACCCGCCTGTCGACGCCACGAGGTACTGAATCCCGACCACCTTGTGGTTGAGACTCATAGCAAAATACTGACGCCATCCCGTCCCCGTGACCACTGAACGATCGAGAATGCCAAACGACGGCAGGACGATCTCCTCCCATGCACCGACGCCTAACAACCAGCCTACAACGGCTGCAAACCAACCGAGAACCACCGATGAATTCGTGATAAACGGATGCCCGGCCAGTGGGTCCAGCACGTAACTCATCAAGACGTTGACCACCAGAAAGCCGATCGTGGCCCAAATCAATCCTCGCACTACCGGAGGCAAAGGTTGCCTGCGACTTTGCTGAGGCACTGTTTCTGTGATCACAGAAGCCATGAAGGCGCCTCCCTCTCTGTCTCAACACATATCATCCGATATAACGCCATCAGTTACCTGCCTTGTGTTCTGCCGCGACCCACTTGAGAAACGCCTGGTCGGACACGATGTGAACCGCTGCGTACATATACGGGTGACCAGGGCCACACACCTCGGCGCACTGTACACGGACCATCGGATTCTGTTCGGTGGACGTGATCACCGTCGGGTCGATCACTTCATATCTCGTCTCGCCTGGAATGACATCCTCCTTCTCGCCGAAAGCGGGAATCCAGAACGAGTGAATGACGTCAAGCCCCAATGCGTACGGGTGGTTGAAGTCATAAGAGCGCAGGACGAATTCCACCGTACGCCCGACCGGAAGGTAGAGCACGTCGTTGCCGTTCGGATCCTTGGCAGCCGTCACTCCGTACTGCGGGTAGCCAAAGTGCCACTCCCACTGGCGCGCCGTCACATCGACGATGAGTGCCCCATGCAAGTTCTGCGGCAACAGGGAATCGAACTGCTGCTCCGCCGCAGACGTCGTCGGATGGAGGAAGAACAGGACGTTGACCAGAATCGACACGGTGATCCAGATCGCTACAAACGGGCGATTGGTGCGAGCCCGCCGACCTTGTGCCTTGACAGTGGCCTCCCGATGCTTGAAGCGAAGGGGCACAAAAATGAGCATTAGCACCACGAAAAAGAAAATGGGTGTGAGGAAGCGGAACAAGAAAATCGAAGCGTTCAGACCATCAAGCGCCTGTGTTGATGCCGTGAAATAGTAAAAGTGCGGACCCCACGCGGAAACCCCCCACTCTCCGAGCAAACTCAGGATCACCCACGCCACACCGAACAAGATCAGATCCACGATTCAGACGCCTCCTTTCCATACTTCGCTGTTAGGCGGGCAAAATGTTGATGCTTCCGCGCATCCCGTCGGCGTAGTGAATATACCCTTGCACAAAACATCCATAATCCCAGACTCCCGGCTTGTCGGGCACGGTAAAGGCCAGCTTGATCTTGCCACCCGGGCGCATGGTCGGACTGAAGTTGCCGTTGCCAGCCCCCGTGAGTAACCATGGCCCCGTGGGCACATCAGACTTGACCACGGCCTTGTTGGTCACCAGGTTGTCAACGCCATCGGCCTCGAGGATCGTGACATGTACGCCGGTCCAGAAGTCCTCGTTAAACTGAACCTTCAGGTTCGAAAACACGTTGGGCGCCGTCTGGAATCCCCGTCCGATCTGCATCTCGTGAAAGTGCACGGGACTGAGGTTTTGGATCTCCAGCACCATCGGCGTTCCGACCTGCCACGTCATCTGATTCGGGATATAATAATAGTCATCTTGATAGACCTGGGTCGCTCCCTGATCCACTTGCTGCCCCATGATGGCGGTAGCGGCACGCGAGATGTTCGATGACTCAAACAGCGCCACGGTGCCAACGACCAGCACGGAAACCGATCCGACGATAAACTTGCGCCGGCTCCAATCCGTCTCGTCAGTGCGATGCCCGTTGTCTGACACTGAAAACCCCTCCTAACTCTTAGCTCTGTACCGTCACGCCACCTGTTCCACTGCTGACCACGTTGAACCAGTCCCACATGCCAAAATTCTGCGGCTGGGTTTGCCCATCGATCCGATCCAGCAAGTTCTCGATCTCGTAACGCCCCGGCTTTGAGGCGACGAAGGTAAACTGCTCGGATTGCCCTGGAAACACGCCTGCCGCGGAGTTGGCCACAAGACTCGAAACGGAGTTGGCAGACCCCGGAAACGCGACGTGATTGTTGACCGTGTAGACCCCGGCTTCAAACGGAATGCCGCCGTTGTTTTGCATGATCATGGTCACCTTGTAGCCCGCCGGGATGTTCACCGCCATCTGTCCGTTGGCGTACCCGTTGAAGTTCGCCCAACCGTTCACCGAATCGAGTCCTGCGGTGAGCATCAAGGTGGCGGTATGCGTCGCAGGGTTAACCTTAAGCCAGTTCACCGACTGGGGTACGGCTTGTTGCGTCCCGCAACCCGCGAGAAGCGCGCCCGCCGCCAAGATAGCGGCCATGCCTGCGATGCGTTTGCGCTGCATCATCCAACCCTCTCCTTTCTGTCCTGCCGTTTGTTGTGCGTTTCACTCATTTTTCGATCAGAACACCCACAAAAAATAAGCGACACACTTTCTATGTACTACTAACGTTCTCTCCTACAAAACAGTAGCGCGTTAATGGCCGAATGTCAATGATTCAGCCATCTCCACGCCACACTTCAGTAACAATTCAGCTCATGAACAATTTAAAACAAGAACAAGTTCCGTCGAGAGCACGAGACGTGAAGCGCACCTCATGGCAAGGTGATGACGGTTGACGTTCTGCCAGCGCGCACGCCTTCAAACACGACGACCACGCACGCGGCAGGACCAGCTCGCACGATCCACTCGGCATGCGCGCGCTGACGTTTCGGTGTGGCCCAAACCGACTGGTCACCGTAGCCATCCAAGTGACCGACCGCCACCGGCGATGTGCCAGCCAGTATCGTCATAGGCCCCTGCAACGAGGCGCGCACCCCTTCGAGGAGCAGTTCATCGCCTTTTTGCGTACTTGACGTCGGCAGAAAGCCGGCATTGGCGACTTCCGCCACAATCCGGTAAACCCCTTCGGACTCACAGGCGACCGTCACGACAGGCGTCGTCAGCCTCGGCGTGCACAGTCCCAGCAGTGTCAAAAAGCGCGACGTTCGCGCGCATTCTTCCTCAAGCAAGTGAGGCGGAGGATTTTGCAACACAAATTTCGGATCCAAGCCCCCGATCTCGACCGGGCCAAAGTCCGGGTGGCTGAACGCTCTCCATTCAAATACACCGCCCTGCCCGACTTCACGATCGGCCCAAGTCCACAGCTTTCGGTGATCCTCAGTGTGCTCTTCAGGCGTCAAGGTCATCATCTTACGCACGCCAAGCTCTCCGTAACTGCGGGCTCCCGCCCGACCGGACGGATTCCAGATCTCCACAGTGAAACCGAGGATGCCCAGGTGGTCATACATCCAGTCATCCGCAGCACCCGGCATCAGGATTTTCTCATGACCCGATGCAAAAATCGCATGATTGGATCCAGAATAGTAGCCACTGACCTTCGCACCCGACTCGGCGACGCGCGTGAACAGTTCGCGATCCGTCTCCGAAAGGACACTTTCATCCCCTGTCGACGGTTGGCGCAAGATCACCCCACCCGTGGTGTGAAGGGCGGCATACGCCGCAATGTTCGGATGCCCTTGAATGAAGTCAGCTAAGGCCCGCAGTTCCGGTTCCGACAGCGGATACGGTCCGGCACCCGCTTGCCCCTTCTCCCCCGCCCAGCGAATGGGAAAATTGCGGTTGAAGTCCATGCCATGCCGTCTGGCGCGCGCCGACATGGAAAAGGCAGGCAGCGGACCACTTTGCGATGTCCGTTCGATCTGCCCCTCTGAAAACACGTGGTAATACTCGCCACCAAACTCGCCTGGGGCCCGCGGTCGCATCACCCGGGGATCCACGTCATCCTTGGCAAACCCGCCATCCTCGGCGGGCACGCGAATCTGCAGGATGCGTCCATCTCCATCGACATCGGATTCCACAAACCCCTCTGGCGGCTCTGAGAACGGATAGTTGCGAGGACTCGACCGAAACCGCGCTGCGGTGGTCAAGTACAGTTCGGCGCCGTCCGCCGCGATGCGCGGAATGACATATACCGTGTGGTGATCCAGCAACTCCGTGGCTTGTGACTCATGACCATAAGTCTCAAGACACCACTGGATCCAGTAGATCGCCGTGGCATTGCCCGCGACCTCACCCGCGTGGATGTTCGCATCGACGAGGACCGCTGACTTGTGATGGGGCCAGCCCGTCTGCATGTTCGTCACAGTGACCGCTGGCAATTCACGTCCTTCGCGACTGTGACCCATGACCTCAACCGCTATAAGACCCGGATAGGCCATCTCCAAACGCCGCAGTTCTTCCCACATCTCCGCATGAGTCCAGTAGTGCGCCCGCACCGAATCATCTCCGTTTCTCCGCCCTTTCGCCATACATCACAGTGGGACGGACCCCTCTATATTCTCGGTGAACGCTTCTCATCCCTCCTTGTCCTGCGCACAGCCCTGCGCATACCCTGCTAACACGCCCTGCGTCGTCACTCCCGAACAGCGCCACTGACAATGCCCGCGAAGATAAACCGCTGCAGGAACAGATAGAGCAACACCAACGGAATCGCGATAATGACGGATGCGGCCATGATCAAGTTCCACTGCGCGGAGTACGGACCCTCAAACCGCATGAGCGCCGTGGATACGACGCCAAGCGAGGTCGAGGGCATGTACAGGTACGGACTGTACAGGTCCCCGTAGATCGAGATGGTCTTGAGAATCGCCACCGTCGCACTCGCAGGCATCAGCAGAGGAAAAATGATCGATGTATAAATGCGCAGATAGGAAGCCCCATCCAGCATGGCACTCTCGTCGAGCGAAACCGGTATCCGGTTGATAAACTGCATATAAATGTAGATTTGCACCACATCTGTACCCAGATAGAGCAAGACCAGCGCAAACGGCGTGTCGAAGAGTCCCAGCCCCTTGATCACGCCAAACACGGCCACCTGCGTCGTGATCGTCGGGATGAAGAGCACGACGAGGTAAGCACCCAGAACCAATTTTTTAAGCGGAAATTCAAATCGACTCAGCACATAGGCGACCATTGTCCCCAGCGTGATATTGCCCACGACCGACAGGACGATGATGAACGCGGTGTTCAAGAATGCCGAACCGAGGTCGCCGCCGTTCCAAGCCGTGATGTAGTTGCCAAAGTCGAGGTGGCGCGGAAGTTGCAAGATCCCCAGATTGCTAAGATCTTGGTTGCTCTTGAGTGAAGTGACGACCGCGATCCAGATGGGAAACAGCACGACGAAGAGCCCAACGAGCAGGGATGCGTATTTTAGAGTACCCCAAAAAATGCGACCGCCTGACCGCTTCATACGACGTCCTTCCCCCCTCCGACCAGCCTTTGTTGGACCGTGATGACGAGAAACACGATCACGAGCAGGACGATGGCCATGGCCGACGCCAGCCCGTAGTTGTTAAACGTAAACGCGACATTCATCGTATTGATCAAGAACGTGGCCGTTGGCGGCGAGCCATTGGTCATGACAAACGGAATGTTGAACGCCTCGAGCGCCCCGGACACCGTCAGGAGGAGGTTGATCTGGATGATGGCGCGCAGGTTCGGCATGATGATGTACCAAAAGGTTCGAAACCGTCCTGCGCCGTCCAGGGCCGCGGCCTCATGCAATTCCTCCGGGATCGATTGCAGCGCCGCCAGATAAATGACCATGTTAAATCCGAAGAACTCCCACAGTGACACAAACGCCAGGGCCCAGTTCACGATCGAGTCGTTGCCAATCCAATCGTGCTGCAAGAAACCCAGTCCGAGCGACTGCAACAGCGTGTCCAGTGCGCCGCCGTCGAGGTAGAGAAACTTGAAAATGAAGGCGACCGCCACGGCGTTCAGCATGTACGGCAGGAACAGCGTGGCGCGAAAGAAGCTACGACCCTTGAGCTTGCTACTTAAAAGTACAGCAAAATACAGGGCAACGACATTTTGAATCAACCCGCCGATGAAGTAACTGAAATTGTGAAGAAACGACCCGAACAACTGAGGATCGGTAAAGATCGTGGTGTAGTTGGTCCAGCCAACCCAGGGATACTGTTGGCTAAGCCCGTCCCACGATGTGAAACTGTAGTAAATCAACTTGATCGCGGGATAAAATGAGAACGTGACCAAGAGCGCCAGCGGGACGATCAAGAAGCCGACGATCAAGAGGTTCTTTTGCATTCGATAGCTCATCTTCACTCGCACACCTCCTCCAGCCGCGCACCGCACTCGGACGCAAGCTGCCGCATCCCGCACGGGAGGTCCACTCCACCGGGATGCGGCACAGGTCTTCTTTTCTCGGTTCTAAGTTCGGACTTCCCTACTTGCCGACCATCATCCGGGCTGATGCCCACGCCTGGTTCATTTGCGCAAACGCGCTCGCCGGGTTGCGCGCGATCAGGAAGCTCTGGACCGCGCCGCCACCCGTGATGTCGAGTTGTGCGCCATTTTCGATCTTGGTCAGCGTATCCGAGTCCGGTACGCCGGGAATCACGGCCGATGCCAGTTTTTCGAAGACCGCCAACTGCGGCACGTGCGACTTTTGCGTCTTGATCGTCGGGATGCCTCCGGCATAGTCAGCGAATCCGGAGTCCAGCAACTCCCACTTCACAAAGGCTTCTGCCGTCGCGATGTGCTTGCTGTTCTTGTTGACGGCGAAGAACCAGTCCGGTCCGATAATCGCGATATTCTTGCCGGAGTTGGTGGCGGGAAATGGGAAGAATCCGACATTGCTGCTCGGCGTGCCGTCGGCCACGATTTGAGGAATCGCCCAGTTGCCGAGGAACATCATGCCGAACTTGCCTTTCGCGAGCTGCACCTTGGAGTTGGCCCAGTTCGTATTCTTGAAGTCGTGCTCGACAAAGCCCTTCTGAACGAGGGTCCGGGCGATCAGCAACGACTCCCCTTCCGGCGACTTCGCCGAAAACGGGGCGTTCTCGTTGGCCATGGTGTTCATGTAGTTCGCATTCTTCGCAATCAGATCTGGCAAGCTGTTACTCCAATTTCCGAGCGGCCACTTGTCCGTGTAGTTGAGGGCGATCGGCACGATGCCCGCCTTCTTCAGCATGGCGCAGTCCGCGTAAAACTCGTTCAGCGTGCGTGGAACCCCTTTGATGCCGGCCTTCTTGAACGCCGCCACGTTATAGACAATCCCGTTTGTATCGCCAAAGGAGGCGATACCGTACGTCTTGCCTTGATAGGACTGGTAGTTGCCAAAGTACACTTTTCCATCCAGCCCAAGATTGTCGAGCGGCGCGAAGAACTGAGGCAACTCTTCCTTCGTCACACTCGGCAAGATCAACATCACGTCTGGATACACGCCGCCGTTCATCTGCGCCTGCACCGTGTTGTTGTCGACAAACGTCTGCCACTTCACAGTCGTTCCAGGGTACAGTTTTTCAAACTCCTTGGAATAGGTGTTCAGCATTCCGTTGGCCTGCATGTCGGTCCGATTCGTCAGCACCGTGATGGTGCCCGTCACCGCTTTGTTCATGTCCGCCGCTTGCGCGCTGGCGAGCGATCCGACCAACATGGCTGCGCTCACTCCTACTGCCGACAAAGGTCCCATCCACTTTTTCATCTCTGACCGTCCCCCTCGTATGGTTCATCAAAGTGCACATCGCGACCTCTTGAAAGGTCCCACATCACGGCCACGTAGCCCAGTGCGCGTGATAGCGATTACAGCGTACAGGACAGATGCACAAGCGCGATATGCTTCGATCTTGGATTTCTGGTCCTATCCTAACTTTTTGTCCGCGTTTGGTGAAGTTAGGTTCATTTCTCGGTACTGTTTGGGTGTCATCCCCACGCAGCGCTTAAAAAGTTTAGTAAAATAGACAGGGTCCGGATAGCCAACCAACTCGCCCACTTGAAACGCCTTGATGGGGGACCGCTCTGCCAGCAGCTCCTTGGCCCGCTCCACTCGCGCAAGGATCATGGCCTCCGTGATGGTCCGTCCGGTGGACTGTTTGTACAGCCGACTCGCATAATTCGCGCTCACGAATACGCGTTTTGCGATCGTCGTTACGGTGAGGTCCGACGCAGCCTCGCGCGCAATGATATCTTCGATGTCGCGCACAACCCGATGCGCAGAAGGCGGAACCTCCCCTTCCGGCCTCGCCTCAGGAACAGGTGCCACCTCAAGCACAGGGACCAGCATAGACGTAGGCGCGGCCTCAGGCGTCGGAACAAGCGTAGACGGAGGCGCGGCCTCACGCACGGGGGCCGCCTCAGGAGCAGAGACCACCTCACCGACGAGTTCCAAGAGTGACCCGCCGACAAGGGCAAGCAGCGCGGAGACGCCCCAGTCGCGCGCATACTCGCGCCATCTCACTTCATCCTACTGCAGCGGTTCAGCGCCGTATCGGGAAGCGGACGCCGCACCCGACAGCGGCTCATGCCCGCAAGACATCGGTTCGACCCCAAGCGAGCAGCTCACAGCGGCAAAGAGCCGCTCCACGATCACCGGTAAGTCCTCACGCTTAGACTCACATTGAGACTCAGACTCTCTCACACACCCACGGACTGTGCTGCCGACTGTCGCATCGACTGCCCCGCCGTCCGTGCCGCCGACTGTCGCCTTCACTTGCGTCACCTCCGCCTCATCGTTAGCATAATATTAGCACAGATACGCAGAGCGGCAAGAGGGAAGAGAATTCCAACAGGATAGTGGGAACTGCCATCCGTTGCACCTGATACACCCATTACACCAGTACTACGGGGCTCTACAGGGCTCCACAGGGCTCCACGGATCTCCACGGAACTCGGCCAGACGCCGGTGATGGGACGGCGGGGGCAAAACATTGTCCGCTGCCATCACGAGGGGCGGCGAGTATCGGGGCCAAAGCCGGGGAAAAGGCGAGTGCATCGGGGAGGGAATCGGCGAGGAGTCCGCTGAACGAGGGCTGTGAAAATTAACACCGATAGATGACGCAAATTTGGCTAGGCCCCGACCAAATCGATCCCAATGATCCGACAGCGCCATTTTTTATGTGTATTTTAGTATTAATTTATATAATAGAGAAAATTAAAAGTGTAAAGAGGAAATTATAGGATAAATTTGCGTGGTCCTGGACACACTGTACGCGAATTAATGTGATAAGTGGTGGTTACATTGCGCCGGCCTGCGGCAACAGCACTCGTCACACGCCTTACCTTATCCATTATTTCAATAGCTCTACCATTCGATTTTAAGGTTTGGGCAACCTGTACCCTTCCTCTTACTCTTTCACCATCAACGATGCTGGGTCCAACATTAGGTGCGCCGTCACCACGCTCCAACTTTCTCTGCCAGCCCTTCGGATGGCAACCCAGAAATAAAAGGAACTTAATGGAACCCGACGAGTTTCGCCGCTCGTGTGTGCCATGCCCCCCTACCCTCGTGCCCCACCATCGTCACGCCCCCCTCCGCACTGCAAACGCACCGAGCAAGTCGCTCGAGTTCCCTAGACGGTCTCAACCCTATGAGGCGAAGCAACCGACGTGCGCTGAATAAGCTCGGTGAATAAAAACACCTTTTCAAACATTGACGACGGATTGTCCCGACGGCGCAGAATCATCTCGACGGCGCGCTCGCCGAGTTCTTCTTTGACCACGTTCATGGTCGTAAGCGGCGGATCGCAGACTTCTGCGTCCTCAATGTTGTCAAACCCCGTGACCGACACATCGTCCGGAACCCTCAGTCCAATCACCCTCAAGGCAGAGACCGTAGCCAGCGCGAGGTCGTCATTGGCGCACAGAAGCGCCGTTGGCATGGTGCCGCAAGAACGCAGGTCACTCAGGATCGCGACAAGTTCATCGCGTGTGGTCTCCCATGCGGGACAGTACACGCCAAGCAGTCTCTCATCCTGACGCCAAGCGACCCCGCGCGATTCGAGGACCAGGCGCACACCGAGCCAACGTTCGTGAAAGCTCCTGGAGAAGTGCACATCGCCCACGAACTGCAGCCGCTCATGTCCCAGTCCCAAAAGGTGGCTTGCCATCCGCCCGGCTCCGTCGACATTGTCCGCAAACACCATGTCGCAGACAAACCGCTCGTCCTCGTGGTCGACCATCACCACGGGCAGCCCCATCGTACTGACCTCCTGCAACATGGGCCCGGAGATGGTTCCCACGACGATCACGCCGATGAGCTCTTCGGCGTTGAAAATGCTGGACCAGCCCTCATGAGAGTACTCCGTGGCAATAATCATGAACAGGTTCCGCGCCTTCAGCGCCTGGGCAATGCCATCGACAATCCGTCCCCAGTAGTGAGACTCCAGGCTCTGGAGCCGAATGTTGGGCATGAGCACCATCACCGACCGTTTGTCGCGGCTTGGCAGTCCGACGGCCGTCGACCCTGACCGTTCGTAGCGTCCGTGCAAGCGACGCTGTTGGACATAGCCAAGGTCCGTCGCGACACCGAGAATGCGTTCTCGCGTCTGCTCGCTGACGCCACTTTGCCCCGAAAGCGCTTTTGATACAGCGTACTTGGATACCCCTGCACGTGCCGCGACATCGTCCATCGTCACTCGTCTGCTCATCAAGATACTCCTTCAACGAAAAAAGGTACGACAGCACATGCGGCGACATGCCGCAACTTTGCTTATCGTACCGGACAATGTGGAGACAGTAAAGGGACTCAACCTGCTTTTCTGGTACTCCGGCGCGGAATCCTAGGCATACTGGATGCGCGGATCGATCATTCCGTAGAGAATATCCGCGATCAGGTTGCCGAGGACGGTGACCAGTCCGATAAATACCGTCACGCCGAGGATCACCGGAAAGTCCCGAGCATTGACGGCATCCCAGTACAACAAGCCCATACCCGGATAATTGAAGACCTCTTCGACAAACAGGGCCCCTGCGAGCAGACTGGGAAGCGACAAGCCAAACAACGTGACTAGAGGCAAGATCGAGTTTCGCAGGGCGTGCACAAAGATCACGCGAAACTCGCTGGCGCCTTTCATCCGCGCCGTCCGCACGTAGTCCTGAAGCAGCGCTTCACGCATCGACGCCCGCATGTAGCGGGCCCAACCCGCCACCGACACAAGAAACAACGCAGCGATGGGCAACACCAAGTGTCGCGCCCAATCGACAAACGTCGGGGTGGTCAACTGCGTGTTCACGATTCCTCCTGCCGGAAACCATGGCAGGTCGATGGCAAAAAAGATGATGAGCAATACCGCCAGCCAGAACGTCGGCATCGAGTAAAAGAAGTAGTTGACAACTGTCACGATCCGATCGAATTTGGTGTCCTCAAAGTAAGCCTGGACGGACCCCAAAAATACGGCAAACAAATGCGCCAGCAGAACGGCCACCACCACGATGATGATCGTGTGCGGCAAGGCCTGAAGCATCAAATAGACAACAGGCTGGTTATACGTGTAGGAAAAACCAAAGTTTCCATGCAGCAGATTGCCGAGCCACACAAAGTACTGAACACCAAGAGGCTTGTTGAGCCCAAGGGACTGAGAGAGCAGCTGCGCGCGATAGGGCGTGTAGTGCGATCCCAGCAGAATTCGCACAGGACTGCCTGGAACGATGTGAATGAGCACAAAAGACAGGATGGTGACCCCCAGAACCGTCGGGATCGCCTCGAGCAGACGTCGAATAATGTACTTGATCATACGCTAGGTCCTCCCCGGCCGCGGACGCATCGAGCGACATGAACGCCGCGCATATTAGCGTTCACGGGTCTCGATGGCACTGCGAAGTCCGTCGCCGATCAGGTTGATCGAGACCTCCGCGATGAGGATGCAGAGTCCCGGTGGGTAGATAAGCCACCATGAATTTTGAAACATGTAGTTCATGCCGTCTGAAAGCATGCCGCCCCAGTTCGGTGTGGGAGGCGGAAGCCCCAGACCCAGGAAGCTGAGTCCGGCCATGGCGAGAATGGCGTCGGCCACTTGAAACGTCCCTGCCACGAGCACCGTCCCGATGAAGTTCGGGAGCAAATACCGCAGCATGATCCGCCACACACCTGTGCCGGTGGCGCGTGCAGCCTCCACGTAGACTTGACCCTTGATCGACATCGTCTCACCGCGGACGATGCGGCTCACGCCAAGCCAAGAGGTGGACGCAAGCACCAGAACCATGATCCCGACACTCGGCGTAAACACCACATTCAGAAACAGGAGAATGAAAATGGACGGAATCGACAATAAGATGTCGACGATTCGCATCATGATCGAATCGACAAACGCCGGTGCGACCCCGCTGATGAGCCCGTACAAGGTCCCAAACAGCATGGCGACGGCCGCTGCGGCAAATCCGACTTCCAGAGATGACTGGCCGCCCACCATCAACTGCGCCAGCACGTTATGCCCGACACTGTCCGTACCAAGCGGAAACTGTGCCGAGGGTGACGCATCCGTCGCAAGCAAATTGGTGGCCGTGGCACTAAGGGGATAGAAAAGCGGTCCGACGAAAGAAAATAAGACCAGGAAAAGCAGCATGACCAAACCGAGCATCGTCATGCCAGAGCGCCAAAAACGGCGGTTGAATCCAGGGCGGCCGTCCACCAGGTTCTCCACTACACCAGCTCGAGGAAGCTGACTTTCCTGAATCATGAAGTGCTCCTTTCACCGAGAGCAAGCATCCTGCGTCTCGGGCGTTGCATACAGTTGTTGAGCTCACACGAGCGCCCCGGCCGGAACCGACACGTTTCGGCCAGGGCAATCATCGTCGCCGGCAAGCGTTACTGACTGACCGTCCAGTACTGCATTTGCGGCAGGTTCGTCGCCCCGTC
Source organism: Bacillota bacterium (assembly GCA_026627155.1). Classification (GTDB taxonomy): domain Bacteria; phylum Bacillota; class Bacilli; order Alicyclobacillales; family SLC66; genus JAPNUJ01. Next base: position 7,893 of record JAPNUJ010000014.1, on the reverse strand, counting down.
CAAGTAAGGTATCACGTTGTGCACGGTCGGCGCGGTCACGTAGAGCGTCGCCACGTTTTGACCCCAGAGGAACGGAAGGATGCGGGCCGTGTAGTCCTCGTACGCGAAGAAGTGTTGCATCGTCTCGGCCATCGTCGGATACGGCATGTGCGTCGCTTGAATCAGCGCATCCTCATGCAGATCGCTAAAGCCGGTTCCGGAAGGTGCGGTCGAAGCGAACAACTGGCCGCCTGTTGGGTAAAAACCGGGGCCGTTATAGTCCCAGCCAGAGCCGACAGCCAACTGCCATTTGTAATTATTTTTCGTGCTGGTCTCCGTAATGAACTCTGAAAACGGGGTGGGCACCAGAGACACTTTAACGCCAATTTGGCCCCAGTCCTGTTGCATGAGTTCAGCGGTATCCGTCGCAGAAGTAGTGCCACTGACATAGATCATCTTCATGTCCAGCTTCTGCTTGCCCTTCGTCATCACGCCGCCGACCATCTTCCAGCCATGATCCATGAGCAGCTTCTTGGCCGCCATGAGGTTAAACGGATACGGGTTGTGGCTGGCGAGCGAGGAGTCGACAAACTGCGTGTGCGGGACCGTCGGAACCGGACCATCGATCGGCACCGCGAACCCTTTGTAGATGTCCTGGCTTATGCCTTGATTATCCAGGCTCATCTGCAGGGCTTGACGGACATACAGTTGATCGAAGATGCCTTTGACAGGAGAGCCAGGCCACATGTTCATCTCAGTCCAGAAGATTCCGAACGAGTACACGGGCGTGACTGCATCCCCCATCGACGTCAGCGAGCCCTTAGAACCAAGCTGAGACGGATCGAGGTAGCCGACGTTCACTTCGTTCGTCTTGAGCGCAGCGAGTTCAGCCGTGTTGGATGCCTCGAAATCAAACACGATCTTGCTCACGGTGCTCTTGTGGCCAGCATACTTCGGGTTCGGAACCAGCACCCAATCTTGACTCGGCGTGCCGCTTTTCACCATGAACGGGCCATCCACGACACTGTCAAACATCGGGTTCGTCGCATTGTCGCCAAGGTACTTGATTTCTTGAGTCATGTTGCTGTACTTGTCCCAAGCCGCTGCCGGCATCGGCGTCATCTGGATGATGCCGTTATAGATGAACCACTGTTGGTTGGCCGGCTTGTCAAGCGTAATGGTGACTTCATAGTTGCCGTTCGGCACCACCGACTTGACTCCAGTCGGAATATCGCCCGTACCGGCGCCAACGAACGGCCACGGGGTGGGTGCTTTCGGGTTGGATGCGGCCTTGATCACATTCCATGTAAACATCAGGTCCTTGGATGTGACAGGTTGACCGTTCGACCACCGCCACTTCGGATTCAGGAACACGTGGTAGACGGTTCCTTGCCGGTTGTAGGTGATCCTGTCCGCGACAGAAGACTTCCAGTTGATTGAGTAGTCGTTGTTGATCCACAGCAAGGGCTTGTACAGTTGATCGTTAAACTGCTGGTTGTAGACACTGTCGTCCGCCGCGTTGTTGATTGGCAAAAACCAGTTCAACTGCGTCTGCGAAGGAAGTGCGTAGGCGATGGTGCCACCCATCGGAGCGGACGCCGCAAAGGATGGCGCCGTGAGCAGGCTGGTGCCGGCCAGCATGACAATCGCGGCAGCAAAGGCTTTGTTCAATTTCATATGTCGTTTCCCCCTTTTCAAATGTACAGCTGACAGTTCCAAAAGCCAAGCCATGTGGACGCGAGGACCCTCGCGGCTCCCAGAGAATGCACGGCGCGCCCCCCCCTGACTCCTCGATCTTTCCCGCCCAGTGTGCATACGACGCCAGTGCACTGGTTTCGTGCGTCTGTGCGTCCCGGCCTCACCCCTTTCGCGGAGATTCAGATTCGACTCTGGTTCCACTGCGTCAGATCACTGGACACGGCGTGGCTTGGGTCCGCGGCGCCTCTGCCTAAGCCTCCGCCTAAGCCTCTGCCCTCCTGCCCCCGGTCCCGCCGCTACATGCAAAGCCAGTTCACGTCGAGATGGCAGCGTCTTCCGCAAAGTGGCAGGCCACCATGTGCGCCTTTCGAATCTCGCGCCACTGCGGCACTTCCTGCTGACAACGCTCCCGCGCAAGCGGGCAGCGCGTGTGAAACACACACCCCGAAGGCGGATTGGCCGGGCTCGGAAGATCACCTTGTAAAACGGTCCGGTCCCGCTTCACGCGCGGGTTCGGAACCGGCACAGCGGAAAGCAATGCCTGCGTGTAGGGGTGCATGGGGTTCCCAAACAGTTCGTCGGACGAGGCGAGTTCTGCCATGCGCCCGAGGTACATGACGAGCACGCGATTGCTGATGTGCTTGACGACCGACAAATCGTGC
>JAPNUJ010000014.1:0-5544 GCA_026627155.1 Bacillota bacterium | reverse complement strand
TCTATTCTTGCTGCAGGTCTTCCAGCAAGTTGATGACCTGTGACTGAACAGAGACATCAAGCGCCGCGACCGGTTCGTCGAGAATGATCAATTTGGGATTCAGGATCAAAGCGCGTGCGATCCCTATGCGCTGGCGTTGACCACCAGAAAACTCGTGCGGATAACGACTGGCGTACGAGGCATCCAGTCCAACCCGCTGTAAGAGTTCCAACACCTTCTGCTTCCGTGTGGGCGCATCGTATAATCGGTGCACCTCCATCGGTTCCAACAAGGTCTGCATGATCGTATAGCGCGGGTTCAGCGAGGCGTACGGGTCCTGAAACACGATCTGCATCTGCCGCCTCATCACGCGCATCTGCGCGCGTGACAGTTTCCGTATGTTCTTGCCTTCAAACTCGACAACGCCATGAGACGGTTCCACCAACCGCAGTAGACTTCGCCCAAACGTCGACTTGCCGCATCCCGACTCGCCCACAACTCCGAGCGTCTCCCCCGCCTGAACCTCCAGCGAGATCCCATCGACCGCACGAACACTCCCGGAAGCCAAACGCAATAGCCCTCGTCGAATCGGAAAATGCTTTTTGAGATCGTCAACTCGAAGCAACACGTCACTCATCGTTGCATCTCCTTTACCGCAGTCGCGCTAAGGAAGCAACGCGACGTGTGCGACTCCCCCACCGCGTACAAGTCTGGCGGTTCCGCGATACACCGGTCGGTGGCATGCTGACACCGAGGCGAAAAGCGACAACCCCGCGGCATCCGCGTCGGCGTGGGTACCGTCCCGGCAATCGGCTGTAGCCGTTCCTTGGTCTTGGCGTCAATCTTCGGAATCGCGCGCAACAGACCTTGCGTATAGGGGTGTTGCGGGTCGAAAAAAATCTCGTCCACTGTCCCTTGCTCGACGATCTGCCCCGCATACATCACGGCCACTCGATCACAAGTCTCCGCCACGACGCCCAAGTCGTGCGTGATCAGGAGGACGGAGGTGCCGGTGGCTTTCGACAAATCGTTCATCAATTCCAGAATCTGCGCCTGAATGGTGACATCGAGGGCCGTTGTCGGCTCATCGGCAATGAGCAACTTGGGCTCACAGACCATCGCGATGGCGATCATCACCCGTTGGCGCATGCCCCCCGAGAGTTGATGCGGGTACTCATCCAGGATCGACTCCGGCCGCGCAATGCCCACCCGCCTCAACATCTCTAGCGACTGGGCAAATGCCTTGCGAGGCGAGATCGCCTGATGCAGTCGGAGCGTCTCCGAGATTTGCGCCCCGATCTTGTACACCGGATTCAGTGAAGTCATGGGTTCCTGAAAGATCATCCCGACGTCTGCGCCGCGCATCTGCCGCAATTCGCGCTCTCCAAACGCCAATACATCCCGCTCCTGAAACCGCACACTGCCCGTCGTTCGCGCCGACTTCGCCAGTAACCGAACGAGCGCCAACGACGTCACACTCTTGCCGCAACCCGATTCCCCAACGAGTCCGAGCGTCTCCCCGGGCGCAATGTGAAACGACACGTCCCGAACGGCGTGGACATACTGACCGTTAATCTTAAACTCAACACTCAAGGAGTCAACCTCAAGGACATTCGCCACCAATAGGCCCCCTGGACAAGATATCAGCCAACGCGTTCGGCGATCCGATCGCGTCATAACATGCGATGGCGTCATAACAAAAGAAGTCAACCATCCTGTATCCGAACATTCTCAGATCGCGAGAGCTCAAGCACGTCGAAGACCGTCAACCAGAGTCCACCCTCGCACCAATTCGCTTAAATTCGCACAAACCTGTTTACGCTCACAACCGACCGTAAGGTAGTCGAGTGATATGCGCGCACTAGCAAATTATAATCACGGATTAAGAGGATGTAAAGACACGATGAATGCCACCAAAGTCTTGGTGACCCTTTAGCGACCGCAGCGACGGGTGTATGGCGTCTCGATCATGGAAAAACACCCCATATATTTGATGTTGAAAGAGCGGCTGATTTGAAAGGTGTATTAGGGATTCGGTGGTAGACTAGGTGCGCTGTGCCCGGGCATTTGCGGGGATGATCCAGACCAATCGTTCGGTTGTGGTACCATCGCGGCAAGTGGAGTGAAGAGTCACAATCTGTCGATGACCCCCGCCCAAAACTCAGGGCGAAAAGTAAAGGCATTGACCCGCGCACAAAAGTGAGGCCGAGAGCATTTCCCACGACAGACGGCCATCGACCGGGCGAGCGAGTGTCGCCAAGTAACCACCACTTTTGACGCTCATTCGCGCCCGTCGTGCTGGCCACGCCCTCACCGCACAAAAAGGAGTCCACTCCACGTAATTCATACTATTATATATTAATTTAAAAGTAGTAAACTCCATAAAAACGAGACCAGGCAACTACCAAGCGTCTACGTTGCGCTCGAGGCCGCCAGATAGTGTCATCCGTGGGCGTTAAATTTCGCACCGCGCAAATCAGAGGCCTCCGGCCAAACCGACTCCCCACCGACTCCCCACCGACTCCCCACCAACGCCTGCCACAAACTTCTGCCACCAACGGTCCACCCGCGCCCCGCGCCACCAGCCGATCCGCAGAGCCAGTCGCGCGAAACACCCGCATCATAGCAAACGGCCGGTGTTCGTGTTGAGACCTCTTACCTCACAGTCCGGAAGCGCGCAGCAAAGGCGAGAATTCGGTCAATCACTGCTCGGAGCTCACTGGCGACGTGACTGCAGTCCAGACCCGGCGACAAGGGCACCACGCGCACCTGATAGCGCTCATCGAACTCGACGCCCGGCAGCTCGGCGAAGTCCTCATGCTGCGGATACATGGCCCACACCTCGAACACGGGACGCAACTGCTCGCGCGTGGCCCCTGGGATCAGGGAGCCAAGCAGCCATGCCGACTTCGAGTCACTGGCATAAGATATCAGTTGATTGGTCGCCAGCGTTCGCCTGTTCCACGAACCTTCAGGGTTCCAAATGGCAGAACGCGGGCGGTATTTGAAGTCGATCATGATGGAACCGCAATAGATCCCGCGTGAAAACACATCGAGCCGGGCATCTGGACGATTGTGAAACCCACCGATCATATGCAGCGGTGTCTGTTCGGGATCTGTCTGGCTGGCACGGATCGGGATCGCCATGTCATAGACGAGGTGCAGGCGCACCTCGTCGCTTTGCAACGCGATCAGCGTCCCTGGCGGCAGGATGGGAACCAGCATCTTCTCGGCCTGATCCTGATCTTCGTAGACCCAGCCTGACACGGGGGTGTAAGTAAGGTCCTCGGTCAGAGACTGACAGACGCGCAAAAAGCCCCACAACTCATAGAGCACGTCACTTCGCTTCCACTGCGTCGCATAAGCGGCATCCACCACGATGTCCGGCACGCCGGCACGCAACTCCCGATACAACTGGTACAATGCCCGGTACCGCGCATCCTGCAACACCACGTGGGACAACCCATCCGTGGATCCCCGCGACAGCCGCCGATACCACGGAGCCTGCGTTACCGCCTGCAAGCTGGAGCGCATCTTGCGCGCGTCTTCGCCGATGACGGTAAGCTGCTCCATGACCGCCCGATTCTCCCGCAGCGCACCGGACTCTTCCCCCTCCCCCGACGGACTGTAGCGCTCGGCCTCGGCCAGTGCCAAGCCGATGTGCGCCTGGTAGACCTCAACCGCGGATCCCACCTCAGCCAACGCTTCATCAACGGAGGAGGAGATCGCGCGCACCCAGCGGTTTTCAGGAAGGTCGACGTCCACCTCACGCAGTGGTACTTTAAGGGAATCGGTTTGCTCCGGATGCATCAGCCGATGGCGAATCGTCACCTCGTCGACCGCCTTGACGCGATCCGCTGGGCGCATCTGGTAGGTCTTGCGAATCCTTTGGTGCGGTCTCAGAGACAAGTCCGCCAAGGCGGCCACCACACTGGCAAAGTGCCGACGGATCGTCAAAAAGCGATGCAACTGTTCAGGGGGAATGTGGTGGCCCAGCGCCTGGCTCCCGCCCGCCCGCTCCCGCACCGCTTGCTGCGCCAGTCCACGCACTTGACCCTCCAGTTCGTCACGCATGATCTCCCACTGGGTTCTGGACACCCGACTCGGCGACACCTCAACCGCACCAGAATAGACGCGTCCCACTGCCCGAACCAAGACCGAATAGACACCGGGAATCAGCGCCGAGTACGCACCTGTGTGATCATACAGGGTGTAGGGCCGCGAACTCGGAGACAGGCACACGCGGCCATCCCCATCCGTCTCGAGGGTCCGAGCGGGGAGCATCTCAAGACCGTCCATATAGAATCGCGCTTGGTCGTCGTCTGACTCGAACAACACTCTCAGCCGCGTGTTCTCCCGCACGGTCACGCAAGGGTCTCGCAAGGGCCTGTCCACACCGACCTGCAACCCAGCCTGCGCACCGGCCTGCGATCCAACCTGCGACCCGATATCCGTTCCGACGTCCGCTCCGGCATCCAGGACGCAGTCCAGGACGTCTGACTGCCCTCCGAGTAAGAACTGCAGGGAAAACGGCCGCTCAGACGGTGTAGCCATGCAGTTTCAACTCTTTCCCCTTTTGCCGTATGACCTTTCGCGTCTGGACGAAGTGTGACACCGTGGCGTGGCGATCCAGACAGGCCAACAGTGTTCCCCCTGACGTCGAGCCGCTGGCCGCGCTCCCTTGCCACTGGCCCAACAGCTCGTGCAACTGGTCCTCTGACCCGCGGACCTTGGTCAGCACGCGCTGCACGATCTGAAGATCGAAGGCATCCTCCCGCGTCAAGTGGATCGACTGCGGCCTGTTCTTCAAATACAGATCGATTTGCCTGACAATCCTGTACCCGATCCCGCGGCTCGCATCGGCCTGTTGCAGCAGATCGTGAATGTCCTGGAGGCACTGCAACTCTTCCTCTGAAAGTCCAATGCCTTCGACGTTGCTGCGAAAGGCGCTATACTCCTCCGTGTTCCATTTGCGGCGCACGTTGCGGTCGGGACGGCGCTCGGCCGATTGTCTCAGCTCCGCAAACGGCAACATGTGCAGCGTGATCAGATTCGCGCGATCCAGCACCTTGTCGGAAAAGTGGTGGGTCGACTCGTCCATGTTGACGGTGCCGACAAACATGACATTTGGCCCAATGGCAATAGAGTTCGGGTACTCTTTGTAATTGTATAGTCGATTCATCAACTCTTCATTATACAGTCGCAGTTCCCGACGCGATTGCGGCATCTCGAGCACAGATAGAAACTGTGAAAAGTAGTGTTCCACCCGCGCCAGGTTCATCTCATCAAAACAGATCAAATACAGCGTATCAGCATGCTGCTCCGCCTGCCGCAGTGTGTCGATCAGTCCCGAATCGCCGGGCCGATAGACATTGTGAATGGAATCGACGTATCCGATCAGGTCAGCGTCATCCGTCCACGAAGGGCGGACCGAGATGATGTTCAGCTGCTCCGTATCCATCCCCAGCGCCCGGCCGTACACTTCGACGAGCCTCGACTTTCCCGTTCCACTCATGCCCGAGAGGATGACGAGGTTCGAGGTCTTCAACGCCGTATGAAAATTGA
>JAPNUJ010000149.1:406-3885 GCA_026627155.1 Bacillota bacterium | reverse complement strand
CCTTCGACCCGGGCACCGTCAATGGTCAAAATCCCGGCTTCGTCGCCCAGGATGACGGGGTGATGATTCAAAAGAACGTACAGGTCTCGACCCCATCCGTGCCCGATTCCGACACCGACGGGTTCAATATGGCCTATGGCTCAGTAGCGCCCAGTGCCCCGCAATCGTAACAAAGATGACACAAAAGGCCGAGGGGTTCCGTCCCTCGGCCTTTTGTTCTCTTAACTGGTGGTCATCTCCCCCCCATTCGGGTGAAGCACCTGACCGGTCATATAGGATGCGTCATCGGAGGCCAAAAACACATACGCGGGCGCAACCTCTTCGGGTTGTCCCGGTCGTCCCAGTGGGGTGGTACTTCCAAACGTATGCACCGTACTAGCTGTAAAGGTCGACGGGATGAGCGGGGTCCAGATAGGGCCAGGCGCGACCGCGTTCACCCGGATACCGCGATCGGCCAAATTGAGGGCGAGGCTCCGCGTAAACGACACAATCGCCCCTTTCGACGCGCTGTAATCGAGGAGCTCGGCGTTTCCCTTGTAAGCGGTCACTGATGCCGTGTTGATAATGGCGGCGCCTGCCGTCAAGTGCGGCAGTACGGCTTGGGTCATGAAGAAGAGTCCAAAGAAGTTGGTGTCAAACGTGCGCCTCAGTTGCTCCTCGGAAATGTCCTCGAGCGACTTTTGCGGGTGCTGTTCCCCCGCATTGTTGACCAAAATATCAATACGATCGAATCGCTGAAGGATGGTCGCAACGGTTTCGCGGCAAAACCCGCGCTGGCCCACGTCGCCCCGCAACAACATGCACTCCCGCCCTTCTTGTTCCACGAGGTGTTGACTGTCCTTGGCATCGTGATCTTCGTTTAAATAGACAATCGCGACATCGGCGCCTTCTTTCGCAAAAAAGTTGGCGACCGCGCGCCCAATCCCGCTATCTGCTCCCGTAATGATGGCTTTCTTTCCGAGCAGCTTCCCTGACCCCCGATACTGGCGGTCCACTTCATGGGGAGCGGGATGCATGGGATCTTCCAACCCCGGCTGGCGACGCTGATGTTGGGCCGGCAATGTTGGACTTTTAGTGGTGGATGACATGGATCTCCCCCTTAACGAGAAATTTTCGGGTTCCGTCTCAGCATGCCCGCCCCATCATGATGCACGCGTGATGACCCATGCCAATTACGCCCACCATGGGCATGGCTGCGAAGAGCTGGTAGGCTGAGACAATAAATGAGGGAATCCGCATGCGTATTTTGATTTCGGTGGACCTGGAAGGCATCGCGGGCGTCCCCGGACGCGAGGACATTATGCCGGGCAATGTTAACTATGAGCGGTTTCGCCGTCAGACGACACAAGAGGCCAATGCAGCGGTCGATGGGGCATTCGATGCCGGGGCCGACAGCGTCGTGGTGAACGATTCACATGGGCGCATGCGAAATCTGCTTTACGAGGAACTTGACCCGCGGGCCGAACTGATCTCCGGTCATAATAAAGTACTCAAGTTTCTCAGGCGGAAATGGCCAGTTTTTGGCGTAACGTCGCGGGAAGGCGGCCCAAAAATACGGTCAACAGGTGGTCAACTTGGGCATCTGTGAGGTTCAGTTCCTCGGACAGCGCCGCGCGAAGGGCGCCAATCAGCAAATACCACGCTTCGACGAAGCGCAAGTCCGCCACTTCATCACACATGGCCCAAAACAGAGACCCAATGGTACGTGGGTCTGTGGCATCCCGCGCCACCACGGCTAACAGTTGATAGCGAAGAAAGACCACGGTGGTATGGGCCACCAAGTGGTCGTAGGACCGACCGTGAAATTCGTGCACTAAATGCAGCACGGACTTGGCGGCTTTGAAAAACACTTCAATGTCCCATCGCTTACCATACAACCGGATGACCTCTTCGGCGGCTAGCGTGGTGTCCGTCGTGATCAGCGCTAGCCATTTTTTCGATCCCCGACGGCGATCTCGAACGAAGACCAACTGAACGGGTTGACTCCCGTCCTTGGTCTCAAGGAGTACCGACGCGGTGGCGAGAATGCGGGCTTTCCCCGGTCGCTTCTTGAGATGGGTGTATAGCTCCTTCAACGTGTAGCGTTTCCCGTCGTACGTATACCGAATGGTCTTCATCGCCTTGACCATTGCGACCACATGCAGCTGGCGCTCGGCGACGATTTGCCGCAGAAGTCGCGGGGTGGAGAACCAACTGTCGAATAGCACATAGCGGGCCTTGAGGCCCGCCGCCTGGCCTTCGGCGAGCAACTGCAAGACGACATCCGGAGCCTTCTGCCAACTTTCCCGACGCCGTCGGTAACCCACCGTCCGTTTGTCGATACGTGTGTCGACGGGTTGCAGACGATTGGACGCCTGCTCCGAACTCAGGAGGGAAAACGCGGCTGGAAGAAAGGTCGTTCCATCAGACCACCCTAAGGTCAAGAGCCGAAACCCCCTGCGGTAGGCATGCTGGACGTGATCATACACCCGGGCGAGAAGCTCGACGTTCTTACTGCGGGAGCGGTCATAGAGCGAATCGTCGACAACGAAGACCGCCTCACGGTCGGGACTCACCAGCGTGTCTAACCACTGTGTGATGGCAACAGTCGTCATCAACAGCAGGCGCCGCCAGTTGTAACGTGGCGAGGCTAAGAACCGATACACCGTGTCCTTCTTGGGTGTGTCGGGATCTTCACGATCGAGGATTCGGTAGAAGTTCCTTTGTGTGAAGACCAGCATCAGGAGAAACTTGAGGAGTCGTGCCGGCCGTTCTCCGCCTTGCTTGGTAATCCCGGCTTGCTTCAGCAAGCCTCCCAGACGAAATCGGTCAAAAAATTGGTCTGCAGTGGCGGTGATCGGTGCACTTTCTGGTACCATCGTAGAGAGACACCCCTTTAGGATATGTGGTTGTTCGCTACTTCCAGCATATCAATGCGAGGGGTGTCTTACTGCAATTTAAGGCCTAGAAAAGCGCCGCAATTCGTTACGTAGCAATGGTTTCCGTGATCGCTCAAACTGCGAAACTTGAGTAAAGTACTATCCATGGTTGAAGGCGGCCAAGACGCGGATGGTGCCGTTTTCATTGGATATCACGCACGCGCCGGTTCCCGTCAGGCTGTCATGGACCACACAATTTCGGGTGCCCAAGTACATAATTGGCGCATGAATGGCCAGGCTGTCAGTGAGGCCGAAATTAATGCCGCGCTTCTGGGCTTCTATGGGGTGCCGGTGTTGATGGCCAGCGGCGACGACCGACTGGCGGACGAAATTCAAGAACGCCTCCCCGGGGTCGCCACCATGATTGTGAAGTACGCACTAGACCATCGTGCTGAGCGTTCAAACCCACGCGCCGAGGTCTTTCGTGGGATTCGCGAGACGTGCCGCGCGGCCGTAATGGCGGTGAGCAAAGCCCCCGTTTTTCGACTCCGAGGACCGGTCACCTTCGAGTTAGAATTCACGCGCAGCTTTTACGCGGAGACGGCCGCCCTTATGCCAACG
>JAPNUJ010000149.1:0-396 GCA_026627155.1 Bacillota bacterium | reverse complement strand
GATCCAAGTGACGGGCCAAGATGTGGGGGAAGCATGGCGTTGGGCCTACAGCGCCTTACAATTAGCCGGGAGCGGTGATAGCTAATTCTTCATCGCGGAAGCAGCCAAGCAGGTGATCCTGCACCAAACCGACCGATTGCATAAAGCTATAGCAAATAGTAGGACCCACAAATCGAAATCCCCGTCGCACGAGATCCTGGCTCAGCAGGATGCTTTCCGACGTCTGAGTTGGCACCTCATCGGCCTTTACAAACAGGTTGCGCCGGGGACGTCCTCCCATCATCTGGCGAAGATATGTCTCGAATCCGCCAAACTCCTCTTCGACGACCAAAAAGGCCTGCGCATTATCCCGGTGGCTTCGGATCTTGGCACGGTTGTGAACCAGGCCTGGACGCT
>JAPNUJ010000148.1:282-3915 GCA_026627155.1 Bacillota bacterium | reverse complement strand
ATAGCAGGCAGGCCACTGGGCGCTCGTGTCGATCCTGGACGAGATACTTCATGTTCTCGCCGACCGTACCGCTGAACCCTAGGTAGTGGTGGGCAGCGAGCAGGTGCCGGAACAGAGCGGATGCGGCGGACGTTCTTACCATGTCGATGCGTAGGGGTAACAGATCACGCAAGGAACCCGTAATCGGAGTCGTGTCATGAGCAACCGAACGAATCACCCTTCTTGCGTTCCCTACGCTAACAGCACGAGGGGCTGGCAGGCAAATGGTTCCCAATCGCTCGAGCTTGAGCAACATCGTGCGGCAAGCCATGTCCTTCAGCTGACCGTTGACGTTCCTCCAGTCCCACGCCGCACATAGTTCACGGGACAGCCGTGTGCGATTCCATTCGGGCTGGGCACGGATGAGTTCACGGATCCATACAATATCTCGTTCGGTGAGATGACGCCCTTGTATCTGCATACCTTCATTCTACAAGCAAAAACCCGCCGAGTCCAGCTATTTTCTAGCTGATCTCGCGGGTACCTGAGTAGTAACCGATGCATCACACAAATACTGCGTCATAACGCATCAAGTCGGCCGCCAATCCACAACGGCATACGGGCACTATCATTTCCATCGGTAAAATACCCATATAATTTAAATATACTTGACTCTTGCAAATTTAGCTCGATTGAACGCTTCTATACAGACGTGTTATGTTAAGGTGGACCCCTTTGTCAAGACACGGTTTTTGACTTCATCGTTAACTTAGCCATCTTTCAGTCAAGGAACCGTGGAATACCGCAGCGAAGCGAGGATATGCCGTGAAAGTCCTTGACAGTTCGACTGCCCTCCCATCCTTGTGCTCCAGGATGCGACGCCGGCTGTTTCTATGACCAATGAGGTGACGAGACAGCGCAAAGAGGCCATCAGGGCTTGGCGGGAAATTGAAGAGTGGATTCGCGCCGGGGGAGCAGTGCGAACACTACGGAGAATTTGGTTTGTATTTTTAAGAAATAATTACATATAAATGCTTGACTTATGCAGTGACTTTACCATGATTCAGGCACAAACGGGAATTCATGTTGAGGTCTTGGAGATGTGTGATCTGGCAAGGCTTGTTGACGTCGTTTCAGTGTCAGAGGGTGAACAAAAGCTTCACGAAGTACAGCAACTGGTTCACATTAGCGAAGATTTACCCGCCGACCCGATTGCCCAAAAGCCGCCGAATGACGAACTTCTATGGGCGTGTCAAATAGCAGTAGCGCATGAGAAGTTTGTTCGTTGTTGTGGATCATGTCGACCAAGTAGACGAATGAGAAAGAGTTCTATGAACAGGACGGCGTGCCTGGTAAGGCGAAGTGGGTTCGCACACCGGAACAGTACGATAGGTCACTTGGCGCGCAGTGAGACCGACGGCACGCTTGGCCTTACGCTTGGCCGTTGGCCAAGACGGCTTGGATCAATCTGGAGGATTGGACACCGTCCGCGAATTCAGCGCCGCGAGGCTACTCAATACGGTCGCGACAAGCAAGATGAAGGCCAGCATCAGCCATCCATCCGCGAAGCGGTGGCTCGTGTCCACCACGAACCCGAACATCGGGGAAAAGACCGCCGACCCCAAAAATACGACGGAACCGTTGATCCCGATAGCCAGTCCACTATAGCTCGGCGGCACGGACTCGCCCGACCAGGTCAGAGCCAGGGCATTCCAACCGATGGAACCGATGCCGAACAGGCCCCACACCAGGAAACAAACTCCGATCGACGCGTTGGACGGCAAAAAGGCGACGGTGGCTGCAGAGCCAGTGGCCACGAGGGCGGCCAAGGCCAGCATCGGAGGACGTCTTCCTCCCATCGCGTCACTCCACTGTCCAAGTACAATTCGAGCAGCACCGCCGGTCACTTGGCTAAACGCCAAGATCAACCCGCTCCAAAGTAAGCTGAGGTGATGCACTGTGTGCAGGTCGACGATCGTGTAAGTGAGCAGGATATACTGGCCGGCCACCATCAAAAAAGACACCAGAACGGGTCGGCTGAGTGAGCGCCAGTGCTTGAGTTCGAGCCTGTGATGTTGGGACGATGCCGAACGTTTCGGCTGTGGGGGCATGAGGAAGCTGAAGAGCCACCCTGTGATGAGTAACTCTGCGGCAAAAGTGATGTACGTCGCCGAAAGTCCGATCCTTGGCACGATCACCGGCAGCAACCAAGCCGACAGGGCGGCCCCAAGTGGCACGCCTGTTTGCCGGATGCCCATGACCAGTCCGCGAGGTCGACCGGCAAATGCAGAGAAAATGGCTTTGGTTCCCGAAGACGGTGCTACGGCCAGGGCGGCCCCAAGGAGAAACAGATTGAAGAGTAGGAGGTCATAGGTCCTGTCCACCGTCAAAGTCAGGCTCACAACGGCCATCACGCTGGCACCGACGGCGAGTAGACGACGAGGCCCCACGCGGTCGGCCAGTACCCCGGATAGGGCATAGCTGCACATCAAGCCAAAAGATAACGCGCTGGTGATCAGACCCATTTGCCCGAGAGTCAGGTGGTACGAAACGGCGAAGAATGTGCCCGCCACCACCAACCCCTGCTGGACAAACGACATGCCTGTCTGTGACAATAGCGCTACAGCGAGGTAAGAAATCGGATGAATGCGGGCAGGGAAACCCGTGCGATCAAACACGTTGCTCAAGTTACGCACCCCGTTCGCAGGAATGACGGTGCTGTAAAGACCGTCTCATGCCCGCTGTGCTCCGGTATACCACAGCCGCCCCGTAGGATCAATGCGCGCTATGCAGCTCGTCAATGTGGAGGAGTCTCGATACCATGCTAACCATCAACGACGATATCGCCCGTCGCTTCATCTTGGGGAAACAAGGTCTGTGGCCAGGGCGACGCTGGCGTGGCAACGAGGGCACGGAGCAGGCCATGCGGGCGATGGAGTACTTGCAACTGGATCCGCTGCAGGTCATTTCCCGTAGCCACGACATCACGCTACATAGTCGCGTTCTCGATTACACGCCAGGTATGTGGGAGGACGTGACCTACCACCAGCGCAAGTTCTTTGACTGGGGCGGCTGGCTCGCGGCGCGGCCCATGCACGAACTGCCGCATTGGCGGGCGGTCATGCGTCGCGAGCGTGACTCTGGCCTGCGGCTTCTCGGCATAGCCCGCGAGCACGCGGACGCGATCGTTGAGATGCGGGCGATCTTACAAGATCGCGGTACGGTCAGTAATCGCGACTTCAAGATGGCGACGCGGACGCGAGTCCAAAGCTACCGCGGTCGCAAGGACAGCGCCCTGGCTCTGTATTATCTGTGGCGCACTGGCGAGGTGATGACACACCACCGTGAGAATTTCGAGCGCGTGTACGCACTCACGGAAACGGTGGCACCGGGGCATCTCATTGGCGAAAGCGACGAGTCCGAGGCAGCCCGCTTCTTGATGAAGAAAGATATCAGCTTCTCGGGTCTGTCGCGGTTACGGCGTACGAGCGACCTGTTTTACAGTAGCCTTCCATTTGAGGGGGACAAGCAGATCCTTGACGCCATGTTGGCTGATGGAGACATCGTCGAGGTGAGGGTGGAAGGCTGGAAGGCCATGCACTACGCACTCGGCACGGACGTTCCTGTGCTGCACGACTTGTGCGCCGGACGCAT
>JAPNUJ010000148.1:0-272 GCA_026627155.1 Bacillota bacterium | reverse complement strand
GTGGTTGGAGGACGCCGCCCTTGGGCAGGACGAAGCATTTGCGGAGGCGCTGGCTCGCGGATTTGCGCGATTCGTCGTTTTTCTCGGTGCCGCCAAGCTCGATGCCAAGGCGATTCGCGAGCCGCTACTGCGATTTACGACTCGTCCAATCGCTTGAAGGTGTTTAGTTGCGCTAACTGATGAGAGACGAGATAGAGGATCATGTAGATCGGAAAGGAAAATAAATAACTCCAGTGAACCATGACATACAGTCCCAAGTGCACGGCAATGGG
>JAPNUJ010000147.1 GCA_026627155.1 Bacillota bacterium | reverse complement strand
CATCGTCCCATGAGGGTGAACACTTGACTGCTGATCAGCAAGCCATCGATCTCGCGCAGGGAGCCATCGCACGGGCAAAAGCGTCCGTAGTTGTGGTTGTCGGTAGCGGAACGCTCACTGACATCGGCCGATACGCAAGTGCGCAGTCGGGCATCCCATTTGTTTCGGTTGCCACTGCGCCATCGGTTGACGGGTATGCCTCAACCGTCGCGGCTTTGCAGTTTGATGGTATGAAAGTGACGAAGGCGGCGCAGGCGCCCGTGGGTATCTTTGCATTGCCATCGGTCCTGTCTGAGGCGCCGTGGGAGCTCATCCAAGCAGGCTTCGGAGATCTTATTGGAAAAACAACTTCTCTCCTCGACTGGAAACTGGCTTGTCAGCTGTACAGTGAGGACTGGTGCCAGGCCTCGTATGATCTGGTGGCAAGCTCACTGAACGAATGCCTAACCCTTGTTGACCGCCTTCTCGTGCGTGATCCACAAGCTGTTGAAGCATTGTTCAATGGACTTCTCAGCTCAGGTATTGCCATGGCGATGATGGGTAATTCACGACCAGCGAGTGGTTCGGAACATCACTGCTCGCACTACTGGGACTTTTTGGCATACAAAAAACAGCGTCGGCATGGATCCCATGGTATGCAGGTCGGATTTGCCACGTACTTCACAATGCAGGCCTACGAAGCCCTGGCACTGAACCGAGGGGTTCGAGAACCAGAATTTCCTGAACCCGATGCCGCATGGTTTGATGAGGTCAGGAACCGCTGGGGTGTTGCGGCGGATGAGGTCATCGCTCAACAGTCTGCCAAACGCGCTTGGATTCGACAACAGGAGAAACCTGTTGCGTGGGGGGATCATTTCCACGAAGCTATCGTCGACGCTCTTAAGACCGAATTGTCTGGTTTAACAGATATTCGCCGTGCCCTAGCATTGATGGGCCTGTCAACATCTGGCGCCTCGCTTGAGGTGACCAGTGACGTCTTATACGACACACTTTTACACGCGCGCGAGGTGCGCGCACGTTTTACGATTTTTGATTTCTGGGCGGGGCAAGGACTCCTCGAAGAGATTGCACGAGTGATCTGCGCGAAGGCCTTGCTGTAGCGCGGTTTAGGAACTTCCTATACTCCGCATTAAGGAATAATATAGAAATCAAAAAATCGAACGAAGGGACTGTATGTAATGGCTGATCTCGTGCGAACGGAAGACACTGTCGTGTTGCGGCTGTCCGCGATAGACAAACTGGTGGGAGTTCACAGAGACATCGAAGTGCCCGTTCCCGCTGAAGACAGGCACGCTGGGATTCGACGCTGGCCCACCATCACGGGCTGGGCTTTCAGCGAGATTTAGGCGCGCATCAACGGTATTGGATCTATGCACAAGTAGGTGGCCAGCGCTGGTGGCACCAGAATCCACCGAGGAACACGAGACGGAGGAGCCCCGTCGAGGGATGCACGAGATGGGCTACAGCCTTCAGGGTAACCGCAAGACGCTCGAGGGCGCGGACCATCCGGATCGGGGGGATGCCCAGTTTCAGCCTGTCCATGAGACGGTTCAGGACTACCAGGAACGGAACCAGCCGGTCATCTCGGTCGATACAAAGAAGAAGGAGTTGGTGGGCGACTTCAAGAATGCAGGAAGGGAATGGCAGTCCGAGGGACAGCAAGAAGAGGTGCGTGTCCACGACTTTGTGATCCCAGAACTCGGCAAAGTGAGCCCCTATAGGGTCTATGGCCCGACGCGCAACGAAGGATGGGTGAACGTGGGTACTGACCATGACACGGCAGCCTTCTCCGTGGCCAGCATCCGCGGTGGATGGCAGAACATGGGGCACCCCGCTTATCCTGACGCCACTGAATTGCTCATCACCGCGGACGGCGGGGGCAGCAATTGTGAATTTGATTGCCAACACGACCACGACGAAAGGCCTGAAGGTGCAATGCCAGTTAGGCACCAACGCCTACCCGACTGGCGCTCAAGTCCCAGACGACGCCTTAGCAGCGGTTCAACTGGAGCGATCGGACTTCATAGCGAAAAGAATGATGTCGTCAAACCTCACGCCGAAAAATAAGTTGATTCCTCGCGACGCCTAAAATTGATCTTGCTGTTGGGCCCGAGCCCGTGGCTTGGGCAATCTCCTTCCCTCCTCAGCACTCCCCCTATTCTCCCCCGCCCAGCCCGGCCTCTATTGCCTTCCTTCCCTACTCCTCGTCGAGCGGTACGTCGCTAGCCGCGTACTCTTGGCAGATCCGCAAAAAGTCCTCGCCATACCGTCCGAACTTGACCTCGCCGACGCCCTTGATTCGCAGCATCGCGGCACGGGTCACTGGGCAGACGCCCGCCATCTCACGCAGCGTGCTGTCGGCGAACACGACATAGGGCGGCACGCGGTCCCGTCGGGCCAGTTCACGACGCAGATTGCGGAGTTCTTCGAATAGCACATCGTCGGTTTCCACAGCCTTGCGCGTTTGTAGCGTCTTGTGCACCACCGCTTCTTCTCCGCGCAATACGTCGGCCGCCCGCGCCTGGAGGCGGAGGGTGGGGTATTGTCCCTCCGTCATCTTCAGGTACCCGTCGGCGAGCAAGGTCTGGATGTACCCGCCGATCTCCTTGTCCGTCCGTCCGCGCAGGAGGCCATACGTCGTCTGTCGGTCGAGACCGAGTTCGAGAACGCGCTTGTCTTTGGAGCCCCGCAACACGCTGACGATCAAACTCATCCCGTAGCGCTCACGCGTCCGATGAATGCAGGACAGGATCTGCTGCGCCGCCACGGTGATGTCCTGGACGTCATAGTCCTGGTTGCAGCTACTGCAATTCTCGCACCGGTCCGGTGCCACGTCTCCAAAGTAGCGCAAGATATAGGCGCGCAGACACTGTGTCGTCCGCCCGTAATCCGCCATCGCCTGCAACTTGCGCAGTTCGCCCTGCTTGCGCTCCGGAGAGGACACCGACTGGTCGATCAAGAACTTTTGCAACACGATGTCCTGCGCCCCAAACAGGAGCACGCATTCGCCGGGATCGCCGTCACGCCCCGCCCGACCCGCCTCCTGATAGTAGGCCTCAATCGTTTTCGGCAAATTGTAGTGCAGGACATAGCGAATGTTTGACTTGTCGATGCCCATGCCAAATGCGTTGGTTGCGACCATCAGCCGCGTCTCGTCGTACAAAAACTGCTCTTGACTGGCCGCCCGTTCGCCATCCGGCAGGCCGGCGTGATACCGCCCCACGGAGAATCGCTTCTTGCGCAAAAATTCGTACAGGCCATCCACTTCTTTGCGCGTGGCGGCATAGATGATCCCTGCCTGGCCGGCATGGTCCTGTACATACCGCAAGACAAAGTCGCGCTTGTCCTCGCCGTGCACGACCGTAAACGTCAGATTCGCCCGGTCGAACCCCGTGACAACCGTCTGCGGATCACGCATGTGCAGCAGCTTGACGATGTCTTGCATCACCTCTGGCGTCGCCGTAGCTGTAAATGCGGTCACCACGGGACGCTCTGCAAGCCTCGGCAACAATGCCGCGATGTTGCGATAACTCGGTCGAAAATCGTGTCCCCACTGCGAAAGGCAGTGCGCCTCGTCGACCGCCAGGATCCCGGGTCGCAGCGTGCGAACCAGTTCCACAAACGCTTCCGACTCCAAGCGTTCGGGCGCGACATACAAAAGCTTGTACTCGCCTTGGCCGGCCCGCTGCAATCGCTCGCGAACCTCCGGGAAGCTGAGTGAGCTGTTGATATAAGTGGCTGAAATGCCCAAACTCAGCAAGGTGTCAACCTGGTCTTTCATCAACGAGATCAACGGCGAGATGACGAGGGTCACCCGCTCGCTCAACAGTGCGGGGATTTGGTAGCAGATCGACTTGCCTCCGCCAGTCGGCATGATCCCGAGCGTATCGCGTCCCTGCAATACGCTGTTGACGATCGTCTGTTGACCCTCGCGAAACGCTTCATACCCGTAATACTGTCGCAGCAACTGCTGTGCCTTGTCCATCGCCGACAGTTTGATTCTCATCACGTGACTCCTCACC
>JAPNUJ010000146.1 GCA_026627155.1 Bacillota bacterium | reverse complement strand
CAGTACCGAGTGAGTCAGCGAAGTCTCACGTGTTAGCCTGAACGAGCGAGTGTCCGGTCATGCCCGGTCGCGCGCTCGTTCTCTTTGTCTAACGGTAGTAAGAGGGTTCTCTCGGAAGGAATCCTCGCCTCTTTGTAGAATAACAGAGATCAGGTCTAGTGATCGCGTGAGGACACAGTGCATGCAAAAGTCGACAGTCTGGTTGGGGTCGTTCGCTATACTCTGCATCATGGTCGGAGGCTATACGGGGCAGTCGTTTCTGGCATTGATGAGCGCCCCTCTCTTTCTGATCTTGCTATTCATACGAGATGATTGGCGTGTCGCGCTGACGGTGCTTGGGATAGCGTTCCTTCTGCTCGGTTTCTCCGGCGACTGGCTCGCGTCCACGATCCTGGTGGTGACGACAGGCGGCCTGTCGGCCATTCTGGGGCATGGTTTCAGGACCAACTCCCTCAGGGCCGTGATCCCACTCGCGACGCTTGTGATCGTGGTATACTACCTGCTGATCTTCGTCGAGCTGCGTTTGGCAGGCTACTCAGTCGCCAGTTACATGAGCCATCAAGCTCTCTTGTTCATGGAGCAAAGTGGTCAATCGGGGTCGCTTGCGGGAACTACGGCCGCGGATTGGCTCTTGGCGATGGAAGGCGATGTAAACCTCTACCTGCCCACCTTTATCACCATTTTTGCAGTTCTGGTCACGCTGTTCGAGGTGGTGGTCGTGCGCTTCATCTTGCGCAGAGACAACGCCTTTCAACCGCTGTTTCGTGCGATTCGCTTTCCTCTTGTGGTGGTCGTCCTGTTTGCGCTGAGTCTGCTTTGTGTCATGGCTGGCATTGGCGAGGACTTGTCACTCTTTTGGGAACTGGTCAACAATCTTTGGCTGATTTCCACTTTCCTTCTGGCGCTGCAGGCAGTATCGTTGTTGTGGTGGCTGTTAAGAACAAGACCGTTCGCCATAGCCATCATTTGCGTGGCGGTCGCGTTGATGACCATTCCGGTCGTTGTGGAGATTTACGTTTTGGCGGGTATGACAGATGTGATGTTTGATATTCGCAAACGCATCAGTCAGCGACGTTGAGTGTTTCAGCCGACTAAGCAGGGGGTACGTAGAGATGAAGGTAGTCCTGATGCAAGACGTTCCGAGCCAGGGGAAAAAAGGTGAAATCAAGAACGTGTCCGAAGGATACGCTCGCAACTTTCTGTTTCCACGTCAACTGGCGCGTGTCGCGACCCCTGAGGTCCTAAAGGAATTGGCGGATCAGCGATCTGCCGAGTTGCGTCGCGAGGAGCAACATGTCGCTGAAGCCCGGGCACTGGCAGCAAAGATTCAGGGGTTCACGTTGGAACTTCACGTCAAGACCGGTGAGGGCGGCCGAGTTTTTGGTGCCGTGACGTCCAAGCAGATCGCGGAGGGTCTTGCCGCGGCGGGGTTTGCCGTCGACAAGAAAAAAATCGTGCTGCACGAGGCGATCAAGGCGCTTGGTGTAACGACCGTGCCGATCAAGCTCTACCATGACGTGACCGCCGATTTGCGCGTTCACGTCAAGGATGAATCCCCGTGA
Source organism: Bacillota bacterium (assembly GCA_026627155.1). Taxonomy (GTDB): domain Bacteria; phylum Bacillota; class Bacilli; order Alicyclobacillales; family SLC66; genus JAPNUJ01. Next base: position 2,504 of record JAPNUJ010000146.1, on the reverse strand, counting down.
TGTATCGCCTTGACATCTTCCGTACCGGCGTCCCTGATCCCCTGAGTAGGGCACCAACACGCGGACGGTGCTACCTCTCCAGGTAACGTTCTTTGCACTCTTTACATGACAAGTGAGCACAGGGCGGGTGATGGATTTTGGAACAGCCCATGGATCGTCTCCCCCCGCAAAACGTCGAGGCTGAGCAGTCCGTGCTTGGTGCGATCCTGCTCTCCCCGGAATCCTTGGTCGGGGTCGCCGAAAAGCTGCAGCCACCTGACTTCTATCGGGGCGCACACCAAATCATTTTCAAAGGCATGCTGGAGATTGCTGAAGCGGGCGAGCCGGTGGACGTCGTCACGTTGACAGCCCGCCTTCAAGCGCAGAGCAAACTCGACGAGGCGGGCGGTGTCGAGTACCTGTTTGCCTTGTCGCGGTCGGTGCCAACTGCAGCGAACATTGAATACCATGCCCAGATCGTGTCGGATCGGGCGCTGTTACGTCGAATCATCAGCGTCACGACGGAGATTGCCGCGACCGGTTATGCGGGGACGGATGACGTGGGAGAACTCCTGGACCACGCAGAGCGTCGGATCTTGGCCCTTGCGCAAAGCAGAGTCGATCGCGGGTTTGCAGCGATCAAGGACGTCCTGTTGCAAGCCTATGAACGGATTGAATTTCTGTACCACAGCAAAGGCGGTCTGACAGGCGTCTCGACAGGGTATTCTGAACTCGACAGGATGACCTCCGGTTTTCAGAAGTCGGATTTGATCATCCTCGCAGCCCGTCCTTCTGTTGGGAAGACGGCATTCGCGCTGAACATCGCCCAGAACGCCGCTGTTCGATCCAAACAAACGGTGGCCATATTCAGCCTCGAGATGTCCAAGGATCAGCTTGTGCAACGGATGATCTGCGCGGAAGCCCATATTGACGCACACGTCCTGAGGACAGGTCAGCTCGAGGATGACGACTGGACGAAGTTGGCCATGGGGATGGCGTCGCTGTCTGAGGCCCCGATTTTCATCGATGACTCTCCGGGTGTCACGGTGGCGGATATGCGCTCGCGCCTGCGACGTCTGCAACTCGAACACGGACTGGGGATGGTCGTCATCGACTACCTCCAGTTGATCTATGGCCGCAGTCGCTCGGATAATCGCCAGCAAGAGATCTCGGAGATCTCGCGCAACCTCAAGGCGCTTGCGCGGGAGTTGCACGTCCCCGTCATTGCTCTCTCACAGCTGAGCCGGTCTGTGGAACAGCGTCAGGACAAGCGCCCGATGTTATCTGACATTCGTGAATCGGGCAGCATCGAGCAGGACGCTGATGTCGTTGCCTTCTTATATCGAGATGATTATTATAATCCCGAATCGGAGAAGAAAAATATCGTCGAGGTCATCATCGGCAAGCAGCGCAACGGACCGACTGGTAAAGTCGAGTTGGCTTTTCTCAAGAACTACAACAAATTCGTTTCTCTTGAACGAACGGTGCGGTGATTCTCATGGAGACAGAAGGCGTTGAACCGCCTGACGCAATCTTGCCCCAGGCGTCCCGCAGGCAGCGGCATCCCAAGCCGCGTTATGGACTGAAGGACGCTGTCCGCTGGCTACTCCGCCCTTTTGAACTCGCGCCGCGAAAAGGCGACGCTGCGGAACCGCGTGTGGTTTATCTGAGGCCGGCGCAACTGCCGGATACAAGTCGCTACAGAGCGCGCAGACGAGTCAGGCGTTTGCGTCTTCGACGTCGGCTGATTGCGATTTTGTGGGGCAAGCGGATTGGCTATACCCTTGCCATTACGGTGAGTCTTGGGCTGCTGATTTTTTGGGCAAAGCTCGCTGTCGTGTACAATGTCCCGAATTACCTTCAAGTGGGTACGCTCTCCCAAGCGAGGGCTTACCTTGTGATGAAGTCATGGTGGTTCGGGCCCACCAGCTTTAATCTGGCGGCGTATCAGGTGACCAACCCGCTGAATCCGCTTCAGTCCTTGGCCACGCAGTTGTCGCGTTATCAAGATGTGGTGACGAACCCTCAGGAGATTCTCTATGTGTTTATAAAGCGAACATTATAGCCTATTTTCCGTTAAATGTTCGTGTTTTCCGTTGACAGAACGGGTCCCGATTGATACACTCACCCGTGGGTAGCGGCGGTCCCGTTGAGCGTTTCCAAAGTTCCGCGTCGCGAGGAGAGAGTGCCAGTGACGACTGTTGTTGTGGTGGGTACGCAGTGGGGCGATGAGGGAAAAGGCAAGATTACGGATTACTTGGCGGAACGCGCCGGTGTTGTGGCGCGCTACCAGGGGGGAAACAACGCCGGGCACCAAATCAAGCTCGGTGACCAAAAATTTGATTTGCATCTTTTGCCTTCGGGGATTCTGTATCCTGACAAGCTGTGTGTGATGGGAAATGGCATGGTCATTGACCCGCGGGCGTTACTTCATGAGATCGCCTACATCGGCAAGCTCCAAGCCCGGATGGGACGTCTCGTGATCAGTGAGAGGGCGCATCTGGTGATGCCTTATCATGTGCGGC
>JAPNUJ010000145.1 GCA_026627155.1 Bacillota bacterium | reverse complement strand
CGCCATGGCCATGAGAAAATGGGGCAGATCATCCGGGTGATCGATGTCGTACCCGTAGCTGTAGCCGATGCGGACGGCGTTTTGGGCGAGCAAATACAAGCTGGCTGCCATGTCCGCCAGGATCGTCGGGACCGTCAGCGCCTGCAGACCGGGGATGCACTCGCACAAAGACGCCGTCAGCCCGGCAAGCATCCCTTCAGCGGCGACCGTCACGGTGTTCTCTTTGGCGAGTTCGCGGGCCACTGCATCTTTCACCTGCAGCGGAAGCATCCGGATCTCGGCCGCAGATGTGGCGTGGCTACCAGATCGTTCCAGGCAAGACTCCACCCGCGCGAGTTGTGACGCGGTCGCGCTGTGCTCGAGCGTGCGCGTGATCGCTTCACGGGCCACGAGACGAACGCGGTCCATCAGTTTGGCGACAGGTCCGTCTGGCGACCCTTCGGCCGCTTGCAATAAGCCGCGCACCCGGCCCGTCAAGCGCCGGACTAACTTGGCAGACAGCGCGGGTGGCCGTGCATCCGCACGCAACCACTCGCGTATGACTTGCTCTTCGTAGGGGTTCACCGGAGATCCTCCTGTCGTGTAACGACTGGGCGCTCGTGTGCCCGGGTCCTTCGGTATCGGCTGACCTGTACGGAGTTACCAGCACTGATTCATCTCGCCGGACTCATCTCTTTGGATTCAACTCTTTGGGCTGATCTCTATGGACTCATGTCTCTGGACTTATCCCTACTGATTCGCGATCGGGGCCCTACTGTCCTGCTTTACGTGTCTGTAGGTAATTGGTAGAGTGAAATCAAGATCGAGCAAATGGCTGAGGAGGCTGCATGTGAAGACGTTTCGCGACCCTGTCCACAACCTGATTGCCTTCGGGCCCCGCGATCGTCTCATCGTGGACCTGATCAATGCGCGCGAATTTCAGCGCCTGCGCCGGATTCGCCAGCTGGGCTTAAGCAATATCGCCTATCCTGGCGCCGAGCACTCCCGGTTCGTTCATAGCCTCGGCGTGACGCACTTGATGCGGCGGATTCTGGATGCGGGACTGGAGCAAAGCGGCTTCGGGGAGAATCTCGAGGAATATCGCGAGGTGGCGCTGGCGGCGGCACTCCTGCACGATGTGGGGCATGGTCCCTTCTCCCATGCACTCGAAACGGTGACTGGCGTGCGCCACGAACTGTTCACAACGGCGGCGATTCGGGCACCCCGGACGGAAGTCCATCAGGTGCTGGAAGCGGCTGAGACGGGGATGGCTGATCGCGTCGCCCAGGTGATCGAACGGCGTTTCGAACCTTCGCGGGCCGTGGTGAAACTGCTATCGAGCCAACTGGACATGGACCGGACCGACTACTTGCTGCGCGATGCGATGATGACGGGGGCGGGATACGGCTCATTTGACGTGGAGTGGTTGCTGCATGTGCTCCGGCTCGGCGAGGTCGACGGCGATCTCGAAGTGGGACTGGATCTGGAAAAAGGGCGCAGCATTGCGGAAGATTACATCATGAGCCGCTACTATATGTACTTGCACGTCTACTTTCACCGGACGACCCGTGCGGCGGAGGTCATGATCGAGAAGCTCCTGGCGCGGGCCAAGGAGGTGGAGGCCTACTTGCCTGGGTTCACCGCCCTGAACACACTCCTCTCTGGCGGCTTCGAGGCGGATGAGGCGGGTGTGGTCACCTTCATGGAACTCGATGACGGCATGATCTGGACGGCGATGCATCTGTGGACGCGCGATCCTGACCCCGTGTTGTCCGACCTGTCCCGGCGCTTGTTAAACCGGCAAATATTTCGTGGCGTTGACGTAACAGATCGGGAAAAGGAGATGGCCCTTCGCGAGCGACTCCTGCGGCGCGCCGATCGCGAAGGGTTGCCACACGAGTACTATGTGATTACGGACGAGGCCAAGAGTGCCGCGTACAAGGACGACTATGTCGCCCCGGATGTGTCTGTGGGGAGCCAGCCGTTCAGTGCTGAGTCCCGTATCGCGGACGCAACCGGAGGCGAGGGCGCGGGACGGGGGTGGACTGGCGCCGATGGGCAAGGGCAACCGACGGAGCGGGTGTATCTGTTTGACTCGGCCGGCCGGCCGCACGAGTTGTCGCAGGTATCATTTCTAGTCGATGCCGTTCGGCACAAACAACTTCGAGTACGACGCATTCTCTGTCCCGAAGAGTGGCTCGATGAGCGGGAATGAAGGCGGGGAGCGCGCGCATGGATGACGATCGAGTTCTGGAAGAGCAACAGGAGCAATCCGCATGGTTGCGCGCGTTGGTGGACGCCGTGGACGTGGGCGTGCATGCGGTGGATGCGCGGGGACTGACTATTTTCTACAATGAGCGAGCAGGCGCTCTCGATGGATTGGCACCGGGCGAGGTGATTGGCAAGCACGTGCTAGAGGTATTTCCCTCCCTGACGTCAGAGACGAGCAGCCTGCTTCGCGTGTTGCGGTCGCAGGAGACGATCTCGCACCGCCGCCAAGTGTACAAAAATTATCGGGGCCAGGAGGTCCACACCACTAACACCACCCGGCCTGTTTATAGTGGCTCACGCCTGCTGGGCGCTCTTGAAGTGGCCGCAGACATCACCGAGGTGCAACACCTCGCGGAGCGAGTGGTCGACTTGCAGGCGGCGGCGCTACCAGGGAAACCGGGCGACTCCGCGGTCCAGGGCATGGTCGCAGGAGCGCGACAGGGATCCCGGACGGGAAGTGCGAGCGTGCGCTGGTCACTGGATGATATCGTCACGGCGTCGCCCGCTGTTCGCGATGTGATCGAACGCGCCCGCAAGGTGGCGCGTACGTCCTCCCCAGTGCTCGTCTATGGCGAGACCGGGGTTGGCAAGGAACTTCTCGTCCAAGGACTGCACGCCGCCAGTCCGCGGTCTCGCAAGCCTTTCATTGCACAAAACTGCGCTGCGTTGCCGGGGCCCCTGCTGGAGGGCATCCTCTTTGGGACCGTAAAAGGCAGCTTTACTGGCGCAGAAAATAGGCCGGGATTGTTCGAACTGGCCGACGGCGGCACGCTGTTTCTCGATGAGTTGAACTCCCTGCCACTCGACTTGCAGGCAAAGTTGTTGCGCGTGCTCGAGGATGGGCAGGTGCGCCGGCTAGGGGCCAGCCATGTGGTCCCAGTCGACGTACGTATCATGGCGGCAATGAATGCCGCTCCCGAGGACGTCGTCCTGCAAGGACTCTTACGCGAGGACCTCTACTATCGCGTGCGCGTCGTCTCGCTGCGGATGCCGTCACTCGCGGAGCGGCCTGAGGACGTCTCCGTCTTGGCACGACACTTCTTGGCGGCGTGCAACCAGCGTTTCGGAACGCGCATTCGCGCAATTGGTTCAGATGCGATGGATGTGCTGCATTCCGCCACGTGGCGCGGCAATGTACGTGAACTCAAGCACGTCATCGAGGCGGCGATCAACGAGGTGGAGGGGGACGTGATCCACGCCGCCGACCTGCCGCCGCACGTGAAGCCCGCGCGAAGCGCGGGGGGTGCGGGTGGGCTCAGGGCTGGGTCAGGGGCGTCAGGGGCGTCAGGGGGAGCGACGGTGCCTGGAGGGACCCCCGGCGAGGCACTGCCGGAGCGGTTGATGAACGCTGAGCGTCACTGGATCAGCGAGGCCCTGACCCAAACCGAGGGCAATATCGCGCGAGCTGCTGCAATTCTTGGCATTCCGCGTCAGACGTTGCAGTCCAAGCTAAAAAAATTCGACATGTGATGCATAGTGCCATGCGACGCGGACACACTATCCTCGTCGGTGGAAGAGAGGGTGTGGTTCCCATGGAAAAGGGTACGCACTTCCCAGTAGCACAGGATCAATTGTCCACTTCGTAGAGAAGTTGGAGGGATGTGCCAAAGACAATTTAGGTTGTCCTCACATCAGTACGGCAGATTTATGAAGGCATGGTTCCTGCAGTGAAATGATTCCACCGGCGCGGGGGACCTTCGGGTTCCCCTTTTGCTATGGGCCGCAACATTGAAATGCGCCCGGGCAATGCGGCCGGGAAATGCAGCCGCACCTTCACCTCGAGTTCTCAAGCACTTCTGCTTTGAGGTTGATGCCGTTACCTTTCGTCTGTCTCTGTGTCTTGGCTTTGGCATACTGAGACTTGGCTGGCCCCGGGAGTCTCATATTGA
>JAPNUJ010000144.1:337-4246 GCA_026627155.1 Bacillota bacterium | reverse complement strand
CGAGGGCGTCTTGTGTGTCTTGTGTGTGGTCAGTAAGCGGGATACTCTGCTCGTCGCAGTCAGATGACAATCGTAGTTCGACTTCTTCGTCAGACGGTGGCGTGCCGCTGTAGAACACGAGAATGGGGCGTGTGGGCCGACCGTCTGGCAAGTTGTCGGTGCCGTACCAGCCCATGTCGCCGGGATCGCCGTCTGGGATCAGGCGAGTCGTCACGCCTTCGAAGTGGCGATGGCGCATGCCGACGAACAGGTGATCGCCTGGCTCGTCTGCATCAGAGATCGTGTGAAGTATCCAGGTAGGTGTGCGCATGCGTGGGTCACATCCTTGTGTCAGAGTGGGTAAATAAAGAGAGGGATTCAGGCGGTTGTGCGCCTGAATCCCCATGGGTTACGTCTACATTATGTGTACATCTACGTCTACGCTTACGAATACGTTTACCTTTACGTTTACCTTTACGTTTACACGTACGTCTGCGCTTACGACTGCACATACGACTGCACGTACTGTGACTGCCTAGATCATGCCCCGACTTCGGCAACTTTGGGCAGCTCTTTGCGGTCGGATGCGCTGCGCACGGCCAGCGAGTCTGTGCCTATCTGGCCCGAAGATTGCATGCGAAACGTGACTTCCACGTGATCGTGGTAGACCATGACCTGGTGCACATAGGCGGTGACGAAGCGTCTCATTTCCGCGATGTCGTTGTCTTCGATCGCTTGGCGAAAACGCGAGAGCAGCGCCCTCAGATCCTCTTGCGTAACCGCGTTGGGGCGCCTGGCATCGCGCAACTGCTTGACGCGAGACTGCAGCGTCTCTCTTTGCCCCTCGAGTTCGGCCATCTTCTCCATCAGCGGCGCATACCCGGCCCCGCTCGTCACGGCCCTCACGATGTTGTCGATCTCCCGGCTCACCTTGGCGAGCTCGGACTCGAGACGCTTGATTTCCTTTTGGTCAGTGGCCGCCGACGCGCGCAGGTGGGCGTTCAACTGCTGGACGAGTTGGGAAAGGTTGCCGTCGTGGAAGATCCGCCGCTGCAGCTCGTCGATCACGAAACGCTCGATGTATGCGCGGCGCAGCTCCTTGTTGTGGCACGCCACTTTGGTGCGATCGCGGTTGCCGCAGCGGTAGGAGACGTACACGCTCTTGTTGCGCCCGGCCACGTGGCGATTGCCGGCCATGGCGTAGGCGCGGCCGTCTTGCTGCGCGCATTCCCCGCAAAAGATGAGGCCGCTAAGCAGGTAGGACTCTTTGCCTTTGTAGGCGCCGGGGCTGCGGCGGTTGCGGGACATCTTCGCCTGCACGTCGTCGAACACCTCGCGCGTGACGATCGCTGGCACGCCGCCTTCGATGCGAATCACGCTGTCGTCGTCCTTGCGCGCGTGGTTGTTTCGCTTCCCGAACGGATCTTGAGATGCCTTCAAGTTGAAGGTGTAGACGCCCGCATATTTCTCGTTGACGAGGATGTCGTGCAGGCTGTTCTTGCCGAATGGCTGGCCGCGCTTGGTGAGCAGCGCGCGGGCGTTTAGCTCGGTCAGGATGCGATCGTATCCCCAGCCGCGCAGGTACAAATCGAAGATGAGTCGCACGGTGACGGCCTCCGCCTCGTTGGTGACGAGCCTGCGCGTGTCCGGGTCCACGTCGTAGCCGAGCGGAGGCTTGCCGCCGGTGTGCTTGCACTGGTGTGCGTTCTCTTTCATTCCCTTCATGACCTCACGTGCGAGATTGGCGCTGAAGTACTGGGCCATGCCTTCGATGACAGACTCCAGCATGAGGCTTTCAGGCGATCCGTCCAGATGTTCGCTCAGACTGATGAGGCTGACCCGATTCTCCTTGAGTTTTCTCTTGTAAAAGGTGCTGTCGTACTTGTCGCGGCTGAAGCGGTCGAGCTTGTGCACGACGATGGCGTCGAAGATTTTTTTGCCGCTGTCGGCGATCATCTCCTGAAAGGCAGGACGCTTGTCAGTGGTGGCGGATTTGGCGCGGTCGATGTAGCGCCGAACGATGGCCATGCCGTGCTGCTGGCAGTAAGTTTCGATCGCCCGGACCTGGGCGTCGATCGACTCCTCGCGCTGGTTGTCGGAGCTAAAGCGCGCATAGAGCGCGACGGTCCTCATCATTTCGCGTTCGCCTCCTTCGATCGATCTTGGTCGAACAGATGAGCCAAGAGCCGCGCTGCGGGCCGCAGGTAGTCTTTTGACGCCGTGGTCGCGTCCGCATGGTACGGGGCTTCGTGCTCTTGCACGACGTCTTTTTCGGTCTGGTGGTTGGCAGCGAGTGCCAACCGAGATGCGCGCACCGTTTCGAGCGCGATCGTCTGGCTGTCTGGCTTGTGTTTGGACAATGCGGTTTCCTCCCCTTGTGTGGGCCCCAAAGCGCGGAGATCCGCGGCAAAGCTCGACTGGCTGTCGTGAGCCTTGGGGCTTCAATGGGTTGTTCACGCTGTCCCTTTTTGGTTAGGGAACGCGACACAAGGAAGGAGAATCCGAGAATGCGCCCGATGCGCGAGGCTTTTTTCGGTCACGGTAGGGGAAGGTCGGTCCGTTAAGGCAACAGATAGTAGGAGGCGGGCGATGCACGGCATAGCGCAAGATTAGCGGGCCATGCGCCGGTAGACGGGACGTCGCGCGCTGTGTGCGCGGTGATCCGCAAGGATTTTGCGGTTGAGCCAAAGAAGAAGCAGCACGATCGGCGCGACCAGCAAGGCGAATACGCCGGTCAGCAGCAGGAGCATGACGATGCCTACGAGATCTGCAATCAAAGGAGAAGACCTCCGTTCACATGAATGGCCCAGCCTCCGTATGGGGCTGGGCATAGGGGCGGCCAAGGATTTAGCCGTTGGGGTAGTGGGCGCGCAAGTAGTCGGCAAGCGCGGCATTGGTCAGCTGCGTAAGACTTTGGATGCGTCCCGTGTCGCGCAGCGCGAGCATGCGCGCTTGAATGGCAGGTTCCAGGTAGGTGGTGACGCGGCGGTAGCGATCGGCAAACCTGGCTTGCCTTGGCGGAAGCGGCGGTCCGTCTGCGTTTGGCGCACTGTGGGCAAGGCCGACGGCTGTTGGGAACGGCAAAGGGGTGAAGGGCGCCTTGTGGCGTGTCGTCTGGAGCAGATGCGCATCGCTGGACGCTCGGTGGTCGTTCGTCGCCGAGCGTGCATCGCGAGCTGCCGGATCTTCTTGGTGCCACTCGTCTGGCGCCTGAAAATCGGCGGGACTCCGCACATCGTCTTTTGCGCCGTCGCCCTCTTGGTCATCTTGCGGCGTCGGCACCGCTTGTGCCGTCTTGCCTTCCGGCGTCGGCACCGCTTGTGCCGTCTTGCCTTCCGGCGATTTTGTGCCTTCCTGCGCTATCGGTGCTTCTTGCTCTGGCGACACTTCTGACGCTTGTGTCGCTGCTGACGCTTTCGTCGCTGGTGACGCATGCGCGACATCTTGGACAGCTTGAGTGGACGGCGACGACACTGGCGGTCTGCGCTGGGTTGGCTCAAGCGCGGCGAAACGCGCGGCCATGTCCGCTGGCGAAACGGCGGACGTGCGGGGTGGCTGTGCGGGGCCTGCGCTTCCTTTTCTGGGTATGATCACGGGTGGCACCTCTGTGTAACCGAGTACGTCCGCCTTTGCGTAGATGCGTACGTCTATGGGTTTGTTTCACGAGCGGGTGCGCGAAACGTGTGCGCGAGTGCGCGTTCGCGGGGCACGACCGAACGCGGCTACAGGCGGCGACGGATCTCATCGACGGTGAGCTTAAAGGCGGCAGCCGCCTTGTCGATCGCCTCGTCTCGGGTCAGCCCGAGCAGCACAAGCCGCAAGATGTACAGCGCAATTCTGAGCACGGTGCGTACGAAGATCGCCTCCCTTGTCTATGCCAATAGGACTGGCTACCAAGTCATGATATATGCCTGAAAAGGCCGATGTTAC
>JAPNUJ010000144.1:0-327 GCA_026627155.1 Bacillota bacterium | reverse complement strand
ATGATGGGGAGTGAGACGCAGCCGGGCGGCGGCCAGCGCGGATGTGCTGCTTGGAGACCGCACGAGGCATTGTGGCGACGTTTTGCGACCGAGCTTGCCCTTGCACGGAGCGACAGCGATCGGCGCGCAAAAAGGGGCTGTGCGGCGTCTGCTGATGGCATGCGCCGATCGTTGGATGCCGGGCGCGCCTGGGGTGGCGACGGGTGCGCCACGGGCGCGCCCTTAATGTCCAGCGGTTCGGCTTCTTGAGCCAAACGCACCCGTCGCACCCGTACTTGTCGGGGGAGAGAGGGAAATTTCGAGAATGAGGATGGCAGGCGCCTGCTC
>JAPNUJ010000143.1 GCA_026627155.1 Bacillota bacterium | reverse complement strand
AGAAAGATGGAGGCGCCGCTAAGCCGCGTCGCCTGGCATTCGATGAACCCATGCCGATCGATCAAGCTGGCGCCGAGCGTCGCAATCCCCTTCTCATGCAAGTCGATGGGGCGCGTGCCAATCGTGCAGCCGCCCGGCTTCGACACGCGCACCGAGCCGAAGCGCGCAAGCAGGGGGCCCAGCAAGAAAATCGACGACCGCATCTGCCGCATCAGGTGTTCCGGCACATCCGTAGTGTGGATCCCTTGTGGATTAACGGTCACGGTATTGCCTGAAAAGCTGACGACAGCCCCCAGCGATCTCAAGATATCCAGCATCACGTGCACGTCATCGAGATTGGGTACATCCTCGAGAATGGTCTCGCCATCCACCATCGTCGCCGCCGCGAGAATCGGCAACGCAGCATTCTTGGAGCCGTGTATTCGCAACGACCCGGAGAGTCGTTCACCGCCCTCTATAACCAGACGCTCCACATCACTCACCTCCGCGTCTCATCCTCTCCAACCACCCGGACCTCTGTTTGCAAACGAACGCCAAACTGCGCCTCCACCGCGTCTTTTGCGCGTTGAATCAGCGCCAACACATCCGTTGCCCGCGCCTCACCCAAATTGACGATGAAATTGGCGTGCAAATCCGAAATCGCCGCTTGCCCCACACGCGCACCCTTGAGACCCGCTGCCTCGATCAAGCGCGCCGCGTGATCGCCCGGCGGGTTGCGAAACACACTCCCGCAGTTCGGATACGAGAGCGGCTGCGTTTGCTGACGTTTGCGGCCCCAGGCCCGCACCTTCTCCTGCATTTGCTCAGGGTCACCGGGAACCAGTTGAAATTCCGCCTCCAGCACAATCCAGCCGCACTCCGGCACCTTACTGTGGCGATACGCAAAACTGAGCTCACTCGCCGGCATTGTCAAGACTTCGTGAGTTTGGGTCAATACAGTAACCGTGCTGAGCACGTCTTTGATCTCGCCACCGTGGGCACCTGCATTCATGGTGACAGCGCCGCCGACAGAACCGGGAATCAAGGTCGCGAACTCCAGCCCGGACAGTCCTTGGCGCATGGCCACAAACGCCGCCGACATGACTGCGCGCCCTGCCTGTACGCGCAGCCGGTCCCCTGAGATCTCAAGCCGGGAAAAGGCATCCCCCAAGTGAATGACCATGCCACGCACGCCACCGTCTCGCACGAGCAGATTGCTCCCGCGACCCACCGTGAATACAGGCAAATCGATTTGCTTGGCCACAGAGACGGCCGCCCGCACCTGTTCGACATCGACCGGTTCGACCAAGATATCGGCCGGTCCGCCAATTCGCCACGTGGTCAGACGCGCCATAGGCTCGTCAAAGCAGATCCGTGCGCCCGCATCAGCGAACATCTCGGCCAGCGCGTCTGTCTCTTTCACACCGGGGAAGCTCCTTCCGCCAGACTCCCGCAGTGGGGGTCTGCTGTGTAGCCATACTATGTGGGCACCGCCTTCTGTGACACTCGCCCACATCGCTCAGCGCAAATGATCTGCGCGTCTGGAGATACTCATCAGCACACCGATCGCCGTCAGCATGAGCATCAGCGAGGATCCCCCGTAACTGATAAACGGAAGCGTAATCCCCGTGACTGGAAGCGCACCTGAGACGACGCCCACATTGATACAAACCTGCACCGCAATCACGCTAGTCAACCCCGCCGCCAGATAGCTTCCGAACCGATCTGGCACCCGCATCGCCGCGCGCATGCCGCGCCAGAGCAGGATGAGAAATAGCATGAGGGTGGCCAGCGCCCCCAAGAGTCCAAGTTCCTCCGTCAAGATTGCAAAGACAAAGTCAGTCTGCGGCTCCGGCAGATACAGAAACTTTTGCGTGCTCCCGCCGAGGCCTGTGCCAAGAAGTGCCCCGCGCCCGAGCGCGATCAAGGACATGATGATATGATAGCCGATTGTATCAGGATATTTCCAGGGGTCCATAAAAGCCAGCAGTCTTGCCAGACGATAGGGCGCGGCCACGACAAGACCCGCAAAACCCAGTGCACCGATCGCGACGAGTGACAGGAGATGGCGTTTGCGCGCCCCGGCGACGATGACCATCAGCATGGTCGCCCCGCCGATCACGGCGCTTTGCCCAAGGTCCGGTTCGAGCATGATCAGTCCGATGACCAGGCCCGTGGCGCCGAATACCGGGAGTAACCCCCGGCGAAACGAAAGCAGGCGGTCAGGTTCGCGACTCAGGAACCAGCTCAGAAAAATGATCAGGCCAAACTTGGCAAACTCGGAAGGTTGAATGCCAAACGTTCCGATCCCGAGCCAGGCGCGCGATCCCCCGCGCACTTGACCAACGTGAGGAATCAGGACAAGGCCAAGAAACACGAGACAAGCCAGTAGGATAACCCGCGCATACTTCTCAAGCAGTCGGTAGTCGACGCGGCTCATGCCGATCATCGACACGACGCCGATCGCGGCCCACATCATTTGCCGCTTGACATAAAAAAAGGCATCGTGGTGACTCTCCAGTGTCAGCACGGTGCTGGCGCTATGCACCATCAACAGTCCGATCACGAGCAGCGTGAGCGTGGTTAAAGGGAGAATCCAGTCTGGGGCTTTCTGTACATAGGCGCGCACGCAAAGACCTCCTTGGCGGTCAGTGGCATTCGCCACAACTCGTCCTTGCTAGAGCATATGCACAGCCGCCTTGAAGATTCGTCCCCTCTCCTCGTACGATGTAAACATGTCCCAACTTGCCGCGGCAGGAGACAACAAGGCCGCGTCCCCTGGCCCCGCGTGACTCGCCGCCCATTGAACTGCTTCCGCCAGCGTCTCGGCCCGCACGACGGAAGGGACGCCGGCCGCTCGAGCCATATCCGCCATGCGATCGCCGGATTGCCCGATACAGATCACACACCTGACGTGCTCTTGAAGCACTGGTTGCAAGACGGACAGGTCGTCGCCGCGTTCTAACCCCCCCAGAATCAAAACGAGAGGTTCTGAAAATGCCGAGATCGCTTGAATCGCAGCCACGGGATTAGTGGCCTTCGAGTCGTTAAACCACTTGACTCCACAGACCTCCCGCACAAACTCCAGGCGATGCTCGACCCCGGCAAAGGTGGTCAAGGCCGCGTGGACCGCACGAACCGGCAACCCGGCGGCCAGGGCAATCGCGCTGGCGGCAGCGGCGTTGGCCAGGTTGTGTCGTCCACGCAGACGAATGTCGCCGAGAGCGGCCAAACAAACGGTGACGCCCGGCCGATCGGGTGGGGCAAACACGAGTTCCTCCTGACGGCTCAAGTAGACGCCCGGCCGCACCGACGACTGCAGGCTGAACCACCACGCGTCCGCGCGCATCTCCTGCGCCAGACCCGCCACGTCCGGCTGATCGGCATTCAAAATCGCCACATCGCCCGGTTCGAGGTTGGCGAACAACTTCAACTTGGCCGACCGGTACTCCGCCATCGTGCCATGATAGTCCAAATGCGCGGGGGTCAGATTCAACAGTGCAGCGATGTGCGGGTGAAACGAGACAGTGCCTGCCAGTTGGAAACTGGAAAGCTCGGTCACCAGCCAGGTCTGCGTCCCAGCCGACGGGGCCACCTCACAAAGTGGCGTGCCGATGTTTCCCGCGACGACGTGATCGACATCTGCTGCGGCGAACATGGCACCGACCAGAGAGGTGGTCGTCGTCTTGCCGTTTGTCCCGGTGATGCCGATCATCGGCGCCACGGTCATCGCCGCTGCCAGTTCAACCTCCGTGATGATCGGGATCGAACGCAGCAGCGCCTCGCGCACGATGTCGAGGTGATAGGGAATCCCGGGATTCTTCACGATGGCGTCACAGCCATCGAGCAAGTCGAGCGGGTGGCTGCCAAAGACGCAGCGGACCCCCAGCCTTTCCAGGACGACCGCCGCCTCCTCGGCCTTCTCCCGCGCCCCTGCGTCGCTGACCGTAACGACAGCCCCCAGACCACACAGGAGTTTCGCCACAGCCAGTCCACTGCGCGCAAGACCCAGCACAAGGACCGTCTTCCCCGCCCACTCCATCCCGGCACCACTCCCTTATCCCCGATCCGGTTGCGCCGGACCGCACGGCCCTAGCCCTTCAAGTAAAGAAAGAGGGCCGTCGCAGACAACACCGCGGTCGTACCCCAAAACACAGAGACCACCTTCCACTCGGACCAGCCCACCAGTTCGAAGTGGTGATGAATCGGACTCATCTTGAAGACGCGACGTCCAAACGTCTGAAACGAAAAGACTTGGATGATCACCGACAGAACCTCGA
>JAPNUJ010000142.1 GCA_026627155.1 Bacillota bacterium | reverse complement strand
TGTACATCAAAGTCTCCCGAATAATGCATCACCGCTCCATGTGCCTGCGCGATGTCAAGAAGCTTCAATCCCGCCAAGGACGGTTGACCGCTCGTGCAGACCACTGCACACGTGCCGGCGAGCCCCATCCGGTCCAATCGGTCCAATCGGTCCAACACCCCGCCAAATACCGACGGATTCTCGAAGATGAAGACGTACTTTGGAGCCGATGTAAGACTTCGGGAAATACCTTCCAGCGTTCGCAGCGGCACGGCCATCGGCGCAACGGCAATCTCGTTCCACCCGGCCACCCATACCACAGAACTGATATCGTCGACGAGCAGGCCCGCCCGCGCATACTGTCGGCGGAGTTCGTCTGCACCTACCGCGTCTTCTGACGGTAGGTTCTCACCCACATTCGATTCTGCTGCCTCGAAGCGGGCGCAGATGCCCCAGTAAAACATCCGACCCGCTAGACGATCCCGATCGAGACCATGCGCATCCCCGGTTGTTTGAGCGGCCCAAATCGGCAATCGGACAGCCTGCGCGGGCAAAGGTGCTAGCGCCGTCATGGCTGCCTGCCAGGATGGCGAGTGCCCGTCTTGCTCACGAAACTCCTGAAAACAGTCGCGGTACGCGCGATAGCCGGGCCCTACACCGTGTGCCAATTGGGCCATCCAGTTCGCGAGCGCTGACACGTCTCCCGCCACACCCTTCGACCACGCCAAAAATTGTGCCCAATCCTGCTCTTCCTGCCATCTGATATGCCTGTTGGATCCGTCAGGCGAAAATAACAGGTCCATGACTGCCGCGAGCGACACCTGAAACCGCGTCGCCTGGAGCGCCAGGTCCAACGTGTCGAGCCTGATCACAATCTCTGATTGCCCATGCAGGTTTTCGGCAAGCAGGCCCGCGATGGCATCCCGTTCGTCGTTATCTACAGCGCGCAGCGTGACGCGACCGCCGACTCTGCCTAATTGATCGTATTTTTCATGGACGGCCTGCCACAGCCGGGACAACCCCGGCTGCATGAGATACTCGCGCAACGCATCCTCATACCCTGCCACGTTCGTCACGCGTCCACCAGAGAAGCCGCCACTTCGCGGTCTCCCACCCCGATAGCGTCCGTGATCAGTCGGCGGCGATCCCCATTCCAATGATATCGGATGAGCGTGATGACCTTCCCGTCGTTCGGTCGATGCACCTCATAGATCGACAGCGCCGGCACCGTGTCATAACATCCCCACAACTGCTGGCTCGTCATCATGTAGTCAAACCCCATATCCGTGAGCAGTTGGAACATATCGCGCAAATTCTCCTCGTCCACGCCCGCGAACGCCTCATCCAACGAAAGAATGCGCGGGGCACCTGGTTGCGAGTCCTTGTAGCGCGAGTCCGTCGCGGCAAATAAGGGAATGTACATCGCCATGGCCTTCTCCCCACCGCTCAACACGTTGAAGCGGGAGTCGGTCAGTTCCCGTTTTGGCTGCTCTCCCTTCTTGAATGACAGCTGGAAGCGAAACCAGCCTCGGTAGTCAAGCAGTGCATGAATCGCCTGCCGGAGCGTCTCCCCCTCTGCCGCCGCCTCCTTCGCGAGTGCGATCCGCGAGCGAAAGTGGGCCATCATGTCGTCCACTTCCTCCGACCGCAACGTGTCCGGGCTCCTGCGCAGCAATTGCACCAGGCGGTCGGTGTCCAGTTCGCGCTCGTTGCGCGCCGCTTGTGGAACCCACGACAGGGACAGCGTTAGGCCGCTGGAGGTCCTGCGCTCTGCCATAAACCGGTTCATCTGGGCGACCCACTGCTCCGCCCGGTTGATTTTGTCCCGAATCGCGCGCCCCACGCTGCGCAGGAGGATATGCTCGTACAGTTCGCGGTCTTTCTCGTCGATGAGAACTCGCTGCTGTTGTTCCTGAAGACGCAACTCTGCTAGCAGTGCCGCGGGGGTCAGCGTATGCGCGCGATCGCGATGGGACGCAATGAGGAGACGGTCCCCGATTTCGTCATACGACTGCTCGATGCTGTATTCGACCAACGTGTTCTTCGCCGCGACAAAGGCCGTTCGCAAGTGTTCCTCTAGGGTCTGCAATTTGCGTCCGTCATAACGGCCGCGAAGCAGGCGCGTGACGGCGTCCGCAACATCCCGCTCGCGACCCGCGATGTCACGCGACCCATCGCTGCCCACATCGGGCAGTGACACGAATCCCCATTGCCATTCCCGCACGAACGCGATCCGTTCCGCCTCACATCTTTGCAGGAGATCGGTCAACTCCAGTTCCTGCTGGCGCAACCGCTCCTCACTTCGTCCGCGATCGCCGGCGCAAGCCTCGCGCCGCTCTCTCGTGGCATCCAGTGCGGTCCGCGCCTCTGCCCGCTCCGCTTTGCGACGGTGCACCTGATCGAACAGATCCCACGCCCCTGCCGCACGGACCAACTCCGTGAGGACCTCGGAACGATGCTCGAGATCGCGCGCCCGCCTCCGAAACTCGTCGGCCTGCAACTGATCCTGAGTGAGGCGCTCCGTCAAGCCCGACAACTCGGCATCAAGCCGCTTCACTTCATCCGACCGGTCTGCAAGGATGGTCAGCGTCGACTTTAAATCCCCAGCCCGTTCCCGGTAGACTTGCAGCGTATTGAGCGCATCCTCGCAGTCTTCTTCCGTCTGGAGTCGGGCCCAATGCGCCAGTTCCCCATTGCATTCACCTTGGCACGTCCGAAGCACGCGTTGCGCTTCCTTCCACGTCTCGGAGCACACGTCCACTTGGCGGATCTCCGCGTCCAGTGCAAAGCGGGCTTCCCGCAACACCTCATTCACCGCTGCCAGGACTTGCGCGTCTGGGAGCGCCTGCACTTCAGCCGTCAAATTCGCCTCGATCTGGTCAAGCTGTTGCAGGTCCCCGTCAAACACAGCCATGCGAGCTCGCGCACTCTCCATGTCCGCCTGCAGGCGTTGCATGTGCTGCCAGCGCGTCTGTCGTCGCGTCTCGACGCCGATCCACTCCGCCCGCTCCTTGGCGAGCACCCGACCGGACAACGGACCGATTTGATACACGCCTTCCCGCGACAGCCGGACCGGATGATCCTCTCGGCTATCGTCCATGACGATCGTGCGCAGTACGTCCTCCACAAAGTCTGCCGTCAGTCCACTCTCACGCGTGGGCGTCGGCACTAGATAGTCGGCCAAAGTCGGCAGAAAATACTCAGGAGATGGCGTGATCCACGTGTCTTCTTCCCCGTCCGCCAGGTGAAATCCGGAACTGCTGACCCACGCGTCCAGGAGACCGGCACGGTGCAAGGCCGTCTCCAGCATCGCCTTCGTCGCCTCATCGACCGCCGCGTCAAAGTCACACAGCGTGTACAGAGGGCCCCCGACGATCGGTCGTGACTTCCCGTCTGCGACGAGCGCCTCCGCCCGGCGCCGTTCCCGCGCCTGCGCCGTCGCCTCGCTGCGCGCTGGTTCCGGTTCCCTTTGCTGCTGCCAAGCGTTCCACTCGTCTTGCAACCGCTGGATGTCGGCCTCGCAAAGAGACCGCTCGTGCCGAATCTCCACCCGTCGCGACTTGAGGGACAGCGTTTCCGCATCCGCCGCCTCCTTGATGGGTGCAATCACCTCGTGATACAGCGTCTCCGGATACAGCTGCAGGGCGCGCAAGACCGTGCGAAACACCTCGTCCGTCAGAGGCAAGTGCAAAAGTGCCTCCCGCCAACGCAGGAGTGCATCCTCTTGCGAAACAATGGCGTCGCGCACATCCTTTTCCGCGCGTCGAAAAAGCACCTCCCGTTCGTCCCGTCGCTTGCGGGCATCACTGGCGGCACGTTCAGCTACGGTGACGCGTTCGGCCTGTTCGCGCACGCGCACAAGCAGTGAGCGCAGTTGCTTCACTCGCTTCTGATGCGCCTCGACATCGCGCAGGATGTGAGTCCACACGGACGGCTCGACGCGCGCCCCGGCTGAAAACCCTTGTTCGTAGACGGCATGATCAGCCAGTTCCGCCTGTGTCGCAAGCTCGGTCATCTCACTGCGACAGGCCTGCGCCGCTTCCGCGCCATCGGCAATCTGCCTACGCAAGACCTGTGCCTGCTCGCGCTTGCGGTGAAGTTCCTTCTCTTCGCGTTCGATTTGTGACAGCATGCGCTCGAGATCCTTCGACGCCTCCGTGATCCTCGCCTTGACGTCCTCCAGCTCCTTGAGCTGCTCCATGGCCTGCGACTGCTCCAGCAACTCGATCTGCGTGTCGAGCGCGTGCAGCCTATCTGCCAACGTGGCGATAGCCTCCGCGAGGGTTTCGAAAGCCGC
>JAPNUJ010000141.1 GCA_026627155.1 Bacillota bacterium | reverse complement strand
CAAAGGCTTGTATGAGGGTCTTGAGGTCGTCGGCATCAAGCACGGGTATGCAGGACTCATCGCGGGCGAACTCGAAATTCTTGATGCGGGTTCGGTCGCCGATATTATTCAACGCGGCGGCACGAAGCTGTTTACGGCGCGTTGTCTGGAATTCAAGACGCCCGAAGGACAGGAACAAGGCGTGCGTGTCTTGCACGATCATGGCGTTGACGGGTTGATCGTCATCGGCGGGGACGGATCGTTTCGCGGGGCTAACGCCCTGTCGGAGCGAGGCATCAGGACGATTGGCATTCCTGGTACGATTGACAATGATATCCCCTGTACAGACTATACCATCGGCTTTGATACAGCGGTCAATACTGCCATTGAGGCGATCGACAAGATTCGCGATACGGCCACTTCGCATGAGCGAACGTATGTGGTGGAAGTGATGGGACGCGATGCGGGCGACATCGCGATGATCGCGGGGCTTGCTGGCGGCGCCGAATCCGTCCTGATTCCGGAGGCGCCGTTTGATTTGAGTCACGTCCTCGGCCGGTTGCGAAAGGGCGTGGAGCGGGGTAAACGGCACAGTATCATCCTCGTGGCAGAAGGGGCAGGCCATGGGATGCGCATAGGCGAACAGATTGCACAGGCCACAGGGTGGGATGTTCGCGTCACGGTGCTGGGGCATCTGCAACGCGGGGGATCCCCGACCGCCTTCGACCGGACACTCGCGTCGAGAATGGGCGCCTATGCCGTGGATCTGCTCATCGAGGGGAAGACGAGTGTGATGATCGGGGTGCGCGGATCAAAGCTTGTCACGACCGACATTACCGAGGCGCTGCAGACCAAGCGCGTACTGGATCTTGGCATTTACAAGCTGGCAGAGATATTGTCCAACTGATGGTTTTGCCGTGCTCAGGGTGGACTGATAAAGGGAGATGTGTATGAGGAGAACGAAGATTGTCTGTACCATGGGACCGGCCTGCAGCGAGTTGTCCGTCCTACGCAAATTGATGCGCGCGGGTCTTGACGTGGCTCGACTGAACTTTGCACACGGATCTTACGAGGATCACGCCAAGACGATCGCCACGGTTCGTGAAGCGGCCCGAATGGAAGGCAAGTACGTCGGCATCATGATTGACATCAAGGGACCGGAGATCCGCACCGGCATGGTGGAAGGGGACGCCATCGAACTCGTCGAGGGCCATGCGATCGTGCTGACAACGGAGTCGGTCTTGGGCACGCCAGCGCGAATCTGGGTGAACTACGAAGGCCTCCCGGACGATGTGGAAGTCGGTTCCCGGCTCTTAATTGATGACGGACTGATCGGTTTGTCTGTGGAGGCGATCCGGGATCGCGAGATTCATTGTCGCATCACCAACGGTGGCACCCTGAAGAACCGCAAGGGGGTCAACGCACCCGGGGTGCAGGTGCGCCTGCCCGGCGTGACGGCGCGCGATGTCGAGCATATCGAATGGGCCATCGGACAGAACCTGGACATCATTGCGGCCTCGTTTGTTCGCAAGGCGGCGGACGTTCTGGAGATTCGACGCATTCTGGAACTGCACGGCAAGCAGATGGACATCATCTCCAAGATCGAGTCTCAGGAGGGACTCGATCATCTGGATGAGATCCTGGCGGTGTCGGATGGCATCATGGTGGCCCGTGGAGACCTCGGTGTCGAGATCCCCACGGAGGAAGTTCCGATCGCCCAAAAACTGATGATCGAACGGTGCAATCGCGCCGGAAAGGTGGTCATCACGGCAACACAGATGCTCGACTCGATGCAGCGCAACCCGCGACCCACGCGGGCAGAGGCCACCGACGTCGCCAATGCCATCTTCGACGGCACGGACGCGATCATGCTGAGCGGCGAGACGGCGGCCGGCAAGTACCCCTTGGAATCGGTGTTGACCATGGCGCAGATCGCCACGCGCGCAGAGCAGGCCGTCTGTTCGCGCGAAGTCCAGGGCCGTCATCGAGACGAGATCGAGCACACGCAGACAGACGCCATCAGTCACGCTGTGAAACACATTGCGGATCAACTGAAGGCGCGCGCCATTGTGACGTCGACGGAAAGTGGCTTTACCGCCCGCCGCATTGCCAAGCATCGCCCGGAGAGTCAGATTATCGCCGTGACACCCGACGAGTGCGTTGCGCGGCGCCTCAGTATGGTGTGGGGCCTTTATCCGGTTTTAGTGCGCCAGACGGCGAGCACTGACGAGATGCTGGCGGTAGCAGTGGACGGGGCCTTGTCTTCGGGACTCATCGCCAGTGGCGATCTGATCGTGATCACCGCGGGGGTTCCTGTGGGCGAGCGCGGCACCACAAACCTGCTGAAAGTGCACAAAATCGGCGATATCGCGGCGCGGGGAACGGGGATCGGCACGGTCAGTGTGAGCGGGCGAGCCGTGGTTGGAACGGACCCACACGACATGGTGCGCCGGATGGCGGCGGGCGACATCTTGGTTACAGCGATGACCGATCGCGACTTTGTGCCAGCCATCGAGGTCGCGGCGGCGGTCGTGACGCAAGACGGCGGCTTGACGTCGCATGCGGCTGTGGCCGCATTGTCCATGGGCAAACCGGTGATCGTTGGGGCCACGGGTGTGATGACGTCTGTCAAAGACGGCGAGATCTTGACGTTGGACACGGAACTCGGGTATGTCTACCGCGGCGCGTCCAAGGTCCTTTAGCGTCTCCTGATCCTCTGCGACTGGTGCGCGCGCGATTGGCCGCGTCCGTTGCCGGGTGGATGGCGCGGACAAGCTTTGCGCAAATGAGGTGAGGATGCTGGCGAATCAAAGGGTCACGACGGAGGTTCGCGTTCGTTACTGCGAGACGGACGCCATGCGCATCGCCTGGCACGGAAACTACATCGCGTGGTTTGAGATCGCCCGGACGAACTGGCTGCGCGCCCAGGGCATGTCCTATCGCGAACTCGAGGACAGTGGCGTGTATCTGCCGGTTCTCCACATCGACTGCGATTATCGTCAAGCGGCTCAATACGATGACGAACTCGCCATCGATTGTTCGCTCGTAGGTTACACGGGACTGCGCATCCTCTTCGGCTATGAGGTTCGGCGCCCGAGCGATGGGGTCGTTCTGGCTTCTGGCAAGACGGAACATGCATTTACCAATCACCAGATGCGTCCTGTGCGACCTGAACGGGGACTCCCGGCCGTGCACGCGATGTTGCTTGCCGCTCAGTCAGGGACCGTCGAGTGAGGAGTGCGCGTGTTCGGCCTCCTCTGCTTGCGTACGGGATGCTCTTGCTGGGTGTACTGGCGGTGTCCTGTGCGGCGATTCTCATCAAGTTGACCAATGCCCCGCCTGCCATTACCGCATTCTACCGAATGGTGATGACGTCCGTTTTGCTGCTGCCTTTCGCCGGACGCGGGGCGCTGGCTGCATGGCGCAGCCTGACTGGCCGGGAACGCCTGGCCCTGATTGCCAGCGGCGCTTTTCTGGCATTGCACTTCATCTTGTGGATCGGATCGCTCTTTTACACGTCGGTCGGCAGTTCCACCCTGTTGCTGTCCCTGGAGCCGATCTTCGTGCTGCTAGGGGCCCGGCTGTTCTTTACGGAGCGAGTGCCGGCGCGGGCGTGGGCATTTGCCTTGGTAGCCGTGCTGGGAACTGCCTTGATCAGTGTGCATGACCTTGTGGCGGGCGGGTCCGCGGCGTTCGGAGATGCGCTGTCCGTCGGCGGGACGATCAGTGTATCGGGGTATCTTTTGATCGGACAGCGTCTGCGGCGGACCGTTGCGGCCCTGCCGTACAGTCTGCTCGTGTACATGGTCGCCGCTGTCGTACTTGCGTTGTACGCCGGCGTGCAGCGCGACTCGTTTGTACACTATGGGTGGGGCGACTGGCGCGCATTTTTGTTGTTGACCCTGATTCCAACGGTATTGGGGCATACCCTGTTTAACGGATTGCTGAAGTACCTGCCCGCCTCCACTGTCTCGATGAGTATCGTTGGCGAACCTCTCGGGGCCACGGCCCTGGCGTATATCCTGTTTGGCGATCGGGTCCCGTTCATCTGGTTCGTTGGCGCGGCGCTCGCCGTCACGGGCATCGTGGTGTTCATGCGCACCACCCACACCGCGGCCGGCGGGGGCGATATTGCGGCGCCAGACTGCGCGCCGGAGTCAGGTCAGGCTCCGTGACCCCACCGGCGGGTCATTGCCCGACTGTTTGGGCTATGGTATCATAATGCGGTATGTGTTGCGGCGGGCAGACCTGAAGCGGATCAAAGGAGAGGTACATATGGTACAGTTTCAAAAGTTGGAGATGCCTACATCCGGCGAGAAGATCGAGATGAAAAGTGGCCAGTTGCACGTGCCCGATCATCCGATTGTGC
>JAPNUJ010000140.1 GCA_026627155.1 Bacillota bacterium | reverse complement strand
AGAAAGATGACGAAGCCGATGATCTGAGGGATGATGAACCAGCCGAAACGCTCGGTCGCCTCGTGATCGACGATGCCGACGAGGTTGAGTGTGCCGGACAGCATCACCACTCCCAGCACCGCCAAACCGAGGGGTAACTCGTAGCTGATCATCTGCGCAGCTGAGCGCATGCCGCCGAGCAGGGAGTACTTGTTGTTCGACGCCCATCCGCCCATCACAATGCCGAGGATCGTGATGGAGGAGAGGGCGAGATAATAGAGCAGGCCGATGTTGAGCTGGGCCGTGAACACGTGCGTCGCGGAAAACGGGATGACGGCGAGCACCATGAACGCTGGTACGAACGCGATCATCGGCGCGATCAGAAACAGTAGGCGGTCGGCATTGGCCGGCACGACATCTTCTTTGATGAGCAGTTTCGTGACATCTGCGATGCTTTGCAGCAAGCCGAGCGGTCCGACCCGGTTGGGACCGATACGACCCTGCATCCAGCCGATGACCTTGCGTTCAAAGTAGATCAGGTAGGACACGACGCCAAGCAACAGGATCAGGACGATGACGGTGCCGACGACCATGCCAAGCAACGAGATCCCGGAAAAGTTCATAGACTGCCAATCCAGCATCAGGCGTCCACCTCCCCGAGAACGATGTCCACTGCTCCGAGAACGGCGATCAGATTGGCCATGCTGAGGCCGATCAGAAGCTTTCGGAGAATCTGCAGGTTGACAAACGAAGGCCGGTGCAGTTTCAGGCGATACGGTTTGTCCTTGCCGTCCGAGATGACATAGACCCCGAGCTCACCGCGGGCGCCTTCGATGCTGGTGTAGTACTCGCCGGCCGGGACGCGAATCAGCTTGGGCACCTTGCCTAGAACGGGCCCTGATGGGATGCTCTCGGCGGCTTGGTGGACGATGTGCAGGGACTGCTCCATCTCTTTCATGTGCAGCATGTAACGGTCGAAGCAATCGCCGTTCTCACCCGTCACGACGTCCCACTGGAACTTGTCGTAGATGCTGTAAGGCCGCGACTTGCGCAGATCCCATGCCAGTCCCGTGGAGCGCAGGTTGATACCGGACAGAGAATAGTTGACGGCGTCCTCCTGGCTGATGATGCCGATGCCTCGCACCCGGTGCAGGAAAATCTCATTGCCCGTTATGAGTTCGTGAAACATGGCGATTTTGCTCTTCATCTGCGTGACAAACTCGAGGACCTGTTCGATCCAACCCGGCGGCGCATCCCACTTCACACCGCCCACGCGCATGTAGTTGTACGTTAGCCGGGCGCCGCAGATTTCGTTGAAAAGCTGCACAATCCGCTCCCTTTCGCGAAACGCGTACAGGAACGGGCTCATCGCCCCCAAGTCCAGCAGATACGTCCCCATGAACAGCAGGTGCGATGCCACCCGCTGCAGTTCCATGACGATGATGCGCAGGTATTCCGCGCGATCCGGGATCTCCAGATCGAGCGCGTACTCGACCGTATGTACCAGCGCGTAGTTGTTCAGCATCGCGGCCACGTAATCCAGCCGGTCAGTGTAAGGGATGATCTGCGTGTACTGGAGATCCTCCGCGAGCTTCTCGGTTCCGCGATGCAGGTAGCCGATCACCGGGTCCACATCGACGATCTGTTCGCCATCGATCGTCACGACCAAGCGGAAAACGCCGTGCGTACTGGGGTGCTGCGGACCGACATTGAGAATCATCTCCTCGGAGCGAAGCGCCATCAGACCGGGTCACCTCCGCGGGTCGGGATGTTATCGAAGTCGTTGTAATCTTTTCTCAGCGGCCAACCGTTCCAGCCGTCCCACATCATGATTCGACGCAGGTCGGGATGCCCTTCGAAGGTCACGCCAAGCAAATCGTAGACCTCGCGTTCCTCCCAGTTGACGCCAGCGAACAGCGGAACGAGGCTGGGCAAGCGGGCATCATCGCGGGGCGTGTGCGTCTTGATGTTAAAATAGTGCCCGCACTGCATGGACTGGATGTATACGGTCACTTCGATGACGCCCTTGTCGAGCAGGTCCGTGCCCGCGAAGAGCTCGATGTAATCGCACAGATATTCAGGCGCCGTCTTGAGGTACTCAAATGTCTTCACCCAGTGCGCTGGCTCGATGCGCAACAGCGGGATGTCTTTGGCAGCTCCGGTGTCGGCCACGACGCCCGAACCCAAGGCGCCTTCGATGTCCGCCTTGACTTTGTCGGCCCTTTCCTTGGCGGCGACGGCTCGTGGGTCGGGCGGAGGCGGCGCTTTCGCCGGGCGCGGAGCGGGTTTGGCCGTGGCCTCGGCCTTCGCCGGGGCTGCCGCTTTGGCCGTGGCCTCGGCCTTCGCCGGGGCTGCCGCTTCTGCCTTGCTGTCGTCAGGCTTGGGCGCCTGTGGTTTTTCGTCCTCCGGTGTCACACGGACACCTTCTTCCCGCGTGCCTCAGCGCGAATCTTGTCCTGCAGGCGATTGAGGCCGTAGATGAGTGCGGGCGGCGAGGGCGGGCAACCGGGCACGTACACATCCACCGGCACGACCTGGTCAACGCCTTTCATGACCGAGTACGAGCGAACGTATGGGCCGCCTGCCGTGGCGCAAGAACCCATCGACACCACCCACTTGGGCTCTGCCATCTGGTCGTACAGCCGACGCAACAGGGGGCCCATCTTCTTTGTAACGGTGCCTGCGACGATCATGACATCCGATTGGCGCGGAGACGCGCGAAAAATGATGCCGAAGCGATCCAGATCCCAGTGCGCCGCGCCCGCCCCCATCATCTCGATGGCGCAACAGGCGAGCCCAAATGTCATGGGCCACAGGCTGTTGCTGCGCGCCCACGCCTTCATCTGCTCGAGCGGCGCGAGAACGATGCCCGCGCTGCGCAGTTGTGCGGACTCCTCCGGCGTGAAGCCTTCGTACTCGATCACCGGCAACGTGGCATCCGGGGTCAGTTCCATTCGAGCACCTTCTTTCTCCATGCATACACCAGGCCGATAACCAGCAGCACGATGAAAAGTACCATCTCGACGAAGCCGAACACGCCGAGCGTATGGTACTCAACCGCCCACGGGTACAGGAATACCGTCTCGACGTCAAAGATGACGAACAGCAGCGCGTACAGGTAATACCGGACGTTGTAACGCGCGCGCGCATCCCCCACCGGGTTAAGACCACTCTCGTAGGTGGTCGACTTGGCGGCCGAGGGTTTGTTCGGTCGCAAGAGAGGGCCGAGTACGGACAGGGCGCCGACCGCGAGCAGCGTGCCAAAGATAAGAAAGAGGATGACGAACAAGAATCCCTGCGTGTACACGAAGACTTCACCTCCACCACGCCTGCGCGGCTTCGCCGCGGCGGGCGTCTTGCCCGCGCCAGACCAAACACGGTTATTATAACAAAGCGGTCATAACGAGTAAAACACTTGGTCTACATAAAGTTCCAGCGCAGTGGCGCGAGCGAAGGCCCGGCGACTGCGCTGTGTAGTATACCCATCGCCTCGCATGGACGAGCGAATGTGGCGCTTACGTGCGAACGTGCGTGTTTGACTGTACCAGTACCCCGCCAGCCCGACTGGACAGTTCGGCTGCCTCAAGCCGCAGGCGCGCGCGCGCGAGGGCCGCTTCCGCGCGGGCCACGTCGATGGTCGCCGTGCGTTCCGCCAGCCGCTGCTCCGCGCGTCGGCGAGCGTAGTCCGCGCGATCGGTGTCGACGAGCGATCCGATCTCTGCCGCCGCCACGAGCAGCGTCACGCGGTCCGGCATGACATGCAGAAAACCATCCGTGACGACGATGTAATCCTCGCCAGCCGCGACCCGCACGCGCACGATGCCCGCCGGCACGGTCGTGGCCAGCGGCGTGTGCCGTGGCAAGATGCCAAGGTCGCCACCACCGCCGCGCAGTGAGATGTACATCACGGGCCGACTGACGACGATGTGGTCGGGCGTCACGACCTCGAACAAGACTTCACTCACTGGCGCACCTCACTTTGCACCCTGACATGTTGGACCGGTCGGCATTGCTCCCGGCCTCACACACGAACGCCGTCCTTCTCCGCCTTTTCCAGGACTTCCTCGATGGCCCCGCAAAATCGGAAATACGTTTCCGGGATGTCATCGTGCTTGCCGTCCAAAATCTCCCGGAAGCTGCGGACGGTGTCCTTGACCTGCACGTATTTGCCGGGGATGCCGGTGAACTGCTCACCGACGAAGAACGGTTGCGACAGAAAGTTTTGGATCTTGCGCGCCCGCGCCACCGTCAACTTGTCATCATCGCTCAATTCATCCATGCCGAGAATCGCGATGATGTCCTGTAGCGACTTGTACTTCTGCAGCGTTTCCTGGACGCGGCGCGCGGTCTCGTAATGCTCCTGACCGACGACCGCGGTGGTCAGCA
>JAPNUJ010000013.1:34618-43419 GCA_026627155.1 Bacillota bacterium | reverse complement strand
GGCGACCCACCCCACATAGGCCTCGGGGTCGGACCGTGCCAAAAGTACATCTCCGACTACAGCGAGAAGCCCAGAAAGTTTGCGCAGTTCCCCACTTACATCCTCAAAGCGCCCGAACAGCGAGTCGTCCGCCATCTCGATCTCACTGCGCAGTGCCTGCAACTGACCACTTGTGGTATCGACGGCTTTGTGCACGGTGACTAACTCCAGAGTGCTGCTGGTCACGGAATCGTACTCCACGCGCTGGACGATGCCCGGATCGATCCGCCTGGCCGCGGCGTCACCCGTTGTGCCGATCCAGCGGCTCACGGCCGTGGCCACCTGAGTAAAGACGCGGTCCACTTCAGCGCAGTGTCGAGTCACCTGATCCAACAGGGGCACAAAGGGCTGCCATGGCTCCTGGCCCTGTGCGATTCCGCGCGCGAGCGTCCGACGCAAATCGGCGGCGAGCCCTCGCGTGCCCCCCAGAGACTCGAGTGTCCGGCGCAACAAATACTCTGTCACTTCTGCACCAAGTTGAGCGGTCGCCTGATCCTCCAAGTGATGTGCCTCATCGATGATCAAATGCTCGTAAGCGGGCAACACGCCGTAGTCGTTGCCCATGTCAGAGAGGACCAACGAATGGTTGGTCACCACGATATCGGCACTGGCCGCGGCGGCCTTGGCTCGAAAGTAATAACAGTCCCGGAAAAATGAACACCGCTTGTGAATGCAAGAGTCCGTGTCGCTCTGAACCTCGGCCCACAGAGGCTGTTCTTCAGGCAGGAGCGCCACTTCCTCACGGTCCCCTGTCTCTGTATCCGAAACCCAGACGGCGAGTGTCAGCGTCGCCGACTGCTCGTTCGGAGCCAGGACAGAGACCGAGCGAGCGCGGGCCGCCAATTTGCGAAGGCACAGATAGTTGTTGCGGCCTTTCAGTATCGCTGTGCGAACCAGGTTTGGTGCCCCTGCGTGGAGCAGCGCGAGGTCCTTGGTGCGAAGCTGCTCCTGGAGGGCGGTGGTATGCGTCGCGACGACCACGCGCTCGTCATGCTCCCGTGCGTAGAGCGCAGCCGGCAACAGATACGCAAGGGATTTGCCGGTGCCTGTGCCCGCCTCCACAATCACGTGGCCACCCGATTCTAGACCGTTTGCCACAGCTCGCATCATCATCGTCTGCCCCTCGCGACGCTCCAAGGGATTGTCCGACGCGGCGCTCGCAAAGGCGGCCTCCAGCAGTGCAGTGCTGCGCGTCGCCAGATCGCTGGCTTGCGAGTGGGCCGGTGGCGCTTTGCCGCCAACCCCCGCTGTCTGCGTTTCGTCGCACGTCCCGCTCGCCGCCGAGAGCGATGGATCCGATCGCGGGGGCAACTTTTGGGGCGCACTTCGAAACACCAGACCGTCAATCAGCTTTTGGTCGCCCCGCAAAGGCGCGGCCCCAGCCATGTTCTGCATCAGGGCCTCCTGCACGACGGCATAGCGAGGGCTCGTCGGGTCCAACGCCGCAAGCAAAAGCGCCAGTGTCGGATGGGGCAAGTCGTGCAGCGCTCCGAGCCACGTGACATATCTCCCTGCGAGGTTGTCGGTCGCCCGATACAACACGTGGGCCATCGCTATCGCCTTGAAGTGGTCCGCGGGCTCTACAGGGGCCGCACCGGGCGACGTGCTCGCCGACGTGCCTGCCGTCGTACTCGCCGACCTTTTCCCGTCCAGCCAATGTTCAAGACCTGCCAAGCCCAGAAACTGCAATTCATCGTGTCCTTCTACACTGGCTGCCCTGCGCGGATCAGACTGGAAGGCCCGCCACGTGGACTCTTGCTCCACCACGACAGGGTGCGATCCGGCAAACGCCACGACGTCCAACCAGATCTGCTCGAGCGAATAGTCGCTGTCCTCGATCTGCCCAGCCAGATCCATCCTTTGATAGCGACGGTCTGTTTGCCCATCGTCGCTGATGGAAAACGCAAACAAGGACTCGGCCATCGTGCCATCGTCATGGCAACGGCCAATGGCCAGCCCCACCAGTTCTTGATTCCCCGCTCTCCCGCGGCTTCTCCCCGTCATCACAAGAAAAGGCAATCGTGACTTCAGCCTCCCGCCTCGCCCTACTCACTCCCCTGAGTGTACGTTGCCGGCGAAAGACCTGTCAAATCAATCAGACCCGTTGGACCCGTCGAACCCATTGCATCAGCTAGACCGTGCAAACCGGAGTCGACGCATCTCCTTGGCTCACGTTGCTCACGTTGCTCACGTTGCTCACGCGCCTCACCTCCCTCACCAGGGGCACGGGCAGCGCACTCCAGAGCGAGGCGAGTCCGCCCTGCGACGCTTCGCTCGTCAGGTCCGTGGATGCGCTCGTACTCGGAAAACAGTCGGCTCGCCTGCTCATATTCATGGCACAGCAGGAGCGTCCACGCAATGCCACACAGTCCGACATCATCGCGCCGCATGAGACAAGCTTGGCGCCGGGCCAGCAGCGCGGCCTGTGGCCATTCGCGCTGGCGAAGCGCCACTTCAGTCAACCCCTTGACAGCTTCTCCGTAGCAAGCGCGATCACGTCGCGCGATGAAAAAGTGCTCAGCGGCCCGCTGCCAATGCCCTTTAGCGAGAAAGACAAGGCCTGTCTCCAAGTGGAGGACTGGCGTGCCCGGCGACAGATGCAGTGCGTGGCCATAGTAGGACAGTGCATCGCGATGGCGGCCGAGTGAGTAGGATGATGCTCCAGCCAGTCGCCAGGCCACCATGTCGCGATCATCGAATGTTGTGGCGGAAAGGCTGTGTTCAAGCGCGACCTCATACTCCTGGCACACGTAGGCACAAATGGCTCGATTCACGTGTGCATCGACATACTCAGGACGTTCGGCCAGCGCCTTCGCCAATTCATCGCCCGCTTCACGCCAGCGCCCCTGGCGAAACAGCGCCTGGGCACGGGCATCGTGGGCTGCCGCACGCACCGCCGGGTCGCGCGCCGAGTGGCACAAGATGTGAAGGTGACGCTCCGCTTCCTCGAAGTGACCCGCGCTCACATAGCACAAGGCAAGATACAGACGCGCCACCATCATGTCGGGGTCGCGTCTTACGATTCGCTCGAACTCCACGCGGGCCTCTTTGTACATCAGCAGGTCAAAGTAGCCGAGACCCCGCCGAAACCAGTTCGAAGCCACGGCACTCGTAAGACATGTCCCCAAGTCGCTTGAAAAAGGAGGCGTCTCGGGTGGACTCGCCGGCCATGGATCCGCCGCAACGGGGACGCCGTACTGTTCCAGAAGGGCCTGGGCCTTGTCCTCGACATCGACCCACGCCCCGAGAATTTGCTCACCCGCTTGTCTCAGCGCCGCCAGTTCCTCCAGAAGATAGGGGCGCTGCTCGTCGTCCGCCAGCTTCAACTGCGCCGCAATCCGGTCGATCGCTCGATGAAGTGCTTGAAAGGGCTGATAAAACAAAGACGGCACCACCTGAACCAAGGTTTTCCTTAGTCTGTACCGGCCCATGACTGGCTATACTGAATGATCTCCCCACTGATCACTGTGTGTTCCTCGCCGCTGGCGTCGAGTACTTTCAACGCCCCGGCTGCGTCAATGGTTTGGGCAACGCCTTCCAGATGCCCCACTCCTTGCGCCACGCGAACGTATTGGCCAAGCGTCACGCAATGGGCCAACATCTCGTTGTGCCAGTCGGCAAACCGCGCACCGCGTCGCGTCGCCTCATACATGTCAAACAGGCTCACGATCAAACGGCAAGCGAGTGAATTGCGTGAAATCACCCGGCCAACCGCGTGTGACAGAGACGTCGACCGATTCCCGATCTCCGCAGGGAGCGTCTCCATGTCCGTGTTGGCGTTAATCCCCACCCCGATCGCGAGTCGTACAATCCCTTCGCGTTGGGGCAATAATTCAGTCAGAATCCCGCAGACCTTCTTCCCGTCCACCAACAGGTCGTTCGGCCACTTGATCGAGACCTGCGCGCCCGTCTCGGCAACGATGGCTCTGCGCACAGCGAGGGCGGCCAGCAACGGCCACTCCCCTGGGGTCGTCGCGATGCCGGCCGGATAGGCGAGGCCCAGGGTGCAAAGAAGCCCGACCCCCGGTGGCGACGCCCAACTCCTGCCGCGACGGCCTCTGCCGCCGTCTTGCTGTTCGGCCAATACCGCCAAAAACGGCTCGTCACCCAACTCCAGGAGCTTGGCCGCTGTATCGTTGGTCGACCGCACCCGGTCGTAGACGTGAACTTGCACGCCGCCTAGTTCAGTTGGAAGTCCCGCCATGATCCGGTCGGCATCCAACGCACCGCCGGGGGGCAACCAAGCGGTAGTCACAGACACGGCGCCCCCTCGCGGCGAGCCACCAGACGCTCGTACAGCGCCTCATACTGAGACACCTTGTCATCCAGCGAAAAAGTTTGCGCGCGACGACGGGCAGCCTGAGAGAACTGTTGCCATAGCGCATCATCCCGCAAGAGGCGCAAGGCGTTGGCCGCCATCGAATCCACATCGCCCACGGGCGACAGAAAACCTGAAACCCCATCCTCCACGACCTCAGGGATACCGCCGGCATCACTACCCACCACCGGGACACTGCAAGCCATCGCCTCGAGGGCGACCAGGCCGAAACTTTCCTTGGACGAAGGCAGGAGCAACACGTCGCCCAGAGACAAGAGCGCAGCGACCTCGTCCCGCTTGCCCAGAAAGTGCACGTCACGCGCCACGCACATCTGCTCACTGAGTTTGCGGGCGTGATCCAGTTCGGGGCCCTCACCGACGAGCAGGAGCTTGGCCGGGATCTCCTTGCGCACGCTGGCGAAGATCGCCATCACGTCTGGAATTCGCTTAACCTCGCGGAAATTGGACATGTGCAAGAGAATCCGTTCCCCGTCCGGCGCGATCTTCGCCCGCAAATGACGCACATCGGCCTTGCTGAACAAGTCGAGATCGACGAAGTTGTGTATCTTTCGAATCGGACATCGGGGTTCAAACAGTTCATTGGTCTGATCGATGAGACTCTGAGACACCGCTGTGACCACGTCACTTTTCTCGATGCCAAGCCGTATAATGTCGCGCAGCAGCGGGTCTTGCCCCAGAACGGTAATGTCCGTGCCATGCAACGTGGTCACGATCCGTACAGGGTGGTCGCCGCCAAGGATTTCTCGCGCCAAAAAGGCACAGACCGCATAGGGCATGGCGTAGTGCACATGGAGGATGTCCAGCTCGAACTGCCCTGCCACATCGGCCATCTTCGCGGCCAACGCGAGATCGAGCGGCGAACTTCGCAGGACCGGATACATGGCTGTCTCCACTTCATGGACGTAGATATTGTCTTGAAACAGCCCCAGCCGAAAGGGGATGCCCGACACGATAAAATGGACTTCGTGGCCGCGGGCGGCGAGCGCCTTTCCGAGTTCTGTGGCGACCGCACCAGAGCCTCCCAGTGTGGCATAGCAACTGATTCCGATCTTCATCTCCGTCATCCTTTCAGACTCTCGCTCGCTCAGGAAGGATCTCCGAGCGGGACCGTCACCTCGCGCCAGTCCAGGTCGCCACGCCACATCCCGCGCAGCAGCATCTCAGCCGAGGCCATGTTCGTGGCCACCGGAATGTTGTGAACGTCACATAGGCGGAGCAACGCGATGATATCCGGTTCATGCGGCTGCGCCATTAACGGATCCCGCAAGAAGATCAACAAGTCAAGACGATTTTCAGCGATCAGCGCACCGATTTGTTGATCACCGCCGAGCGGTCCACTTTGAAATCGATGCACGGCCAGGTTCGTCATCTCCATGATCCTGGTTCCCGTCGTGCCTGTCGCGAACATCTCATGTCCACTGAAGATCGCCTCATACGCTATCGCGAAGTTGACGATATCCTCTTTCTTTGCATCATGGGCCACCAACGCAATTCTCATGGTCATCCTCCCCGTTTGTCACTCACCAAAGCACGTGTTCGAGTCCATCGATCAACCCCGCACCAGCTTTCATGACGGTGCGGACCGCAAGCAGGACGCCTGGCATGAAACTCGTCCGATCCATGGAGTCGTGGCGAATCGTCAAACGCTCTCCGCCCCCCCCGAAGATGACCTCTTGGTGCGCGACAAACCCAGGCAAACGCACACTGTGGATCGGCACTTGCCAGCGGGCTCCCCCGTTCGGTTCCATCTGCTCCCGCACCTGTTCGATGCGCTGCGCCGTCCGCGCGGCCGTCCCTGACGGGGCGTCGATCTTGCCTGCGTGGTGGTACTCGATAATCTCCACACCGTCCATATGGCGCGCCGCCCATTCTGCCATGCGCATCATGAGCAATGCGCCAATGGCAAAGTTGGGTGCATAGAGACCGAGACGCTCCTGCAAACGCAGTTGCACATCGAGATCGTGCAGCTCCGAGACGGTAAGACCGGTCGTGCCGATGACCGGTCTCAGTCCGGCCGCCACTGCCTGTGGCAACAGCGTGCGCGCGACGGAGGCACGCGTAAAATCGATGAGGACGTCTGCCTGGACCGAAGCGAGGCAAGCCTCGAGGCTATGGAAAAACGGACCCGCCAGCCCCACATCCTCCGGCCGGTGAGCACCCGCCGCTCGGTTGCGATCGAGGCAGGCCACCAACTCCATGTCCTCGGCGCGGGACACGGCTCTCACCGCCTCCGCTCCCATCCTCCCTCGCGCACCGGCCACGATCACCTTGATCAGGGTCTCAGCCATCTGTCATCCCCCGTTTCATCTCGTGCCGGTTCCTCTTTTCGCGTCCATCGGTCCCGATCCCGCGTGGTGAATTTGGCCATGACTTCGCTGTGTGCTTGCGCCAGATCCAGGCCCAGGGAGTTGGCGAGACAGGCGATGACAAACATCATGTCGCCAAGCTCCAGTAAGATGTCTCCCTCAGCCTCGCTGTCTTTCTTCGGTTTCTCGCCATACTGATGGTTGATTTCGCGCGCGAGTTCCCCAAGTTCCTCCGACAACCGCACGATGAGGGTCATCGGCGAGAAATACCCCTCACGAAATTGTCCTATGTACGCATCCACGTCTGCCTGCAACTGTTCCAGCGTCAGCGCCATGTCCACACCCATATCCCTTTTGTCGTCACCGTCACTACATTATAGCTTCATAAGTGCTGGACAGCCATCATAGTGTATGGCGATGATGGACAATCAACGCGCATACGGGTGCACGGCCGTGCCCCCCGTTGAACGGCGCTATCGCGCACCACACCAAGGGAAATGGAGGGGTTCCGTTGCCGTCTCGCCGCAAACAGTTATTTTCCCTGACGCTGGCCATCCTGGTGGTCTTGTTCACGATCGCCTTGGTGATCTACCCGAAACAAGGGCTTGAGTCAGCCATGGATGGGCTCAAGATTTTTTGGGACGTGGTCTTCCCTTCCCTTTTGCCATTTTTCATTTTGTCTGAGCTGTTGCTCGGTCTTGGTGTCGTCAGTGCCCTCGGTGTCTTGCTGGAACCTCTGATGCGCCCCTTGTTCAGCGTCCCGGGCGTGGGCGCCTTTGCGCTGTCGATGGGACTTGCCGCAGGGTATCCGATGGACGCCGTCATTACGGCGCGTTTTCGCAAAAACGGCCTTTGCTCCCGCATCGAAGGGGAGCGTCTCCTCGCCTTCACCAACACGGCGGACCCGTTGTTCATGTTTGGCGCTGTGGCGGTGGGGATGTTCGGCTATCCGGCACTGGGGGCCCTTTTGGCGATTGCCCACTACATCTCCGCCTTTTTGGTGGGCATCACCTTTAAACTGTATGGACGACGGGAAGAGCGTCACTCCCGACCCAAGCTTGGCGAAAGTGTCTCGGCATCGCACCGGGTTCCACTGCTGATCCGCGCGTATCGCGAGATGGCCAAAGCCAAGACGGGGGATGCGCGCCCCTTTGGAAAGCTGTTGGGAGACGCCGTCAACGACTCCGTTCGCACGTTGCTCATGATCGGGGGATTCATCATCTTCTTCTCCGTTTTCTTGCGCGTGCTGGCCCTGATCGGTGCGGTATCCCTGGCGGCGCTTCCCCTCGGCGTCCTGTTCCACGGCATCGGCATCAATCAAGACCTGGTAAAACCCTTTATCAGTGGGCTCTTCGAAATTGACCTAGGGTCTGCCGCTGCGGCCAATACGTCAGCGCCACTGATCGAGAAAGTCACGATCGTGAGCGCGATTATCGCGTGGAGCGGTCTCTCGGTGCATGCCCAGGTGGCCAGTGTGTTGACCGACACGGACATTCGCATGAGACCGTACTTTATTGCGAGAGTATACCATGCGGTGCTCGCGGGTGCGATCACATGGGTGCTCTTTCGAGCGGGCCTCGGCAGCAAGGCAGCCCTGATCCCCCAGGCGATCGCGACAATGGCCCCCTTGTCGGCCGGGGCCGAAGCACACTGGCAAATGTCCTTCACGGCGCTCGGGACATGGGCCTTCATCCTCTGCGCCATCACGCTGTTGTCCCTCGTCCTTCATGTGCTTGGGCGACTGAGAGTGTTGGCATGGCACTCGCGGTACTCGTGAGCCCATGGCGAACACAACGAGAGGGGCGACCCGTCGCATCATGGCGCGGATCGTCCCTCTCGTGGCACTAAAAGAAGCGGTGCGTGATCAGTTGATCCGCCAGGATTGCCAAACCAAGAATCATGGTGTACACGCCAAAGACCGTCATCCGCCGATGTGCCATAAACCGCGTAAATAAGTGAATCGCCACATAGCCACTGACTGCACTGGCCCCCATGCCCCACCACAGTGCGGACGAGAGCGCGCCTCCCACCGACTCCCACTCTCGCGCCTGCAAGATCGTGGCACCGAGTATGACTGGGATACTCAGTAAAAACGAAAAACGGACGGCTTCCTGTCT
>JAPNUJ010000013.1:21179-34608 GCA_026627155.1 Bacillota bacterium | reverse complement strand
GTCCCACCAACACAGCACCACGCCACGTCATCTCGCGAACGGTCCGCTCCGGGTTGACCGCAGTTCGGGCCTCCGTGTACAGCAGCAACGCACCGGTGAAGACAAATTCAGCGCCGATCGTCGCACCAGAATGGAAGACTTGCTCAAACGTCTTTTCAAACACCATGCCGATCAACACGGTCGGGATCGTGGCCGCGAGCAGCAGCCCGCTGAGGCGACCGAACGGATCGGCCACGACCTCCCGCACCTCGCGCCGATAGACGAACAAGACGGCAACCAGGGTCCCCAAGTGCAGCATGGTGTCGAGTGCCAAGGCATTGCTTGAGATGTGCAACAGGTGGTCCGCGAGGACCAAGTGCCCTGAGCTGCTGACGGGAAGGAACTCGGTGAGCCCCTGGATGATGCCAAGCACGACAGCCTGCCAGATCTGCATGGACCATCACTCCTTTCGGACCATGGGTATGCGCGGCTTGTCCCAAACATGTTCAGGCCAAGGCATGACAGGCAACGGGCTGTCATAGAGTGTGGTGGACAGGTCTTGCACCGCGTCCGGCACGCGAAAGGACGATCGGTGATGACATCATGGGGGCGCCTGAATCTGCGCATGGCGTGGCGTATCGCGGTGACGTACATTGGCACCGTCGTCGGGGCCGGATTTGCTTCCGGTCAAGAGATTCTGCAATTCTTTTCACGGTATGGTGAACAGGCCCTGCTTGGCATCCTCATCAGCACACTAGGCTTCTTTCTTTGCGGAGACTTCGTCATGCGTCTAGGGCGTAACCACGGCGTCGACACATTTGGAGACGTGGCGGTCCATCTGTTCGGCAGGCGATTTGGACGCGTGGTCCACGTGGCCCTGTTGCTGATGCTGTTCGGCGTGACGATGGCCATGCTCGCAGGCAGCGGCGCCCTCTTTGCGGAACAGGCACGGATCCCCTTCGTTCTGGGTGCCCTGCTCTGCGCCGGCCTCACTGCCTTGACACTGATTGGTGGACTCCGCGGGCTGATGTCGGCCAACGCGGTCATCGTCCCGCTCATGATGGCCTTTATCGCGTGGGCGTTCGTCTACGGGTTGTTTTGGGGCCATCTGGTCTCTATGACAACATGGGCGGCACCTGTGCAGGCGTTACGTGCACCGGTACCGATTGACTGGCTTTTGGCAGCCGCCTTGTACGTGGGGTTCAACCTCAGTCTCTCCGTCACGGTGCTCATCCCCCTCGGCCGTGAGGCCGGAACGCGCATGACGTTGACCGTGGGCACGCTCTTGGGGGCACTTGGACTGGGCATCATGCTCACCTTGCTTCACATCCTTCTCGCCAGTTTTTACGGCCGTATCGCTGCATTTGAGATCCCCATGGGACAGCTCGTCACGCTGCTGAGCTCGTCTCTGGCGCCGGGCCCCATCGCGTATCTGCTGCGCGCAGGGTTTGTGGCTGTACTGTGGGGGGAAATCTTCTCCACCTTGCTGGCCAACGTGTACGGTCTTGCGGCCGAAATCAGTCCTCGCGTCGTCCGATCGCGAATGACCCGCGTGCTCCTCATCCTGACGTTTGCCTTTGCCTTGTGCCAAATCGGGTTTGCGCACATCGTCGAATACTTCTACCCCGTTTTCGGCTACGCCGGGCTCATGATCTTGGTCCTCGGCTACATTCGTGAACGACGCTACTTCCGGGTATAATCATGTTGACCGCGCTGTCGGCGCGGCCATTTTGCGAGGAGGGGTGACGGTCTATCGCACTCAAACAGTCGGGATCGTACCTGCTGATCATCGCAGGCAGCCTGATCTATAGCATTGGCCTGAACGCGTTTATCGCAGGCAACGGACTGGCGGAGGGCGGGTTTGTTGGCATCGCTCTCGTGCTCTACTACAAGTTGCACATTTTGACTGGCGTCACATTTTTTTTAGCCAATATTCCCGTTCTCTTTATAGGATGGCGCTTATTCGGCCGCAAATTCATCCTGAAAACGATGGTCGGCGTCTTGGCAGTCTCCGTTTTCACAGTGTTGACGGCGCACTTCGGTCAACCGGTCCACGACCGTCTCCTGGCCGCCTTGTATGGGGGCGTGATCTGCGGTGGTGGTTTGGGACTGATCTTTCGCAGTGGCGGCACGACGGGAGGAGTCGACATCCTGGCGCGCATTGCGCGTCGCTATTGGCGTATCTCGATGGGGCGGTTGCTGTTTTCGAGCGACGTCGTCGTCATCGCCTTGGTCGCCATCGTCCTTGGCAAGGAAACGGCCATGTACTCACTCGTGGCGCTATTCGTCGCCAGCCGCGTCATCGACTACGTCATCGAAGGCGTCTCTTCTTCCCACGCCGCGATGATTATCAGTGACGCCGCCGCCATGATCGCGGAACAAATCCATAGCGAGATGGGACGCGGCACGACCTTTCTCGAAGGGCAAGGAGGGTTTACCGGGGAGGCCAAGAAAGTCATTTACTGTGTGATCAGCCGGGACGAGATCGTGCGCGTCCAACAGATCGTCCATCTGCATGACGAGCATGCATTCGTCGTGATCAACGAGGTGCACGACGTGCTCGGCGAAGGGTTTTCGCGTTGACAGGACTTTGGTGAGAGGTTTTTGTGTGGTACGTGGGTCCGGGCCACGGGTCGCCTTGGGCTGCGAGCCGCGCCCAGGCACTGCAACGTCGCCAGAGATACACGCCGATCACCGTGGTGAGAATCGGCGTGAGCGCCGCGACAAGCGGCACCATTGTGACCCGTGGAACAAAGGGAAATACATTGTAGACGTAGTCGACAAAGTCGTGAAGGTACAGAGAGGCCACCGCGACAGCTACATGCCGATGGCGAAATCGCAAACGCGGTGCCAGCTCCGGCACGGCCGCCCCTTCGATGGCCATCCCCGCATGGATGGCCAGAAGTACCCATCCCTCCAGAGGCAGCAAGCTCAGTGAGGACTCCCAGCCCAGGACCCCCACGCACCAGATGCCATATTGGATAAGCCAAGCCGATGCGGTCGCCATGAGATACGGCGTCAACGCCATGGCGCGGACCCACGTTTGCCGCGCGTACAGGCCCGCCACGAGCGCGCCGATGAACAGTAGAGCAGACAGCGGACTATCGGGAATAGCCGGCCAGAACCACCAGAATGATCGCGCCAACTGCCCCTTATACCAAGCGAGTCCAAAGAACACACCCGCTGCATTGACGATGAGAAGCGCGATCCAGGTGCTCTGGC
The DNA here is from genome assembly GCA_026627155.1 of Bacillota bacterium. Lineage (GTDB taxonomy): Bacteria > Bacillota > Bacilli > Alicyclobacillales > SLC66 > JAPNUJ01. The sequence goes on along the minus strand of JAPNUJ010000013.1, from coordinate 31,407 downwards.
GATGTGTCAAGCGTACCATCCAGTTCAGTGCCACGCGTTTTGCCCGTGCAACCATGCAGCCAGCCCCCCCCCACACTTCCAGTGTGCGCAAAAAACCGGATCACTCACCGAGGCGGTCAATGATCCGGTCCCACGACAGCTCTTGACAAAACAGGGGTTTACTTGCGCATGTACGTTCGCTCTTACTTTTGCTTCTGCTGTGCCAGCCACGCAACAACTTCCTGGAGCTCCGTCTTGCTGGTCAATCCACCAGCCGGTGGCATCATCGGCGGGAAGCCTTTCGTCACAACCGGCAACAATTCCGCTTCTGTTGCTACGTTCCCGATTCCACGCAGCTCAGGACCAATCTGCCCCTGCAGGTCCGCGCCGTGACAGACCGCGCACGTCGTTTTAAAAATCGCATAACCTGGTAGATTGGTCGCCATGAGCGTCGTGCTGGCCGGATGCTGTGTCGCGAACGGCAAGCTGCTGGCCGCGGGTTGTAGCGCACCAATCTCGTAAAGATGTTGGTTCCACGCTTCGGACGTCAACCAAATCATCATAAACACCGACAAGACCATGGCACCCGTCGCAAACGGCCGACGAAAAGGGCGTCGACTTCGCCGCGTATCCAACCAAGGCACAAACATCAACAGCAACGTCGCCACCATCGGGATCAGAACGGCTGGAAAAAGTAAATACGGGCCAAAATACTTGAGCAGTTGATACAAGAATAAAAAGTACCAGTCCGGAACAGGAATAAAGCTGCTATCCATGGGATCGGCCTTTGGACCCAGCTCCACGGGATTGAAAATGATCCACAGCATAAAACCAACGAGAAATATCGACCCTACAATCCACTCTTTCAGGAGAAAGTTCGGGAAAAACGGCTCCCGCCCATCCGAAATCTCCTTGTGAACCGGTCGACGGCGTGGGACACCGGGAATCTTCTCTCTGGGATCTTCACCAGCCATGTAGTCGGTCTCCTCCTCGCGCAGGCGATCTTGTTACATCGGACCCGCGATGCCCGCCTTGCGGATCATGATGAAATGTAACCCTAGAAGCACCAGCAGCGCGGCCGGGAGAAAGAACACGTGAATGGCAAAGAAACGCGTCAAGGTCAAAGCGCCAATGGTTGACCCGCCTGCCAGCAAAATCTTGAGATAAGGGCCGATAAACGGAACGGCACTGGCCAGGTTTGCACCGACTGACGTCGCCCAGTACGCTTTCTGGTCCCAAGGGAGCAGGTATCCCGTGAAACCGAAGGCAAGTACCACCACGAAGATCAGTACGCCCACGACCCAGTTCAACTCACGGGGCGCCTTGTAAGCGCCGGTGAAGAAGACCCGCAACATGTGCAGAAACATCATGATAATCACCAGCGAAGCGCCCCAAAAATGCATACCGCGGACGACTTGACCAAGCAACACTTGGTCTGTAATGTACTTGACGCTGTAATAAGCGTTGTTAATATCTGGAACATAGTACATCGACAAAAACATCCCGGACAAGATCTGCGTGACGATGATAAGAAAGGTAAGACCGCCAAAACAATAGACAAAAGAGGACATTTTGTTCGCCGGATTCACGTGTGCTGGAACATCATGGTCCGCAAGGTCCCGCCAGAGTGGCGTGACGTTGAGCCGCTCGTCAATCCAGTCGTATGTGCGCTTGATCATGTGCGCCTCGTCACCTGCCGATCTTTGACTGTTACAAAACTGACATCAACTTGCCTTGTTCGCTTGACAACGTTCACATCGGCGCCGACAGTTGTTCATACACCTCCTGGGAAGAGCGCGCGCGATCCCGACCCAATGCTCCTTAAACAAGCTCATGTTACCTTCATAACGAATGCGGTGTCAAGCATTCTAGGGGGAATCAAGCGTTTTCTGGTTTCGCACGCTTACGAGACTCCCTCTACTTTTTACTTGATCGCAAAGGCGTAATCAAGTCAAAACTATGACACTTTCGTGAATGCCTGCTGTCTCACTTCACCGTCAGGGAGATCAGGGACGCCTGTCACGAGGGCTGGACAGCGGTCCACGCACCGGTTAGGCGGGAGCGGAGTTCCCCGTCCATCCTGCGCAACAGGATCTCTCCATGCGCGCCCGTGGCAAAAGTCGCCTCATGGGTGGCCGCATCTTGACCTGACAAGTCGACCAGACGGTCGGCCACACTCAAGAGGATGGACGACTCGATCTCGCCTCCGGGCACGTAGGTGGTCTCTCGACCCAGTCCATCGCGCCACCAGACAAACTCGATCACAGATGGATCGTTTGGCGTGAACGCCGACATCCTGTCGTGCACCGTGTCAGGCAGACCCGTTTGAACGTCCTTGATCCCGGTCCGCCCCCTCGCCCAGTCTTTCACCGCGGTCTGCAGGGCACGAGGAGCATCCTCGCGATCCGCGATCAGAACGACGTGACGGACCCGGATCAACGTAGACAGGGCAGTCAGCGCACTGCAAAAGGCCTCTGCAAGGCCGGGAGCGTCAACACAGAACACGCCATCTTCTCGCGCCGGGTCGGCGAGCATCAAGGTGGGCATCGTCAGAATTCTTCCGCCAAGTGCACTCTCCAGCCCATCGCGCAAGCGCCTGACGACATACCATGATGATCCAAATGGCAGATGCGCTGGCGTCACCCTGAGACTGCCGCAGGACAAAACGACAGTGTCACAGTATGGGGCCACCTGTCCGATAGTGGCTTTATTCATTTCTTCAAAACGCATGCGATCACCCTTCCTCGATCTACTGGACCAGTATGACACGCCCCGCTTACAACAGGCAAACAGGAAAACGCCCCGGCCGAGTGAATCCGGCCGGGGCAAAAGAGAGAAAATCGACGCGACTTCTTGCGATCAATAGAAGGACTTTCCAAATACAGCCGTTTGCTCTCGATAGAACTCGGGCAGATCGAGCGCATGATCGTCTGCCAGGCGAGTGATGCCGAGGTCCTCCAGCGCCTCGCGCAGGCCTTCGCGCATGCCCGCTTCATTGTCCGGCGTCCACAAGTCCACCTGCGTGAGCGCGTGGTGCACACCCCGCAGGGCCGGTGCCGCCACGTAAGAGATGTCAAGCCCCACACACACGAGTCCGTGCAAGACTCCCCGGGTGGCTTGTGCAACGCAAAATGAGTGAAACGGAAGATCGGAACCAAAGACGCCTAAAATGGCATCCCGGGCCGCCTGCTCCACGGCCGCCGTTCGTTCCAGCGGCGACTCCAGCAGTGCCAGTTGCTGCGCCACCTCATGCTGCACCAATCCGCACAGCGTCGCCTCCGAAGCCATCGTCTCCTGTGATGCACCTTCCATAACGCCCGCGCGAATCTCGTTCATCCAAATCCTCTCCTCTTTGTGTTTTCAGATCGCACACCTTTTACGAAGGGCGACGAGAACGCAAAAAGCGTGACCCTAATCGGAATCACGAGCGCACGAGACCAATCCGGCGGCATACTTCATGCCTTCCACCCCTCTTTCCGCCTACGAGGTTAGCTGACGGGTTCGGAGAAAGAGATCTCCTACCGGCACAACGCGCCGGATACACCCCTGATGCTTGGTTCCCCCGCTTCCGACCATGTCGGAACTCAGCGTGATGATCATATGAGACTACAACCATATCATATACCAGAGCCATGGACTATGCAATGGGATGATGCGACCACTCGGTGACAAGTGAAAGAAGACAAAAGGCCCAGCCGGAGCCGAACCGGCCCGCTGGGCGCCCCGCTTCTGCCTAGCGCGCGAACAGTTGTGACAGCCGGAATGACAACTCCCGAAAGCGCGCTCTATCCCGCGCGTCGAGCGCTTGGTCGATCTGCTCCCGCAACTCTCTCTCACACAGCCCCCGCTCCAGTTCGTCCAACCACATCTCGGCCTGGAGGGAAATCATGATATCCGCCTTGGTCATGCTTGGAGGCTCTGCCTGAGTTCCACCCTCAAGCACCGCGTGGTACTCGTTACAAACGTTACGATCAGAAAAATACAAAGTGATGTAGAGGTCTTCCTCCGGATGATTGTGGACGTCGAGAAATGCCTTCTCCACATCCGACGTCACACGCTTGTTCTTGTAGTATTTGAATGCCGTCATCTGAACACAGGTGGTGGACAGGAGCATGGCCTTCGGCAGATTGCGAAAGTGATCGGTAAAATGGACCCGCGACAAAAGCTGTTCGTTTTGGGCCAGGTACTGCATCAACCACTCCGCTTCTGGATTCTTCAGCTCATAATGATCCAGAAACCACCGAATGAACTGCTTCTTATCCGTGGCAGTCACTGTATGTCGCATGACGAGGCCTCCTGTGTGCGAAAAGTAAGCGGCTCGAGCTGAAGCCAGAATCTTTTGTCCTTTGTTCTGTTGTATTCGCCGCACCCTTGTCGCTTTCCTCCCGATTTCAAGAAATTGCGTCTGCCAACTTTCCCCCATCCATCCGCCCTTCTCCACTTACACTATGCGCCGAGTTGTGCGTCATCCGTGCACCCGCGCCAAAGCACAGCGCCAAAGCACAGCGCCAAAGACAGGGGCGTCGCCCCAAGCGCAAAACCGAGAGACATGGACGGCGATCACGACCGCGATCGGCCGCGAGCAAACACAGGACTTTTTGGCACTCAGAGATTCGGTGCGAGTCTATGCATCTATGGCTTCGTGCTGAATGAGACCCTTGGATCGGAGCGATCTGGGGGAATGGCACCTTGGTGGGAAAAGTCGTGATAAGAGGGGTGTACGGTACGAAGGCCCGCACGATACACGGTGCAACGCCGTCGAGGCAGTGGCTGAGCGATGAGGCCCTCTGCGCGCCTCCTCATGTCCTTACGTGACGGCAGCGTGAACGCTGTCGTTGCCAGCTTTTGATCCAACGCGAACGAGGTACCCAAGACGCTCCAGCGTGGCCACCACCAAATCGTGATCCTGCGGGGAGAACAGCAGGCACTCATCGCCACTGCCCTCGCGCAGGCGGCCTGCAAGTGGCGCGATGGCGCGCACTTCGGTGGCGGTCGCCGCGTCCTTGCAACGGACGACGCAGCACACGTCCACAGCCACCCGTCCGTACTCCTCACACCAACCGATCACCGTTCGCTCCACGGAGCCAGGCACTTCGTATGCGCTGATCTTATGTAGGAATTCAACGATTTTTGCTTGGGTCCAACCCGCCTGCAGGCCACGGTAAAGGCTATGGCGCGTTAACACATAGGTTCGCATCGGCTCGCTTTGCACAAGGTCCGCGAGCGCCTGAAGATCCCATCCGAACATCCCGTCAGCGACCGATGGCACCAAGATCTCAAAGGTCGGTTGAATGATCGCAAGACGCTGGATATCGGGTGGCTGAACGCTCGCCTGTGCCAATGCCTCCATTTCTCGGCCGCACAACCACCGTTCGCCTCTCGGACTCAGTTTGTAGAGGAACCGGTCGCCAGCCGACTGTCCCAACATCAAAGAGCCTGTGACGACAAGCATTTGCAAGATCCGCAACCGCAGAACCTCTTGTGCACATTCATAAAAATAATCCCCCACATCGGGTTCGACGATCTCCGTCAAGGAGTCGCCGTGCACCCATTGACCGGCCGTTAACTGCGCGATGCGGGCCGCAAGCCGCGGCAACGTAGGGATCGCGGCCCGATAGCTGCGGAGCCAAAATCGAAACAGTAGTTCGGCACGTTCCTCCTCGCCGATCTGGAGGTAATGCGTAGCCCGCTCTTCGTCCACCATGAGCTGTTGAGCCGATTCCACGATCAGTCCGGCCGCGTAGAGGTGGTCCACGATCAAGGCAAAGCGATCCGGGTAGTCGTGAAATCGACGCCCGTATCCGAAGCGCCAACCAACATGGCCAGGCAGCGGTTCCTCGGTGACTCCAAACAGCTCGAGGACCTGCATCTGACTGCGTCGAAAGATCACTCCCTCTTGCGTAAGACGCAACTCGTGGTGCGAGGCGTACTGAAGAAACGCCGCGGCATCACGAGCCAGTGCGCAACCGTCATCACGCTGCACAAGCGGATCGACAGTGGCCACCTGCAGGCCCTCACGCAACTTTTGAGTACTGACAGTGTACAGTCGTTTCCACACATCCGTTGGACACACGTAAACGGGGTCACGTGTCCCGCCGCAAGCGAACAAGACCCCCTCCGACAACAAGTCCTGCAAGATCTCTTCTGGAGCCCGCAACCGTTGGGACCGTTTGAGCAAGGCCAACAACTCGGCGCGAGGGTAGCGCTCCCGTGGATCCAAGGCGATCTCGATCAGAGCCGATGTCACTTCGACGGGAAGCGTTTCAGCGCGCTGGGAGACATAAGACGGTTCCGCAAACTTTGCGAGAATCTCTTGCAACAGCGAGTTTTTTGAGTACATCGGCACATCCAGCGTATGCCGTTTGGCGATGTTGCGCAGGTTGCTGATATCACTCTGATTCAAGCATTCAGCCAGACGCATGTCCTCACCTCCCCTAAAACTGGTTCCATGGTCACGAGTATGCCCTGACAAAACTTCCCTATGTATGAAGACAAAAAAAGGACTCACGATTCCTCGCGAGCCAAGAGAGAGATAGTATAGGAGTGGAGAGAAACTACATTGCACATCCAAGGAGTATTGTACCGACCAATCGTTTGGTTGTCAACCTGTCGGGGACGAATCGTTGCCATTTTTCCGAAACTCATTTCCCGACGCATCAAGGAAGTAAGCGGATGCAAGTTTACATTCGATCTGCAATCGCGTATCCATGTTCCTCCAGTACGGCGGCCGCTTGGTCGTGGAAGGCCAAGGTGTCAAATTGCAGAAGCAATTGGCCATCGTCTCCTTCCCGGCTCTCGAGGATCCCGATGTTGCGAATGCTCACTTGATGCGCTCCCAGCAAGGACGCCACATCGCCGATGACGCCCGGCACATCGGGGACGGAGACCGTAATCGAGAAGGTAGACCGGAGTGCGCCAACAGAACGCGCTGGCAAAAGGTCCCGAAAAGCCCGCGCGGATTCAAAAAACGCCTCCAGTGCGGCTCCGTCGCCCTCGTCGAGCCAGGTAGCCAACAGGTGCAGACGTTCATCCCAGTCCACGATCAGCCTTCGGATCTCGTCGCGATTTTCCAGTGTGATGTCTCGCCACAACAAGGGATCACTCGAGGCAATGCGCGTGATGTCCCGAAATCCGCCAGCCGCCAGCTGGAGGTACGACTCGTCACCCGTCGACAGGTCGGCCACCTGATTGACCAACGCCGCCGCAATCAGGTGCGGCACGTGGCTGATGGCTGCAACCACGCGATCGTGCGCACTGGCGGACATCAGGCGCACCCGAGCACCCGCCCGCGTCAGCCCGTCCGACAGGCGCAAGAGCGCCTCGGACTGCGCTGGCGTCACGTCCGGTGGGGGGGCCAAAACGTACACCGCGTTCTCGAGTAGACGAGCGTCCGCAGCTGTCACCCCCGTCTTCTCGGAGCCCGCCATCGGGTGACCGCCGATGAAGTGAACACGGGTGAACAGGTGTTGCCCATGGGCGACAAATCGCTGCTTCGTGCCACTGACATCCGTCACGATCGCGGCGCACGCCAACGCATCCTGATGCTTCGCAACGGCCCCGATCAGTCCTTCCGTGACCGATACGGGGGCCGCGATCACGACCAAGTCAGCGCCGAGCAAGGCTTCGCTCAAGTCCATCGTCCCCGCGTCGATGATTCCCCTTCGCAAGGCCTCGTCGAGGGTAGCCTGCGAGACATCGACTCCGATCACAGTGCGGACCACACCGGCACGTCGCAGCGCCAAGCTGATCGAGCCGCCAATCAAGCCGCAGCCAATCAGACACATACGGGCAAAATCGGTGCCCATCCGACTCCCCCCTTCTTCCGTGGCAGACAGGCTCCTCAAGCGCGCTCCTCCGTTCCCGCATCCGTTCCCACACCAGTGCCCGCACCAGCCAAGTCTGCGCAGTATGCGTAGAGCGCCGTCAGCAACGTCTCCGCAGCGTGTGCGTCGCCGCTCGACCGTGCAGCCGCGATCTCACCAATTCGCCTGACGATCGCACTGCCCACGATGACCGCGTCCGCGTAGCCAGACAACTCCCGCACCTGTTCCGGGCGACTGACCCCAAACCCAACCGCGACCGGCACGCTGCTAGCTGCCCGCACGGCTTCAACGAAACCGCGGAGCGTGTCGGCAAAGGCGGCCCGCTCTCCGGTCACGCCGAGACTCGAGACACAGTAGACAAATCCACGCGCCGCGCGCGCGATTCGTTCGATGCGAGTATGGCTCGTCAGAGCCAACAGAGGGATCAAAGCCAGTCCATGACGGTTCGCCGCCGTCGCCAATTCTTCACTTTCCTCGAACGGCAAATCGGGAACAATGAAGCCGTCACCCCCGGCTTGAGACAAAGCGTCGGAAAGTCGCTCATAGCCGAACTGGACCACGGGGTTGACATAGGTGAAGGCGACCAGTGGCACATCCGTTCTTGCTCTGACCGCACGGATCAGCTCGAGGCTGCGCGGCAACGACATTCCCCCCGCAAGCGCGCGCAGCGCCCCCTCCTGGATCACGGGGCCATCGGCCAGCGGGTCAGAGTACGGGATGCCGATCTCAATCACGGCTGCCACCTTGGCCAATTGACAAACGATCTCCACACTTGTCTCGAAATCCGGATCGCCTGCCACGACAAACGGGATAAAGGCGGTCTCTCCCCTTTGACGACGGGATTCCAGGCTCTGTTCGATGGCTTTTGCACCGCGCATCACAGGTTCCCCCCCAACTGCTCCTCGATCGTGTGCACATCCTTGTCGCCGCGGCCGGAGAGGTTGACCACCAGCACCGCGTCCTTTGGCATCTGCGCCGCGAGTTTGACTGCATAAGCGATCGCGTGCGCGGATTCCAGAGCCGGCAAAATCCCCTCTGTGCGAGTGAGCAGCATGCACGCGTCGAGTGCCTCTTCGTCCGTTGCAGGGACGTACGATGCACGGCCGCTCGTAAAGAGGTGGGCATGCTCTGGACCGATGCCTGGATAGTCGAGACCGGCTGAAACGGAGTGTGCGGGTTGAACCTGACCGTACTCATCCTGTAGCAGAATCGTCATGGCTCCGTGCAGGACGCCGCGGGTTCCCTTGTTGAGCGAGGCTGCGTGGCGATCCGTTTCGACGCCGTCACCGGCCGCCTCCACCCCGACCAGACGCACCCCCGTGTCGTCGAGGAAGGGATAAAAGATGCCCATGGCATTGCTCCCGCCCCCGACGCAAGCGACGATGGCGTCGGGCAGACGTCCCTCTTTTGCGAGGATCTGTCGCCGCGTCTCATCGCCAATCACGCGCTGAAAGTCGCGCACCATCATCGGGTACGGGTGCGGACCGACCACTGATCCGATGATATAGTACGTGTCCTCCACGTGTTCAACCCAGTAGCGGATGGCGTCATTGGTCGCGTCCTTTAGCGTGCGCGTCCCGGACGTCACCGAGACGACCGAAGCACCCAACAGACGCATGCGAAATACATTCAACGCCTGACGACGCATGTCTTCCTCGCCCATAAATACGGTGCACTCCAGACCCAACAGGGCCGCCACCGTAGCCGACGCGACCCCGTGTTGCCCTGCCCCGGTTTCAGCGATGACGCGCTTCTTGCCTGTATACCGGGCGAGTAGCCCTTGGCCGATCGTGTTGTTGATTTTGTGGGCCCCTGTGTGATTCAAGTCCTCACGCTTCAGGTAGATCTTGGCCCCACCCGCATGGCCTGTCAGTCGTTCAGCCAGAAACAGAGGCGTCGGGCGCCCCGAGTACTCCTTGAGATAATAGGCCACTTGCTCCTGAAAGCCCTGATCGGCCGACAATCGGCGATAATCCGCCTCGAGCGTCTCGAGCGCCGACATCAGCGTCTCAGGAACATATTTGCCGCCAAAGGGACCAAATCGCCCGCGTTCATCCGGAAACATAGCCACCCCTCCTCACAGCCTCGACGAATCGACGCATTTTATGGACATCCTTCACACCGTCCGTTTCAATCCCACTGGACACGTCGACGGCAAATGGGCGGAACCGGGCCAGCAAGACCCCGACCGTCGCAGCTTGCAAACCGCCAGCCACGACAAGCGGCAGCTCCGGAGCCCGCTCTTTAAAAAACGCCAACCGCCCCCAGTCAAAAGACTGACCGGTGCCTCCCCCTTGGTCTCCGGCAAAGCGATCGAGCAGTAGCGCGTCAATGGCGCCGGCGTAGGCGAGCACAGACTCGTCCCTCGCATCCCCGCGGACGCCCCAGGCCTTCCAGACGGTGAACCCCGACGACCGCAAACAGAT
>JAPNUJ010000013.1:0-21169 GCA_026627155.1 Bacillota bacterium | reverse complement strand
CGTGTCCGGCGTCTCGTCTCCACAGAGTTGCACATGAAAGGCGCCCGTCGCTTCCGCCGCACCGCGGATCGCCGTCTCATCCAGATTCATGACGACGAGGACTGGAATGGGCTGGGGCCTGCTGGCATTCGGGCCGACCGTTTCAGAACCGGAGACGTTTGTGAGACCGTCAATCAGTTCACGTGCCTGCCCGACCGACACCTGCCGTCGGCTCGCCGCCAGTACAAGACCCACATAGTCCACACCCAAGGACGCGGCGATTTGCACCTGCTCCTCCGTCTTGAGGCCACACAGTTTGATGCGCACGCGACCATCCTCCAGCGACTGTGCTGCGTCGTTCACGCGCCCACCTCTGCGAACAAATCAGCCACGCCCTGCCGAACGCCATCCACGCCGAATCGCATCAGCGTCTCCCCCACGAGCACGGCGCGGGCTCCTGCGCGTTTCACTTTTGCCACATCATGCGCCGAAGCCAAGCCACTCTCACTGACGAGAAACGTCCCTTCCGGCAGGCGGGCGGCGACCCGTGCCGTCTGATCGAGGTCGACCGCGAACGTCCTCAGGTCGCGGTTGTTGATTCCGATCAGAGGCGCGCCCAACTTGGCCGCGCGAACGGCCTCTTGTTCCGTGTGCACCTCCACCAACACATCCATTCCGAGGGATTCGGCCGTGTCATACAAGTGGCGCAAGTCACCATCATCCGGAATCGCGGCCACGATCAAGAGAATCGCATCGGCGCCGATCGCGCGTGCTTCCCAAATCTGGTGCTCGTCGATGACAAAGTCCTTGCGTAAAATCGGCAGGTCGCAATGCTGTCGAACCTCCACCAACACGGAGTTGTGTCCCTGAAAATAGGTCTCATCCGTCAGCACGGACAGGCACGCCGCCCCCGCGCGCTCATAGGCCAGCGCCGTTGCCACTGGGCGAAAATTCGGCTCAATCACGCCCTTGGATGGCGACGCCTTCTTGATCTCAGCGATCAGGGCAACAGGTCCATGCGCGCGCAACGCCTGCAAAAAACCGCGTGCCGCTGGCGCCGTCTCGGCTTGCTTGAGTAAACTGACCGCGCTCACGGATGCCCGCAAGCGGTCGACTTCCCCTTTCTTTGTCGCCAATATCTCGTCCAGGACCGTCACGCGCTCACCTCTTGCACAGGCGACCGCGCAAACGCCGCCAGCTGCTCGACGACACGAGCCGCAGCGCCCTCATCAATCAGACGTTCCGCAAGTCGCGCCCCGTCAGAAAGCGACTCCACGCGCCCTCCGACGTACAGTGCCGCGGCCGCGTTGGCCACCACGATCGCGCGGCGCGCCCCCGGCTCGCCTGCCAAGACAGCGCGAATGATCGCGGCGTTGTCTTGCGGTGCGCCGCCCTTTTGTAGGGCGAGCGCGTACTCCGGTAACCCAAACGTCTCCGGCGTGATCGTACGAGGGGTCACTTGCTGCCCACGGACCTCGAACACATCGGTTGGACCCGACATCGAGATCTCGTCCAACCCATCGCGGGCGTGGACTACCAACGCGTGCGTGACGCCAAGGGCCGCGAGGACATGAGCCATTTTTTCAGCGATCTCCAGACTCGGCGTCCCGAGAACCTGCCGCAACGGGCGGGCCGGATTTGTGAGCGGTCCCAGAATGTTGAACATCGTCCGGAATCCCAGTTCCTTGCGAATCGGAGCGACATGTCTCATCGCAGGATGGTACGACTGAGCGAACAAGAAACAGAACCCAATCTCACGCAACGAGCGTAGCGCATCGTCCGGTGAGAGGTCGATGGGAATGCCCAGCGCGCCCAGGACGTCGGCGCTTCCGGTCTGACTCGAAGCCGCCCGGTTCCCGTGTTTGGCCACAGGAACCCCACCCGCGGCGGCTACAAACGCCGCGGCCGTCGATATGTTGAACGTTCCAGAGTGGTCCCCGCCCGTCCCGCACGTGTCGATGACGCCGGGCACGTCGGTCTCAAGAGGCACCGCGTGTGCACGCATCGCGCGTGCACTGCCCGTCAACTCTGCAATCGTCTCGCCACCGGAGCGAAGCAGCGTGAGGTAGGCTGTGATCGTCACGGGCGACACGTTTCCTTCCATCATGGCATTCATCGCCTCTGCAGCCAGTTCCTCACTCAGTCGCTCACCGAGCGCCAGTTTTTCAATGCACTCTTTCAAAGCCAATCTCCCCTTCACCAGTTGTCTCCACGCGAACAACAAAAAAGAGAACCCAGGCTTTCCCCGGTTCCCGTGAACGACGGCTTTGTAACTGGCAAGAGGCGCACGGTCAAGCGCAAACGCCCGACACCGTGTACCAACTTCATCATCCCTCGCTCAGCTCATCTGCGCTCACGTACCTAGGTACTCTCGGGAGACCGCCGCCATCCGCTCCCGGATCGCGCGCGCTTGAAACTCCCCTGTCGCTATCCTAGCATGAACAAAGTCGCGAGGTCAATACCGTTGGACGGCGACGCATTGCCTGCCCGCTCTCTCAGTCCGTCGCGACCACACTCTTCGCGCGTTGCCGACGATCGGCCAAAGTCGCCCCGGTCCGCGCCATGGCGTAGACCAGTACCACCACGCTAGCCACGAAGAACCCGACAGGCCAGCCCGTGTCATACGCCAACGCGATGCCCACCCACAGCGACAAGACAGACAGAATGACGGATACCGCGATGGCGCGACCCGGACGGTGTGTCAGGTGACTTGCTGCCGCCGCCGGCCCGACCAGCAAACTGAAGGATAAGAGCGCACCGACGATCGGCACTGTGATGGCCGTCGCCACGCCAATGATCACAAGAAAGAGGATGTCTAGCATGCGCAGCGAAACGCCACGAGCCTCGGCACTCTCCGGAGAGATGGTCGCAAAGAGCAAGGGGCGGTATAAGAAGGCGAGCATCGCCATCGACAACAAGGCCAACAACGCGGTGTCCACGACTTCACTCTGACTGACGCCGACAATCTGGCCGAACAGCAGAGAGATCGCGCCAGCCGCGTATTCATTGTTAAATGAGAGGAAGAGCGCTCCCGTCCCGAGGCCGAAGGCCAGAACGAGGCCGATGACGACATCGCGTCTTGCTCCCTTGCCGAGCCAGCCGATGCCAAGCGCCCCCCCGATCGAAAACAGGGACAAGCCGAGCAGCGGGTTGGCGTTCAGCCACACCGCCCCAGCGGCGCCCGCAAACCCGATCTTCGGCAAGGCGTGAGCGGCAAAGGCACTTCCCCGAAGCATGGCGAAGAACCCTGCCGTGCCGCACACGATCGCGATGATGGTCCCGCTCAGCCAAGCATTTTGCATGAAACTGAAGCTGAACATCCCGGGGCTGAACACCGCTGTCGCCATCTCGCCAAGCCAGGTTCCCATCATTTACACTCCCCTCTTTGCTGTGCGCTCTGCACGAGTTGAACCGTGGCGATCCGCGGGCGGGCAAAGTCGGGACAAGAGGTGGATGGCCAAAACGATACCCGTGATGAAGAAACTGACTGGCCACCCCCGCCCATAAGGCGGCCAGTAGAAGCTGTCATAGGCGAGAAGGATACCGAGCCACGTACCTAGGAGACCTAACCCCGCAGCAAGCGGAATCGCGTGCCGCAATCGGGCAGTCACCCGGAGGGCGGCGGACGCCGGACCGATGAGGAGGGAGGTGCTAAGCAGCGATCCCACCACTAAGGACGACTCGCCCACAGCCAGCGCCAGCAGCAGCATGAAGGCAAATCCGACAGCTCGGACCGGAACCCCCCGCGCAAGCGCCGTATCAGGCGACAGCGAGATGAAGACGAGCGGGCGGAACAGGATCGCCAATGCCAACAGTACGGCCGCACCCAATGCTGACAACCAGGGCGTCAATCCGGGATCGCTCGTAAACAGAGAACCAAACAAGATAATCTCGGGTGCCCCGACGGTGCGGGTGTCAAAAAATAAAAACAGGGAGCCCAGCCCCAACACCGCGGTAAGCACGAGACCCGTCGCCACATCGCGGTCGCGCGGTCGAACGCCGAGCAGGTCCACGCTCACTCCCGCCACCACGCTAAAGGACAGGAACCCCGCAACGGCAGTACCTCCAGCCAGCAGCGCCCCGGCCGCTCCCGCGGCCCCCATGTCGGACATGGCGTGCCCGGCAAATGACTGCCCGCGCAGCACCGTAAAGACGCCGATGCAACCCGACACCACGGCGATCACACCGCCGAGCCAAAGTGCGTTTTGGACTTCCGGATTAGCAAAAAAGCCGGCGGCAAAGATGGCGTTCCAAATCCCCGTCACGAGACGGCCACCCCGCCGTCGCAGTGTTCCTCACCGGCCAGGTTCCAGTCCTCCAACTCTGTGTCTTGCCCGCCGACGACCAAAATCCGGTTCCTCGTTCGCAGCACTTCGACTGGATACCCGTAGAGGCCGCTGAGAACGTCCGACTGCACGACGGCATCGACAGGACCGATCACAGCGTGACCGTGCGCCAGGTAGACGATCCGATCCATCACGTCAAGCAGCGGATTCATGTCGTGCGCCACCAGCATGACTGTCACGCCGCGCTCACGCGAGATGCGCGCCACAAGTCTGACCACCTCGCGCGCACTCTTGATGTCGAGATTGGACAGCGGTTCGTCCAGCAACAGAATCTTGGGCTCGGTAAGGAGTGCCTGTGCGATCAGCAATCGTTGCTGCTCGCCTCCGGACAGGCGGCCCACTGGCGACTGGGCCAAGTGAGTGGCATCGACGGAGCGCAGTGCGTCGTCAATCCGCTCCCGGCGGTGCCGGCCGCCGATGGCAAAACCAAACCGGTGACCGTCTAGTCCCAGTCCGACCAGATCGCGACCGGTCAAGGGCGTCCCGGGATCGAGATGGATCTTTTGCGGAACATAGCCGATGACGGCGCTCCCGCGACGGACAGCCCTGCCCAACACGTGAACAGAACCTGAGGACGGCGGCAAAAGCCCCAGCAGCACCTTCAAGAGGGTTGACTTACCGGCCCCGTTCGGTCCGATCAGGCCGATGAACTCGCCCCCGCCAATAGACAAATCAATCTCAGAGAGCACGGTCCGCTGGCCAAAGTGCACGCTGACCTTTTGCAGAGCCAGAATTTCTTCACGAGCATCCCATGTTGTCGTCATCCGTATCGTCTCCACTTTTTATGAACCAGCCAATCGCCTCTACACGCCGCACAAGCACAATAACGTAATGATTACGAAACGAATCATAGCATGCCCCGGCCCTTCTTGTAAAGTGTAATAGTTACGTTTATATAGCAAAAGGATGCCTTCACGGGTAGCATGCCCTCGCTCCCGATCCAACACCCCTGACTCCTTCACTCGCGACGCGCGATGTGCGTCGCAACCCTCCCGCCTGTGCAGCCAATAGACCCTCAGTCTGGAAGTGACGCGCGCACGACGGATTCATCCACGTCACGATCTTGGACCACGTCTCCCAAAGCACGGGGCAAGACAAAAGACAGCGTTCGTCCCACCGCTTTTTTGTCATGGCGCATCAATTCAATCAAGGCATCTGAAGGGGGTCCCCCTACAAAACGGCTCGGCACGGACACCGGGAGCAGAAGGCGTTCCAGCAACTCACGCAGGCGACTGGGAAGCGACCGATCGACCAAGACGCCACGAACGTCCGCGATCCGCGTCTCACACATCATGCCGATCGCCACACAAGCCCCGTGTGTCCACTCGCCTTCCGACAACGCCTCGATGGCGTGTCCGACCGTGTGGCCGAAGTTGAGGATCGCCCGCAAACCCGACTCGCGCTCATCCACGCCGACCACATCGACCTTCACTTGACACGACCGCGCCAGCAATTCGGCCGTCGCCGCCGTCTCGCCTGCCAGCAATTCATCCGCATGTTGCTCGATCCAGACAAACAAGGAAGGATCGCGAATCACGCCGTGTTTAACGGCTTCAGCCAATCCCCCCGAACGCTCCGAACGCGGCAGTGTGGCAAGCGTGGCGACATCGTAAAGCACGAGCCGCGGCGGGTGAAACGCGCCAACGAGATTCTTGCCGGCCGGAGGAAGGTTGATCGCCACCTTCCCGCCTATGCTCGAGTCATGGGCGAGCACCGTGGTCGGCATCTGAATGAAACGGATGCCGCGCATGAACGTGGCCGCGACAAAGCCGGCCAAGTCACCTGTGACGCCGCCCCCGAGCGCGACGATGACAGCCTCGCGGTCCAGCCCAGCGCGTATGCACACATGATACAGGGCCTCCGCGCCAGCGAGCGATTTGCTCCCCTCCCCCGACGGGACCGGGTGGCTGACGACCCGCGCAAACACCTTTCTCAGGCCTTGTTCGGCCAGCGCCGGGTACGCAAAGGGCACCAACGCTTCATCGTACAGGAGCAAAATTGAGGCGGTTTCACTGGCGATCGCCGTGGCCACCAGCGCCCCACTGTCCTCGAGCAAGCCGGATCCGATCACGACATCGTAGTCGCCACCGGCGGATGGGACACGCAGGCGATGCATCTCCACACTCGACACCCTTTCCGTCACAGCTCAGCGCGTTCGCTCGTCGATCCGCGCCTGGTCCGCCTCATAATGCGCGCGCATCTGCGTCAGCGAGTCGCCCGCAAAGCGCTCCACAAGCGCTTGTGCCAAGACCCACGCGACAGCATTTTCCCCGACGACAGCTGCGGCCGGCGCAGCGCAGGCGTCCGATCGTTCTATCGTGGCGAGGTAGGGCTCCCGCGACACGACGTCCACGCTCGGCAACGGCTTGTAGAGCGTGGGAATCGGCTTCATGGCAGCGCGTACGACAATCGGTTCCCCGTTGCTAATCCCGCCTTCGATGCCGCCAGCCCCGTTGGTGGGGCGGTAAAACCCCCGTCCGGCCGCATAGTGAATCGCATCGTGAACGGTGCTGCCTGGCATCGCCGCGGCGTCCATCCCAAGACCGATTTCGACGCCCTTGATCGCCTGAACGCTCATGAGCATCCCGGCGATGCGACCGTCGAGCCGCCGGTCAGGCATGGCGTAACTGCCGAGTCCGACCGGGACCCCTGTCGCCACGATCTCGAACACCCCGCCGAGGGTGTCGCCTTGCGTCTTGGCGTCATCGATGGCCGCCACCATTTTTTCCTCGGCTTCAGGGTCAGCGGTTCGGACTGGCGATGCCTCAGAGCGCCGGACGAGCTCGTCGACCGACAAGGCGTCAACGGTCGCTCGGTTGACGGTGACCGCGCCAATGCGTACGATGTGAGCCACCAGCGTAATCCCGAACTCGGAGAGAAGCTGCCGTGCGATCCCGCCGATCGCGACCAAGGTAGCCGTGTTTCGTGCGCTTGCGCGCTCGAGCGCATCGCGCATGTCGTCCAAGTCGTACTTCAAATATCCGGGCAGGTCGGCGTGACCCGGACGCGGCTTGGTGATGATCGCAAGGTCGTCGGGCGCGATGCCCACGGGATCCATGCGCGCCGTCCAGTTCTTATAGTCCCGGTTGGCAATCGTGAAGGCCAGCGGCGTGCCAAGCGTCCGCCCAAAGCGAAGGCCTGACTGCCACTGCACAGTGTCCGTCTCGATCTTCATTCGATAGCCGCGGCCATGTCCCTGTTGCCGCCGCCAAAGCTCGCGATTGACAACATCCGTATCAATTGGCAAGCCGGCCGGAAGTCCCTCGATGATCGCGGTCAACCCTGGTCCATGCGACTCGCCCGCGGTCAAATAGCGTAGCATACCCGACACTCCCTCTCGCCTCGTCACTGGGCCGAAGCGTCAGGCGAGCGAATTTGTGTCATTATACTATAGATCCCGGAGATACGCTGTGAGAACGGCAATCGCCCCGTCGAGGTCGCGTAAATCCACCATTTGCGACAGAGTTCCCGCATGGCGCATCGGCACAGCCAGTCCGCACGTCGGCACGCCGGTCTTGGTCAGAAAAACCGCACCAGCTTCGCTGCGAGCCCGGGGCGACACTTCGATCTGCGTAGTGACTTCTACAGCACGCGCGGACGCAAGCAGCCCGTCCCGAAGACCCGGTGCCACAACCATCCCGCCATCGAGCGCCTTGATGGCGACACCGCCGCCAAGGCGCAAACTCCCAGGCAGAGCATCCGGCGTATCGCTGGCCGGCGAGGCGTTGACAGCCACGGCGAGATCGGGGGCGATGCGGTACGCTGCCACCCTGGCACCGCGTGAGCCGACGAGGCTCTGGGCCGTAAAGACGGCAATGACAGTGGCCCTGGTCTGAACCTGCATCAGGGTCCTGATCAAAACGGCGCAGGGCGCGCGAGACGAAAGCGCGTGCCCGATCAACACCTCTTCGCTCTGCGCCTCCAGGTGATAGGCAAAGGTCGCCGTGTCGCCCACGCGGACATGCTGTTGCGCCGCATCGGCATCCCCCACACCGATGTCAACAAAGAGGTGTGCAAATTCGACGTCGTCCAGCTTGACCTTTTCGCTGACGCCCACAACCCCCAGGCGCCCGGTGCGACCCACCCGCACACGCGCCCCTATGAGTGCGCGCGCCTCGAGTTGACCGAGCGGCTCCACGCGCAAAAACCCCTTCTCCCCGATATCCGTGACAAGGAGAGCCGGTTCATCCATCGGCGCGACGAGCATCACCGTCTTGCCGTCGCCTTCTCCAGCAGCCGACTCCTTGTCGTGGCTCGCATGCAGGACAGCATATAGATTCCCCAACACGTCAGTATAGACCTCGTCGGCGATCGTCTGTACCTGCGCCCGAATGGCTGCCGCGATCGATGCCTCTTGCCCCGGACCGCCCGAAACGGCGATCAGTCCTTCCAGTAACTCTTTCATCATGCCAAGGCCCCCTCTTGCCCGATATTGACCAGAACCGAATGCAACAGGCGTTTGGTGTTTGCATAGTCTTCTAAGCTGATTTGCTGGGAAGGCGCGTGAATATACCGTGTGGGTACACTGATGGCGCCACTGCGTATGCCCATCTCCGTGAGGTGAATCGCGCCAGCGTCGTTCGCGCCACCGAGAACACGCCGCAACTGCACGGGAATATCCCCTGCCCGCGCCGTCTCCAGCAAAAAGTCCAACATCGAGCGCCCCACGATCGTCTTGCGATCGACGACGGACAGGGCAGGCCCGGCACCAAGCCGCGTTCCCTCTGCGTGCGATGGCGCTTGCGCCACGTCGTTGCAGACGGTCCCCTCGATGACAAACGCCACGTCCGGCTTGACTCTGTACGCGACAGGCCCGGCGCCGCGCAACCCGATCTCCTCCTGGACCGTGAACGCGAAGACCACCGGAACGTCGAACGACCCTCGCATCGTCTCGAGCAAGACTGCGCATCCGACGCGGTCGTCAAATGCCTTGGCTTTCGCGCGCCCGTCCCCCATCTCTTCGTATTCCGTTGTAAAGACCGCGATATCGCCCGCTTGAACATGTTCTTTCGCTTGGGCCTCGGAGACGGCACCGATATCGATGAACAGTTGTTCCAAAGCCAACGGCTTCTCCCGTTCCCCCGCCTCCTGCAGGTGAACCGCCTTGGCCCCGATGACGCCATACAACTTCGCTTTGCCCACGCGCACGCTCTTGGCCACGAGAATGCGCAAGTCGACACCGCCAATCGGTCGAAAACGCAGCAACCCATTGGCCGTGAACCCCACGACCATCAGCGCCACCTCGTCCATGTGTGCCGCCACGAGCACGCGTGGCCCGGGTTTGTCGAGCCCCGTTTCGACGATTAGGGACCCCAGCGCATCCGTGTACATCCGGTCAGCGTACGGAGCGGCTTCGGTGCGAATCAGGTCGCGCACCTCGCCTTCGAACCCGGATGGACCAGACGCCTCTGTCAACCGTTTTAGTAGCATGTGAGTCCCTCCACGAATGCAGGTTCCAGCGCTGCGATGCAGTGCGCCAACAATTGGCCAGTGGCCACCACGTCGCCGTAGTCCAGTGTCTCTACGGCCGTGTGCATATAGCGCAGCGCGATCGACACCAGCGCCGTTGGGACGCCTGCCTGGACAGTGGCGATCGGGTCTGCGTCCGTCGATGTATGTCCCGGCGCGACTTCAATCTGAATCGGCAGCCGCATCCGTTTGGCCGTGTCGCAGAGTCTAGTAAACAGTTGTGGATGGATAAAGGGTCCAAACGTGACGACCGGCCCCTCGCCCAATCGCTGAACGCGGTCGTCCGAGATCCCGGGCGTCTCGCCGTGGCACACATCGATGGCGATCGCCAAGTCGGGGGACAATGTGTACGCCGCCACCTCGGCTCCCTTACAACCGATCTCCTCTTGAACCGTGGCCACAGCCATGACCTCAGCGCTGCAACGAAGGTGCGTCAGTTCCTCAAGACACACGAGCATCGCCACGAGACTCGCCCGGTCATCCATGGCCTTTCCCGCCAAGCGCTCGCCGAGAAGCGGTACGACATCCTTGCGCACTGTGATGCGATCGCCGACTTGAACGAGGCGATGTACATCCGCGCAGGGCAAGCCCAGGTCCACGAACAGGTCTTGCAGCGGGACGGACTTCTTTCGTTCAGTTGCAGTGGAAAGGTGCGGTGGCTTGGACCCGATAATGCCAAGCAAGCGCTCACGGCCATGCACAAACACCTCTTGACCAAGCAAAGCGCGCGGGTCAAAGCCCCCCGCTTGCGCCATCCGCAAAAACCCTGCATCATCGATCTCGCGCACGAGAAGGCCAATCTCGTCCATATGGGCCGCCAGCATCACACGCGGTCCACCGCCAGAATGCCCGCGTCGGATCAACACGGCATTGCCTACCGAGTCGACGTAGGTTTCGTCCACATACGGTGTGGCGGCCTCGATCACGGCCTCGGCCACCCTCATCTCATCGCCGGCCGTTCCGTCAATTGCGGACAAGCGGCACAGCCATTCTTTCCCGTCAAACAATCTCGTCACCTCCCGGACTATACAGGCACAAGTGTGATGTGCTCTCGCCACCTAACCACCCGCACGTCTCACTCAGCCAAGCCGACATGTCTGCCGGCAACGGGGCGTCCAAGGTGAGGACGGCACCACTTTGCGGGTGGCGAAGCACCAGTCGCCCAGCGTGCAACGCCTGTCGTCGAAGTTCCCCACATTCTGGCCCTTGCACAGACTCCCCCGGGCCATAGAGCCAGTCGCACAAGACCGGGTGGCCGATATGAGCCAGGTGCACCCGAATCTGATGGGTCCGCCCGGTGTGCAGTCGCAGCGCCACGACGCTGGCAGGCCAAGACTTGCACCGTGCGACCAGTCGGACGTCGGTCACCGCGTCTTTGCCGTAGGGCGCCACCGCGCGCTGTAGGCGGTCGTTCGCGGGTCGACAGATGGGCGCATCGATTGTGCGCCTTTCAAATGGGACCCAACCGCCGACGAAGGCCACGTACTCGCGGTGAATCTGACGCGCCAACAGTTGCCTCGTCAGCCGTTCGTGCGCAAGTTTATGTTTCGCGAAGATCACCAGACCCGAGGTGTCCTTATCCAGCCGATGCAAAGGACGACAATGCCCGGTCGGGCCGCGCCCTTTCAGATAAAAATTCACAGCCGCGACCAGGGTCCCTTGCGCGTACGAGCCAGTCGGATGGACCACCATGCCCGCGGCCTTGTCGACGATCAAGAGGTGCTCGTCTTCAAACACCACGTCAAGCGGCAAATCCTCTGGAGCCACGGCCCCAGGCGCCTCAACGGGCGCCATCACCGTCACCTCATCGCCAACGTGCACACGCGAGGTCCAAAAACACGGTCGTGCATTGACCTGAATCAGCCCCTGCTCCAGCAGCGACCGACGCAATGTCCGAGACAGACGGACGGAAGCCAACAATTCCTTGACCATCTTGCCGTCCGACGCCGGCGCCACAGTCACAGTGTACAACAACATCCGTATCACCTGTCTGCGCGTTCGCCGCGAATTTGTCGTCATGTCTTGCCCAACGGCGTATATACTCACTAGTATGAAGGCCTGTACTCAGGCCATACGGAGGTCGACCATGAATCAATCCCGAAAGTCTGGCTCACGATTTTGGCCCGGAGTCGCCGTCGGCGTGCTCTTGTGCGCGGTCAGCGGACTGCTCACGCTAGTCGGGATCTCCAACTTCTTGGCGACAGATGCTGCGCAGTCCACTGTCTATGCGACGTCTCCGCTGGCAACGGACGGAGCAGACCGCGTGCAGATGTATTTTCCGTTGGAAAACTTCCTCACCTGGCGATCAACCGGAACCCTTCACATGAACATGACTGGCAATACCGTCCACGTCCACCTGACCGCGCGTCCTTTCCCTGCTCTGGGACTGACCGTCTCTGTCGATATCCTCGGCCAGCCTTATGTAACGCACGGTGACTTCGCGCTGCGCGACGTCACCGGGTTCATCGACCACATTGCCCTGCCGAAGTCCTTTGTGCTCGGTGCCATCGCCGCAGATGGGCAACACTATGGCGTTCACGTTAGTGAAGCACGCGATTCCCTCTTCGTCGTCAAGAGCCTCGGAGACTACCGCCTGATCGGATACGACGCCAACACGCGCGACTTGATCCTGTCCCTGCCTGTGCAAAGTGTGGAGCGGGCGGCGCGCAATCAACAGATCATCTGATCGACATCTCTTTGCAGTCTTGCGCCACTCGAAGGGCGGCTCCCGTGCGTCCGACCACCTCATCAGGACTGTGACCCGGCGCCGTTTCACGCAACAAAAGACCGTCTGCAGTCACATCGATGACGGCCAGGTCGGTGATGATCCTTTGTACCACTCCGCGCCCCGTCAGGGGTAACGTGCAGGCATCCAAAATCTTGGGATCTCCCGCCTTGTTGCAATGATCCATGGTCACAATCACGCGCTTGGCGCCATGGACCAAGTCCATCGCGCCACCCATGCCCTTGATCATCTTTCCAGGAATCATCCAGTTGGCCAGATCGCCCGTGGCCGAGACCTCCATCGCCCCGAGAATCGCCACGTCAATGTGACCACCGCGGATCATGCCAAATGACTCCGCACTCGAAAAGTAGGCGGCCCCCGGAACCGCCGTCACGGTTTCCTTCCCCGCGTTGACAAGGTCAGCGTCCACCTCGTCCGCTACGGGATACGGTCCAATCCCGAGCAACCCGTTCTCCGAATGCAAGATGACGTCCGCGTCCTCCGGTATGTAATTGGCTACCAGCGTGGGCATCCCGATCCCCAAGTTCACATACGCCCCACGCGGGATCTCTTCCGCTGCGCGGCGCACAATCTCTTCTCGCGTCAGTGCCACTGTCAACCCTCCTGTCGCAAGTCTCGGACCGACTCACTCGACTCAGCCACACCCACATCTAGGTGCGAGTCGTCCTCTTCTCGATCCGCTTCTCATAGTTTGTGCCAAGTACCACACGCTGTACGTAGATGCTCGGCGTATGGATGGCATCGGCGGGAAGCTCGCCGATCTCTACGACTTCCTCGACTTCCACGATCGTGACCCGACCGGCCGCCGCCATCATCGGGTTGAAGTTTTGCGCCGTCTTTCTGTAGATGACATTCCCCAGGCGATCGGCCTTCCAGCCTTTGATGAGCGCAAAGTCGCCGCGGATGGGGTACTCCAGCACATATTCGCGTCCGTCGATCACGCGCGTTTCCTTCCCGTCCGCCACAGGCGTCCCCACGCCGGCCGGCGTGAAGAAGCCGCCAATACCGGCTCCACCGGCACGAATCCGCTCTGCCAGCGTGCCTTGCGCAACGAGTTCAACCTGAAGTTCACCGCTGAGAAACTGCCGTTCAAACGTCTTGTTTTCTCCCACGTACGAAGAAACCATCTTGCGGATTTGACGGTTTTTCAATAGCAAACCGAGGCCGAAGTCATCCACCCCGCAGTTGTTGCTTACGCACGTTAAATCCGTGATAGCGCTTTCTACCAGCGCTGCAATCAGATGCTCGGGGATGCCGACGAGGCCGAAGCCCCCCACGAGCAGTGTACTGCCAGACCCCACGTCGGCCACCGCGGCCGCAGCGGATGGAAATACCTTGTCCACCTGCTTTCCTCCCTTCCCCCTTTTGGTATCCTACCACAGGATGGCGACCCAGGGATATCGGTCACGGGTCGACATCATGTAGACAATGTTTTGACCATGCGATAATCGTACGTCACATACCCCGCCCGCGTATACAGGTCCACCGCATCCGCATTGGTGCGCGTCACAAAGACTTGAACCGACCTGACGCCGCGCGCCCGGAGCCAGCGTTCAGCAGCCTGGAGCATCTGTTGCCCGGCTCCCTTTCCGCGCCACTCCGGTTCCACATAGAGTTCTCCGACGATCCCGGTACGCTCCATGGCGAGCGGGTCGACTGTATCCGTCACCAACGCGTAAGCTGCGGACTCGCCGGCTGGACCATCGAGCAACAGGACAACAGCGTCACCACGTCCGATCATCATTCCGAGCTGACGAACCCAGTTGGCAGCTTCGCGCGTCGTCTCAGACGATCGTTTCGGTTCCTGCGGGTCATCGGTCAGGCCGGACAGTTTGTGCCACAGTTGCTGTTGGCGAAGCAACAATTCACTGTGGCATCGCGCCACCCTGGCATTGTCCCGACCTGTTGCGTAGGGCCGGACTACAAACGATACCGGAGGTAGCGCGATGGACGATGAGCCCCCTTGACGTTTCGACTCACGTCTTTTTTGCACGGTCTGTTTGCCCGATCTGAGAAGGTTCGGCGCACGTTTCACGGGAGCGGTCACTCCTTTGCCACTGTCTGGACCTCTCCCACTATACGTGACACCAGCCTGACCTCATGCAAGACGAGCTCTATGACTTTACTCGGGAGGCGACGAGTCCACGTGCAATTCGTGCCGGATCAACATCGCTCCAAGATAATCCAACGGCGTCGTTTCCACGCCCCCGTACTCGATTTTCGTATGCAGGTGAATGGCATCAGGAAACTCATCACGCAGTATGCCACGAATTCGCTTGCCCACATGATCATTGTCTGTAAACAAAAAGACCGCCACGCCACTTTGCACCTCATCCACGAGATACGCAAGTCGCTCTGGCGAGGGAATGCCAAAGGTGCAAAGCACTTTTACGTCTTCTCGCAACAAGGGAAGCAGACGCTGACGATCGCGTTTGCCCTCAACGATGACCACTGCTGACGTTCTGCCATCCATCCGCCTTACCTCGCCTACCGGCTTGCCCCGCCATCGGGCTTGGTGTCAGGGTCTCCTGCTTTCCCCCCGCGCGCTTCAAACGGTTCTGAATGGCTGACAAAAAGGAAGATCGGCTCCACCCCAAAACGCCTCAGCATCTCATGCAACAACAGCGTACCCGCCAGCTTGTGACCGCGTGCGTTTGGGTGCCATCCATCTGCCATGTACGGCACGTACGTCTGGTCATGGCGCACCAGATACCGACGCATGGCGTCAAACACATCAAACACCTGAACGTCGGGGCTGTTAAATGAGCGCGCCACGTCCATCTCCGCATCCAAATACTCCGGTTGAGCCACTCGAAACTCCGTATAGGTGGCCTTTGACACCGGTGGCGTGATGATCAGCACAACCGTGTGCGCCGCCAGACCCGCCTCGATCTCCTGCCTAATATAGTCCCGAAACAAAGCCATCGGCGTGTGATCGTACGCGTCGTCCAGACCGCCCCACGAGATGACAGTGATCTGTGCGTCGGCACTGTCGATCCAGCCGGGCACATAGGCGTTCAGTCGGCCTGCTCCAAGCCCCGGAATGGCGTGATTGATGATCTGATAATGGATATGATCCATAAGCGATAACGCCCGAAATGCGCGTTTCAAATAGCCGCCTTTATCGTCTTTCCAACCGTCGGCCACCGAAGACCCGATGATGACGACCCGTTCCGTCGGCCCCAAGTCGTTCAACTGGACGTTTGTGCTAGGATCGCCAGTCGCCGCGGCGACTGGCGCTGCCGATCCCCACCCCAACAGCATACAGGCACCAAATACAATCGCGGCCACACGCCAATGCGTGAACACGGCATGACCCAGCCGCCGTAACTCCTTCATCCAAGTCCCCTCTTTATCGTGTTCATTGCACTGAATCGTACCACAGTTGAGCGCTGACAAGTGTGAAGGGTGTGTGTCAATTCCCTGAATCTTCCACGTCGCGTGGGCTCGCGAACCTTTGCGCCCCCGGACCGCGCAACATCCTTGCGAAACATGCGTGCCAATCATGATAGCCGACCAGACGGAGGCGACAACACGTGCATATATCGTCGTGACAGGATCAACATTGCAAGGGCGGAGTGAATCCCCGCCCGAATCCGTGGCGCAAGTGATTGTAAAGGACGGTGTCCCGATGCGACAATTTATGGGTGGACTCCGATATCTCCCCATGATCATGCAGGCTTATGCTGATGCACAGTCAGAACAGCTCCTGCGACTTCGCGACACGAGCCCGCGGCCCCCAGAAGAAAACAGGGACGACGCCAAGAGTGTTGGGATGAGAAACGCTCCGATCAAGCAGACCGTTTCCCCACCTCTTGCCAAACGATCCGGAGGGAAACGCAGTCCCCATCCTGTTTCTCTTGAAAAGCGTCATACCATGGGCAAACGGACCGTCGGCACTGTACCTGACCTGGCTTGGCGGCAAGTCCTCCAAGAACTTCGCACGACCCGTCAACGGTTGCGCGATCTCGAGCAGATCAAGCGCGAACTTCAGTCGATTCAGTCAAGACTTCCCGACCTCGTAACGCCACCAGAAAACCCCGACACAGCGGTCTCGCAGACAGACAAGGAGTAGCGTCGGCCCGCGCCAACGCCACTCCCCGCTCTCACGCATAGGCATCAAAGTGCTGGCCCCGAAAGGGATCCGTTCCCCCTGCGGCAGTGTGCGACTTGCTCGGCGCACTGGATCCAGGCGATGCCAGATACGTTCGCCACGTATCCCAATTCACTCGCGTGCGGTCTTGCTGTCGCAAGACATTCATCACGGGATTGGATTGGATTGGCGGCAACCCGGGAAAGACAGTCATGACAATCCCCCCTTGACTCACTGTATTCGCCCTGCGGCAGGTTTTTCCTGCTACACCCGCCCTTCGTTTCGACATCATTTTCTCGACTATTCGACACAATCTGTTCATGCGCGTTTTTTATGTGTCGCTGAGCCCGGGCGTTCGACACCTTTCTCGCTACACCTCTCCTACACTACGGTCAAGGACAGATCGCCAAAGCGCTCTCCGCAAAGCATAGTTTGACCAACCGTCCCATACACATCAGGACAAGCCCTTGACTTCGGTCCTCGCATGAAGGTCAAGTCTACCTCGCACAGAAAGGATGAACGCCGCTTATGCAGTTACCCATTCGCTGGGTCTCCTTTGTGTTGGCTGTCGCTCTTTTCTTTTCTTGCTTGTTTGTCACCACTTCCGTGGACGCCGCTGCCCCAGTCCGGCCGAATCTCCTGGCATTCAAGTTGCCTCAGTCCATTGTGACACTGACACTGACATCGGAAATTCGTGAACATCGAACGCACGTTGGTGTTGACCAGAAGGAATTTGCATGGTACGCGACCGCCCTCTTGCCGCTCCACTCTGACGGAGTGTTGAATCGCCCGATTCAGCTCAGACAACACCGCGCCACGCGTTCACAGGCGCTTACCGCGATCTACCATACGGTACAATCGGGTGACACGCTCTGGCAGATCGCCGAGGATGACCACACCACGGTCGCGGCCCTGGTCGTTCAAAACCACCTCGTTTCCGACCTGATCATCCCTGGCCAACGATTACTCGTCTTCAACGGTCGTTCGCGAATCTGGAATCAGTGGCAGGAAGCCAAGCTTCGACAAGCCGGACTACCCTTAAGACTTGTGCCAGTCTATCAGGCAGCTGGTCGACTTTTTCACGTCCCATGGACTATTTTGGCCGCTATCCACCGCGTGGAGACGGATTTTTCAACGGGCGCCGAGGTGAGTTCCGCTGGAGCGCAAGGACCTATGCAGTTCATGCCTGCGACCTTTTCCAGTTACGGCGTCACAGCCCCTGGACAAAACGGCCCGCCACAGATAGACAATGTCTACGACGCGATCTTCAGTTGTGCTCACTTGTTGCATGTCGACGGGTATTCTGATGATCCAGAAGAGGCGATCTACCTCTACAATCACTCTGACACGTATGTGCAAACAGTCGAACAATTCGCCGAGTCATTCTGAACTGAGCTCTGCGCAACTCTGCTGAACTATTTGGTAACCGAACGGCCCCTGCCACCGTCTAACGCTTGATTCGGGCGACAAAGGGGCAGGGTGTATCATGAGAGGCAGAGCCTACGGGCGCATAACCGCGCGGCCACATCTGATGCTTTCGGCAGCAGACAGAGAGGGACGACTTTATGCCCCTGCATTGGACGGCTTGCGTACCTTGGCCGTCAGCGCCGTCGTACTCTACCATCTCGACAGTGGATGCTCGTCTCGCTCTTGGCGGCACTGATCGTCATGGCATGGGTTCATCCGGCAACGCACTTGGCCACGGTGTTTGCGTGGAAACCGCTACGCTGGGTGGGCGTCCGTTCCCACGGGATCTATCTATGGCATTATCCGGTGATTGTACTTACGTCACCGACAAACACAGCCGGCGACGTCAACATCTCGAGGGATCTCATTCAGGTCGCCGTCAGCGTGGGCCTGGCCGCACTGTCATGGCGTTTTATCGAGCAACGGATCCGAAAGGGGGCTCTCGCACGCGCTTGGCGGCGACTGAGCGTGGGACAACACAGACGTTTGCCGCGACTCCGTGCAGCGACCGCCATAGTCACCATCGTGTGTCTGCTTCTAACCGGTCTCATCTTCGGCGCCTCACGAGTTCCGAGTGCAACCGCATCATCGTACCCCCCAGCCTTGGGACTCGCAGTCCCATCCGGCCCATCCGTGCCAAAGACAATCCACATCGAGATCAAAGCACCACCTAAAAAGATCCGCTTATATCCCGACGGCGTCCACCTCAACCCCGGGGAGGGCCTGTTTTGCGAGACTCTTGGTCCGCGCGATCGAGCATCCGTGAAACGTTCACCCCCTTGCAGCGATCGTGGTCACGATCGCTGCAAGGGGGCGCTTGTGCCGCTTGTTTGAATCTCATGCACCTACTTAATCAAGACGGCGCCGATCAACCCAAGTCCGTAGGATACAACGCCGACCAGGATCCCGACTACCGTCATCTCGAGACCGCTGGCCCACCATGAACGCACAGTGACCAAGCTCTTTGCCGCGCCAACCGCAAAGTGCGCGATAAGACTCACGATAGCGGCGGCCACCACCGCAACGAATCCATGAAGAAAGAAGAAGGGGATCAGCGGTACGATGCCTCCCGCCAACGTACTGACGCCGCCATATAGCGCGGACGATCCCGGGTTACCGGCGCTTTCCTCGTGATGCCCATATTTCTCCTGAGCCACGGCATTTAGGAAGTGATCATCATTGGCCGTGACAATCCTCATCATCTGTTCTGCGTGTTCTGGAGGAAACCCTTTGGTTTGGTACAAGAGCGTCAACGTTTCGCGCTCGCGTTCTGGATGTAGGCGGATATCCTCACGTGCCTGGCGAATCCCGCGCTCCATCAGTTCATTCTCCGACTTGGTTGCCAACCAAGCCCCCGCTGCCATCGAGAGTGTACTCGCCAGGGCACCGAACAACCCGGAAATGACAATTGTACTGGCATCCGAGGTATAACCGGCGACCCCGGCAATGATGCCGAAGATCGCGCCTAGCCCATCATTGACTCCATAGATCGCGTCGCCAATCCAGCCTGGTGTATCCTTCTTCTTTTGCGCGCCCATGATGGTGTCCAGGCGAGCGGCAACCGAAAGATTTGACATGTCCTCACCTCAAATGGAGTCTTCCCGTCATCGCGCAAAGGCCATATTCATCCTACGTCTTCGATTATCAGTTTTGGGTTGGCCATTAGTCAATCGCAATTTTAGATGTTAGTTTAGCCTAAGCGGGCGTGTTTTATGGCGCAACACAAGGGCTGAAGGTGTGCGATGCGCACAAAAAGAGCGGCCGCATGAAGCGACCGCTCAGGTCTTCCGCGCGTCCCGCTCGCGACCGGAACGCCGAGACACGCAGTGGAAGTCAAGAATACAACTTCGCGTACTCCATATCTGAAAAGAGAAACACCAGGCCGATCGCGATGCCCAACAAAAACACCTTGCGACCAGCAAAACCCGGCTGCCTCGGCGCGTCTGCAGTGCGCATCATCATCCAACCGCGGTCTAAAACCCACCCGCAGACGACGACCAGTACGATCTTGGCGCCCCAATGGAATAGGGTATGCATGCCGAGCACTCCTATCTGGTTTCCTTTATCCCGTCAGCATACGCACTTTTGACCACGTTGGCAAGAAGCCGACACCCCCTTATTTGAGGGGCGCCTCTTGAGGTACAAAGGAACCACCGTCACTGACGCGTGGCAAGGTAGCCGCCAGATCGGGTCGCGCGCTGGCCGCATCCACGGCTGCATGATCTTTGGTAATCGCCGAGGCGATCGCAGCCGCCAGCGACAGACCGACTGAGATCAAGAACGCCAGCGACAATCCGTGCATGAAAGACGGACCAATCAAACTCGGAAAGAAAGTGTGCCCGGTCACCGTCGCCACTTGCGTCGCAGACATGTGCGCGACCACCGCCGGGCGCAACATTGCCTGCAGCGGATTGTACCCGAGCAAGGCGGCGAACAGAGAAGACGACGGCGGCAATCCCGCCACTTGCGCAGCGGCGACTGCCGGAACACCTTGGGCAGTCAATCCGGACATCATAGCCTGCGGCAAGCGACTGGCCAACCCCGCGATCACGATCGAGAAAAACACGCCCATGCTCATCATTTGCCCGGCGTTCATGAAGGTTGCCCGCATGCCCGAACCGACGCCGCGATAATTGACCGGGATCGAGTTCATGATGGCAGCGCTGTTGGGCGAGGAGAACAGTCCCATGCCGACCCCGACGACCACCAGGTACACGGCAAACACGGGATAGCTGAAATCCACTGGCAGCGTGTTCAGCAAGTAAAATCCGAGTGCCGACAGCAACATCCCGACCGTCGCGAACAGGCGCGCACCGTACCGATCCGATAGCCAGCCACTCAGCGGGCCCGCCGCAAGAAAACCGACCATCTGCGGCAAGGTGTCAATACCCGCCTGGAGCGGGGTGTTCACGAAAGAGACGCCGTGAAGGGGTAACCAGATCCCCTGCAACCAGATGATCAACATGAACTGCAGCCCGCCGCGGGCCAAGGCGCCAAAAAAATTGCTCAAGTTGCCGAGCGCAAAGGCCGGAATGCGAAAGAGATTTAAGTGAAACAGTGGTTCTTTGA
>JAPNUJ010000139.1 GCA_026627155.1 Bacillota bacterium | reverse complement strand
CCGTCTATCCAGAATAACGGCGCAGCCGATTATTCTTCTGGCAGACGGTGGCGCGAGAGCGCCATGTCACCGTCTAATTGAGGAGGATGCTCTGTGCAAACTGTACTGTGCTTTGGTCACAGAAATCCAGATACTGACACGATCTGTTCCGCCATTGCCTACGCGTACCTGAAGAAGGCACTCGGTCAACCCGTCGAGGCGGTTCGGCTTGGTGAGGTAAACAATGAAACGAACTTCGCCCTGAATCACTTCGGCGTCGCCGCGCCGCGACTGATCACGACTGCGGCGCCTGAGGCGTCCGAGGTGATTCTGGTCGATCACAACGAACGGCAGCAAAGTGTCTCTGACTTGGACCAGGTCAAGGTGATTGAGGTCATCGACCATCATCGCATCGCAAACTTTGAGACGGGTCACCCGCTCTATTTTCGTGTGGAACCCGTGGGCTGCACTGCCACCATTCTCTTGAAACTGTTCAAGGAACACGGGATTGACGTGCCCAGGGACATAGCGGGTCTGATGGTCTCGGCGATCGTGTCTGACACGCTCTTGCTGAAGTCGCCCACCTGCATGGATCAAGATGTCGCCGCGATCCACGAACTGGCGGGGATGGCCGACGTCGAGCTGCATACCTACGGGCTGGCGATGCTGAAAGCTGGCGCTGACATCGGCGACAAGACCACGGCGCAACTCATCGCGATCGACTCCAAGGAGTTTCAGATGGGCGACTACAAAGTCGAGATCGCGCAAGTGAACGCCATAGACCCGCAGGACGTGCTGTCGCGGCAAGCGGAAATCGAGGCCGCACTCACCGACGTGATCGCGGCAAAGCAGCTCGATTTGTTTCTCTTTATCGTGACGGATATCTTGCAAAACGACTCAGTGGCCCTGGCGCTCGGACAGGCGGCCGACGCTGTGGAACGCGCCTTTGGCGTGTCTCTCGTGGATCACAAGTCGATCCTCAAAGGCGTCGTGTCGCGCAAGCAGCAGGTCGTGCCCGTTTTGACCGAGGCGCTCGCTAGTGGACCGAAGCTGTAGACTGCGAACAGATGTCAGGTGTCGGGCGCGATGGGATCGATTACGAAGGTTTCACTCGACGTGGTCGTCTTCTCGAAACAACTCCGCAAACATGTGCTCCGGCGCAGTGAGGAAGCGGCGCGTAATTTGGTAGTGGGAGGTCTCTTGCCACTCGATCGCACACAGTGGACTGGCGTCAAAGTTGAACAAAGCGGCACCAGGGTAGGCCAGCAGGATCGGCGAGTGTGTAGCGATGATGAATTGTGACGCGCCAGCGCGTTCGTGTTCCCGCAACAAGCACAAAAGGGCGAGTTGGCGAGCAGGGGAGAGTGCGGCCTCCGGTTCATCCATGAGGTATAACGACTTTTTGTGATGGCCCAAACGGTGGCGAAAGAGGTTGAAAAATGATTCGCCATGCGATTGCTCATGTGGCGAACGTCCGCCGAAGGCTTCGAAGTTGGCGCCGGGTTCGTGCTTGATCGACTCGAGGTATGTGGCCACGTTAAAGAAACTCTCCGCGCGAAAGAAGTGCCCGCTGCGGATGCGCGGCAACCACGACAGGCGCACGTGGTCATGCAGGACCGACTCGCTGGAGAAGGTTTCAAATGTCGAGCCCATGCCACCGCCTTCCGGGTTGAACCCGGCGGTCAATGCGATCGCTTCGAGCAGGGTGGATTTTCCCGATCCGTTCTCACCCACGAAGAAGGTCAGGAAACGGCTCGTATCGATGCGATCGAGACCCGCAAAGGCTCTCATGTCAAATGGATAGCCGCCGTTTTCCGGCCAATCAGCGAAACGAACCTCGCGGAGAAACATCCTGACACCTCCTCAGAGCACAAGGCGTTTGTCAGACAGTTGATGCGAAGTCAAAAGCGCCCGGCCAAGTTCGGTCGGGCGCGCCATAAACAGGTTTGAAATAGAGACACCACACGCCCTACCTCTCGTGTGGCCATACGGTTCCTCGACCGTGCCTGTGAGAATCCACTTCTTGTAACGCAACGCTTTTGGAATGGGACCATCATAGTCTTCAGCATCAACGGACTGACCTGTTCAAAAGGCATTATAACCGAAATTGGGTAACAATGCAAGCCGCCGGTGGTCGCACCAGGGTAACCGGCTTGACGACCTCATGACGGGGGCCATGAGCTGGCCAGCCTCGCTCATGTTGCTGGGCAGGTTGTCAGCTGACACGCGGCACTCCCAACGACGTGCCAGCCAAGTCCAAGGTAAACAGCAGCGGCGAGAGGTAACAGAGCGATAATTCGGCCGGGTTTCTTTTGTTGAGTTAGGAGCGAGGCAGGTGGCGCCGAGTAAGCGGCGTGCGCATTAGATTGGAATCCCACGCGCGCCGATCTGCTCTTGGTTTGCTAGGCGAACGGGACGCGCCGTACATTAGCGCTCACTTTTGACGCTACTTTGCGACGCAGCGCCGCCTTAAGGCAAGTTTGATTCAGAGAAAGAATCATAAAATGCTATTTATATACTAATACGCTATTATTAAGTTGATAAAAGCAGTAATAAGGCAGAATATGCATCCGTGTTCTTCTATTTCTAGTTGTCTATCGACGACTGCGATACATTAGAGTGATCCCTCGGCACTGATTTTTGCTGAGTGCCCAAGTGGCCGAGTGGCCGAGTGACTGAGTGACTGAGTGACTGAGTGACTGAGTCGCAGTCTGGCGAGAGGTGACTGTCCGCGCCCCACATTTGCCTCTTGGTACACCGATGGGCGCGTGTCAAAGCGCCGTGTCCGTGCCCTTACCTTGCTTCAGCTACCTTCGTGAGCCGCCCGCCTGAGTGGTAGCAAAAGTGCTGGCTTTTTGGTGCGTGCCCCCTACCTTTTCGGCGGTATGCTACACTACGGAAAACGGCCCGAGAATGGGGTGGTGGCGTGAGGCATGCGCTGTTGGTTCAAGGCGGTTGGGAAGGACACGAGCCGCTGGCGGTCGCTGATCTTCTATCGAGTCTGCTGCGCGAAGAGGGATTTACCACCCACATGTCCGACACGCTGGACAGCTTTTGCGATGAGTCACTCATGGCCAGGGTGGACCTGATTGTACCCGTCTGGACGATGGGGACGATCACGTCGGAACAACTGCAGCCGCTCCTCGCGGCGGTCCAGCGCGGGGTCGGTCTGGCGGGGTGCCATGGCGGACTGGGTGACGCCTTTCGGGGTGAACCGGAGTTTCAGTACATGGTCGGGGGGCAGTGGGTGGCGCATCCTGGCAACGACGGGGTGACGTATGAGGTAGACATCGTCAATTCCGCTCATCCTCTGACGCATGGGATGGACAGCTTCACCGTGTGTTCGGAGCAGTACTACATGCATGTCGATCCGGGCATTGAGGTGCTCGCGACGACGACGTTTTTTGGGCGAGTCCGGATGCCTGTAGCCTGGACCAAGACCTACGGAAGCGGGCGGGTGTTCTATTGTTCTCTCGGACATCAGGCGAACATCGTCGGCATGCCGCCGGTATCGCTCATGATGCGCCGCGGGATGGCCTGGGCGGCAAAGTGATCTTTGGAAGGGGACGCGCTCATGGATCGGGTAAAGGTCGGAATCATTGGCTGCGGCAACATCAGCAATGCCTATTTTCAGGGGATTCCGCGGTTTGCGCTCGTGCAGGTCGTGGCTTGTGCAGACCTCGACATGTCCCGTGCGCAAGCACGCGCGGAACAGTGGCACGTCACGGCGTGCACAGTCGAGGAATTGCTCGCGGATCCGGACATTGATATCGTGGTCAATTTGACGATTCCAGTGGCTCACGCAAAGGTCTGTCTGGCTGCCCTGGAGGCCGGAAAGCACGTGTACGTCGAGAAGCCGTTGGCGGTCTCCCTGGAGGATGGGCGGCTCATCATGGACACGGCGCGGGCGCGCGGGCTGCGCGTGGGATCTGCCCCGGACACGTTTCTTGGAGGCGGTCTGCAGACTTGTCGCAAGCTCATCGACGACGGCTGGATCGGGACGCCAATCGCGGCCACGGGCTTCATGATGGGGGCGGGTCATGAATCGTGGCACCCGGATCCCGCGTTTTATTACCAGGTTGGCGGCGGCCCGATGTTCGACATGGGTCCGTACTATTTGACAGCGTTGGTGTTCTTGCTGGGCGGCATCGAGCGAGTCACCGGATCGGCGCGCGTCACGTTTCCCGAACGCACAATCACGAGCGAGCCGAAGCGGGGTACGCGAATCGCGGTCGAGACGCCGACGCACATCGCCGGTGTCATCGACTTCACAAGCGGGGCGATCGGCACACTGATCACCAGTTTTGACATCCAGGCTGGGACGTCAGCGTTTCCGCCGCTGGAGATCTACGGGACAGAAGGTTCTCTGCGCGTTCCCGATCCCAACACATTTGGCGGTTCCGTGTC
>JAPNUJ010000138.1 GCA_026627155.1 Bacillota bacterium | reverse complement strand
GGCCGGAGGCATACTAGGTGTGCCGGCCGGAGGCATACCGGGTGCTCCCGCTGGAGGCATACCGGGTGCTCCCTCTGGAGGCATGCCAGGTGTCGGCGGCAGCCGCAGCTCGATGAGGTCGTTATTGCCCTGGTTGACGACGAGCAGGTCGCCATGGCTCTGCATGAGGCGGGTGTGGGATTCTGGGAGTACGACATCGCGGGTGACTGTTTCTTGTGGTCCCCGCACGTCTACTCCATTTTAGGGTTGGATGAAAGCGGCGAGGACGTTCCGTTCTCGATTCTTCTGAAGATGGTTCATCAAGACGATGCGCAGCGATTCTGCCAGCACATCCAGATGATGCGCCGGGTACCTGTCGAAGCGGTGTACCGGATGGTACGGCCGGACGGCAAACACAGAGATCTGCTGTTCAAGTCACGACCGCCTTTGTGGCACACTGAGGGCCGCATTTCCGGAATCATTCGCGACATGACACAGGAAAACGACACCCGGCAGATGATCGAGTCCCTCCGTCGGGAAACGAAGCAGGCCACTGCGATTGCAGGGTTGGGTTACTGGGAGTGGGATCTGGAACGGGATCGCTTGTACTGGTCCGATGCCATGCTCGAAATTTGGGGTCTTTTGCGCGAGGATTTTCAGCCTCACTATGACTTCATGGAGTCCTTGATTCTGCCCGACGATCGCATCGTGTTGCAAGAAGCCCTGGCCAACGCGCGCCACGCCAAGGCATTGGATGTGCAAGTGCGGATCGTTCGTCCCGAGGGTGAGGTGCGATGGGTTCGCCTTCTGGGCGATTGGCGCTTTGACAACGAGGGCAACCCGAATCGGATCACCGGGGCATCGCAGGATGTGTCGGAGCACAAGCGCGCGCAAGAGGCGCTGCACTTGAGCCGACATCGTCAAGACTGGGCACAACGCTTTGCTCATCTGGGCTATTGGCAGTACAGCATTGCCAAAGAACAGCTGACCTGTTCGGATGAAACGTACAGGATCTTCGGCATCGAACAGGGCGCGGCGGTGGCGGTGAGCGACATCCTGGCCATCACGCACCCCGATGACGTAGCGGTGGTGGCCCAAGCTTTTCGGCAGGACAGCGTTGCGGAGCCATTTCACATCGAGTTTCGGATCATACGGTTTGATGGCGAGGAAGGCATGGTTGGACTTCAGTCTGAAGGGGTGTTCGGAGAAGGTCCGAGCGACGAGGTGTTTGGCTTCTGTCGCGATGTCACAGAACAGCGCAGAGCAGAGCGCATCGTCAAAGAGTCCGAGGAACTGCTTCGTAAAGCGGAAAAGCTCTCCGTTGTCGGGCAGCTTGCGGCGGGGGTCGCTCACGAGATTCGCAACCCGCTGACTGCTTTGAAGGGTTTCACGCAGTTATTCTACCGCAACTCAGACAGCGATAGTCGGCAGTATTACGACATCATGCTAAGCGAACTCAACCGCATCGAAACCATCCTGGGTGAACTTTTGGTGTTGGCCAAGCCTCAGTCCGGGCGGTACAAGCCGCAAGATGTCAGCGTCATCCTGCAAGAAGTGATCTCCCTGCTGGCGACGCAGGCCATCATGCAAAGTGTGAATATTCAAACGGATATTCGCGATGATGCCATCCTCGTCAGTTGCGATCGCAATCAAATCAAGCAGGTGTTTGTCAACGTCATTAAAAACGCCATCGAGGCGATGCCTGACGGTGGCGACGTGCTGATTCGGCTGTTTCGCGACGGGGAGATCGTGGTCATCGAGTTTTATGATCAGGGCCCGGGGATACCGCCGGATCAGCTGCAAAAGCTCGGCGAACCGTTTTATACAACCAAGGATAAAGGCACAGGTCTTGGCCTCATGGTCAGCCATAAGATTTTGACCGATCACGGTGGCAGTTTGAAGTTGGAGAGTGACCCGGGGGTCGGCACGTGCGTGCGGATTCTGTTACCGGAGTTTTTTGAGGTCTTGTCCTACAACGGGCTCTTGCAACCGTAAAATCAACGAGTCAAGGAGTGGATCGTTATGGCTCATCGTTTCAATCCAGCCCATATGGAGCGGTTATTATCGCCTGAACGCGAGCGGATGCTTCCCCCCGGTGTGATTTTGGGAGAATTGCAGTTGTCGCCAGACGGTATCCTGGCGGATATAGGCTGTGGCCCGGGCTATTTTGTGATTCCGGCGGCAAGGCTGACAAGCGGAATCGTTTACGGGGTCGATGTGGAACCGCAGATGCTCTCGGCGCTACAAGCCCGCGCTGACGAGGCGGGCTTGAGCCAGGTCAGGACGCTGGAGGGCTCTGCCGAGAACATTCCCCTGGCCAGTGAGGCTGTGGATGCCTCGCTCTGTGCCTTCGTGTTGCACGAAGTGCAGAATCTCGCCGTTGCGCTGGCGGAACTGCGGCGGGTCACGAAGGTCGGTGGACGTCTTTGCATCGTTGAGTGGGAGAAGCATGAAACGTCCTACGGCCCACCGTTGCACGAACGCCTCGGGAGTGACGAACTGCTGATGGCCTTGGAGCGCGAGGGTTTCCAAGACGTCCGGCAGGTCAAACCGAACGCCGACCACTACATGCTGGTGGGAGTGGTGCCAGTCGTTACGGCCTAGAGGTACAGTGGGTTGGGCGACAAGATACCGATCCAGGCCGACCACTTGAAACCATGCAATCAACGCAACAGAGGCAACGAGCAGGTCCTGAACCGGCGAGAACTCGGTTCAGGACCTGCTCGTTGCTTTTACTGTCCCGTCAGGTGTGAAACACGTTGCGCGGATGCTTCAGAACGTATGCGGCCACGTCAGTGGCTTGCTGAATCGTCAAGCCTCCGGGTTTGACCCCGTGCACCTCATACACTGGCATGTTAAGCTTGACAAACGAGGCCATGTCCTTGAGCTTGGACATGCCAGCGCCCTTGACGAACGACTCCGGACCCCATAACGGCGGACCGAACCCACCTTGCCCCTGCATGCCATGGCAAGTCGAACAGACCTGCTGGAAGATCATCTCACCGTCTTTTAGGTTGATCGTCGAGCTCGGCGTCAGGTCTGCCCCGTTCTTCTCCCAAGGTATCTTTTCGTACATCGGAAGATCGGATGAGAGCCACGTGATGTAGGTATCGACGGCAATGAGGTCGGGGTTTCCCAGCGGAAGTGCCTTGCCGCCCTCACTACGCTGGAAGCACTGGTTGACGCGCTCGCTGAGCGTGATGAAGCTCTTCGGCCGCTTGGAGTACTCCGGAAATTGCGTCGATGCTCCGACCAGAGGGAGAGCACTCTCATCCATCCCTCCGTCGAGGTGGCAGGAGGAACAGTTCAACTTGTCTCCCACGAATTGCGGTACGGTGGAAAATGTCTGGTTGAAGATCTGTTCCCCCCGCAAGATCTCCTTACCCAGTTTGCCCTTTGGGATCTTCTTGGGCGGAGAGAAGACAAGGTTCTCTGCAGACGGCGCTGTCTCCGTCTGCAAGCCGGACGGGGGTGTCGCTGCCGCACTTTGATGGGTCGTATCCGTAAAGTTGACGATGGCTGTAACCCCGGCTGCTACAATCACGGCGGAGAGCGCCAACATCGAAATCTTTTCTGTCAGGTTAGCCAATCTGTGGTCACCTCCCTCTTATCCTACCGAATTATGACTCTAGCTGTATCTGTATGTCAATCGCGAGATCACGAACCGTCGTTACAGCCTGTTCGTAGTCTTCGCGCGTCATCCCCCCTTTCCTGTAAAGTCGCTCAAGCGCCACCCACTGCTGCATGATTTCCTTCTTCCTGCTAGCCAGAGAGTCAGCCGATTCGGCACCCCCGGGGACATGATTCTTTCGGGCCCCCCCACTGCGCGGTCCCGGATTGCCCACTGCAAAGACACCCACCGCGAGGATGAGCACGGCGATCAGGAGGTTTGCAATCGCCTCCCAGTCAGCCGCGGTTGCGCTGTCGCTATCAAGGACGGGAACGCCGGGCAGCGCCGTCGCTTGCGCCAAGTTCGCTGTGGGCAGTTCTGTGAGCGCCAATGTCCAGGGAGTGTTACGCAGGACCTCTGGCCGCGTCAGCCGACGAAATGACACGCCTTTGACGGACAGGACCTGCGAGCTCGGTGCGAAGCCACCTTCCGCTGACGCCACGAGGGCGCCTTCCGGGATAATGACAATCATCGATCGAATGGGCAAGGGAGACGTGAATGTCAGGTCGGCCGCTTGTTGCGCAAGGTTCACCACCATCTCGATGATGACTTCGTCCGTTCCCGGGGCCATGCCCTCGTTGGTCACGTTCTGACCAACGAGGCGCCAGCCGGGTGAGGTGCCGACGAGTTCAGATGACGTGATCCCGACAGGCAGGGGCTCGTTGACAGGGGTCGGATGTCCTGTGTTGTTCGTGAAGGTCAGGGTATCGATGATCAACGTCTCGGCGCCGTTCTTGCTCGGCAGGGCCAGGAGTTGCTCCGAGCTCACGTAGAGCGC
>JAPNUJ010000137.1 GCA_026627155.1 Bacillota bacterium | reverse complement strand
GGACGATTCACTGGACGATCCAGACGGCCTGTTCGCCGCCTCCAGCTGGAACGCCCCACCATCCACCCCGGCATTCGGCCGATGCTGCCACGCCACGATCCCGACCACAGCCAGCAATACGCAGGCTGCCACTGCAGACGATCCCGTCGTCCACCAACGTCTACGACGCGCCAAACGCTTGGCCATGCCACGCGATGGGCGGCTCTCACTCGATTGACT
Organism: Bacillota bacterium; assembly: GCA_026627155.1. GTDB lineage: Bacteria > Bacillota > Bacilli > Alicyclobacillales > SLC66 > JAPNUJ01. The sequence goes on along the minus strand of JAPNUJ010000137.1, from coordinate 4,426 downwards.
GTCGACCTGACGGTCAATCGTTTGCATCACGCGGTCTTGCATGGCCCGCGTGAACAAGAGGTCATCGTCATGGCGGCGAAAGACTTCTCTCAGCTTTTGATCAACATCTGAGTCGTCCTTTCGTCCCATATCAGTCATCCTTTCCCCATGCGCGACGAAGCAGTTCGCGACCTCGGAACAAGCGCGTCTTGACAGACGCTACAGATACCCCGGTAATCGTCGCGATCTCCTCGACCGGCAATTCCTGGCTATAATACAGCCACATCGTCTCTCTATATAAATCCGGCAACGCCAATACCGACTCCCAGAGATGATCCCGCTCAAACCGCTTCAAAGCCGCCTGTTCAGCGGAAACGCCATCCGCGACGTACGACAAATCATCCACGGGTACTGTGCGGCGCGCGGCCGACCGAAGATAGTCCCGGGCCCGGTTGACCGCGATCTTGAGGATCCATGTCCTGTAACTGCTCTCTTGCCGAAACTCCGGCAAATGATCGTACACCTTGACAAACACCTCTTGGCTGAGATCTTCAGCCGCGTGTTTGTCTCGCACCACACCGTATACGACACGTAGCACGTCGTGACCGTATGCGTCCATCAATTCCCGCAAGAGGCCTTGACGAGCGTCGTCGTCAGGTCGCACCGCCACCCATATCCACTCCATGTGCGACTAGCAATTAGACGCGTCCGAATAGCATCAGGTTACACGAAATCCTTACCAATTTGCCACTGCCGCACAATTATTTTATAAACCACACACTACTGCCCAAGCGGACGCAACCTCACCCGGGATTTTCGGCACCGCGCGGATGTTCACTCGCGCCCCACGTGGCAGCCCAGTGGACCCGTGATACAATGGCATCGAGAGCCTTGGCGAGAGGAAGAGACGGTTGGCGCATCGGATAGAGAGTTGCATCGGGAATCGCAGCTTCGGTACGGATGACATCCTCGACCGCGCGCAGGCAGAGTTCGGAGACGTCGAGGTGCGGGAGTGGGGATGCTTAGGGAACTGCCATCGCTGCTTTCGCGCGCCATTTGTCCTGATCGACGATCTGAAGCTCATCGAGGCCCCCGATGCCGACACACTGTGGCAGCGACTGTTGGAGACGCTGTCCCAGCGGTCGGCGGAGGCGTGAGACCAAAGACTGTGGACTGGGCAGGCGAGAAACCAAGTACGGCGGAGACTATGGAGTCTGCGAAGACTGCCGCTGCAGCCGTAGCCGCGGACACAGCGACAGCGGGTGCCCGGAGGTCCCTGGCACCCGCTGTCTGCGATGTTCAGTTCATCGACCCGCCACGAGCGCGCGAAGTCAACCTTTACGACAGGTCAGCTCAACTCCGGCGAGCTCGGCTCAGATCAGGTCAACTCACGGCAGATCAGGTCAGCGCCACCAAGCTGCTGTCCGCCGAATCCAGCTTGGCCTGAACCTTCTTCACGATGCGCCCCGTTGGGAAGGCGAAGATGTCCGCCGCCACGACCGCGTCCATCGCCGCACTGATCGCCGTGGCATTCAGGGGCATGACGGGATTCGGGATTTGCATGTGCACCGTCTTGTTCAGATCGGTCAAAAATGACAATTGCAACGTCTCTTTCACGGACGTGTCCTCCTCGATGTCGGATCGATGCCGTCTTCAGGGACGAGCGGGTCTGCCTGAGTCGCCTCAGGCTGCGCCACCCACTGCCGAATCAGGCGCCAGACGTGCTCGACGAGCCCCCGGAGCTGGTCGAGCCACCGGTAGAACCCGAGCTGGTCGCGCTCCCCGAGGTACCCGACGTGCTGGCGGAGCCGCTTGAGGTGGCCGTGCCGCCGCTGGACGCCGTGCCAGAACCACTTCCCGACGTGCTGCCAGACGTGCTGCCAGCCCCCGACGTCTCACCGGAACCGCTTGAGGTGGTGGAGTCCGGCGCGATCTGCACCGTGTCGACCCGCCCCATGCTGTACACCGGATCCGCGAAGAGTGGCTGCAACGCAGACAGAACCCCGAGGATGGCCTCATCCGCCGCGGCCACATCCACGTGCGGATAGGCGCGGTTGTGCAGCTTGGGCTTGCCAGCCGCTGTTTGCCCGGTCTGCAACTGAATCAGAAGGTGGCGACTTTCTGTAGTGACTTGCATCGATCATGCCTCCCGTCGCGAGGGTATTGGCTTCCGACCGCCGGCCGAACGGAGTGGCTTTTCCCAACGCATCAGGAAGAGTGCAGGCACTTGACGCAACAGGGGACAGGGGTCCAATGCGCGCCTTTCGCCCTTTGCACGCAAGACCCGCCAGCGCTTATACTGAACAATAGAACTGGGGGACGTTCATGGGGACGCTTTGGCGCACACTTCGCACCGTCATGTACAAGATCAGCGTATCAGGCATCGGCCTGATCTCAGCGTCCGCGACCGCCCACTTTCTGTCAGTGGCTGAGCGCGGCACCTATACATTTGTCACGTTTACCTTACTCTTTGGCACCGCCTTTATATCCGGGTACAACAACTATCTCAACTTTGCGATCAATCGGCAAAAGCACAGCATGGAGGCTGTCGTCGGGGTGGCCGCCCGCTTCGTCGTGCAGATCCTGACGATCAACGTCGCGTTACTCGTCGCCGCGCTCATCTTGCAGATGCGCTTTGCCGGCTTCTACGACTACTCCTTCATCCTGGCGACGATGCCGTTCGTCATCTTGTTTGGCTACGGGTCGCGCATTCTGCAGGTCATGAACGAAATCGAGTGGGTCAATCGCCTCAACACCTTGCAGTCGCTCCTCTTTGCCGCCTATGCCGTCATCATGTGGCTGATCTATCACTTTGCGCACGGCGGGCTTGGCGCGCATTCCCTGACGATGACCCTCCTGGCCTGGCTCATCACCAACGCCATCGCCACAACCGCGGTCGTCATCGTGGCTCACCGACTGGCGAACGTGTCGTTTCGTCCGCGTCGCGATCCCGAATTGCGGCGCGCCATGTTCAGTTACGGTCACCAAATTGCCGTCCAGCGACTCTTGCTTCAGGCCAACTACCGTGGCGATGCATTTACCGTGAATTGGATGATGGGCAGCGTGTTTACAGGATTATATGGGATCGCAGTGACTTCGTCCGAGATTCTCTGGCAGGTGGCGAACAGCATCTCCCTGATCGTGTACGCCCGAATTGCCCGCGAAGAACGCGAAGGGTCGATGGAGCTGACGGAGCGGAGCGTGCGGTTGACTTTCTGGGTATTGGTGATCGGCGCGATCGGTATGCTCCTGATCTTCGCCCCCCTCATGCACATCGTATTTGGCGACAAATACGCTCGCTCCGTCGCCCCATTTCGCATCCTGATCATCGGGACGATGGGGTATGGCGTCGTCGGCGTATTTACCCAGTTTTTCACGGACCAGTTAGGCAAGGTGCGCTTTCCCCTGATTCTTCAGGCCTGCTGCGTGGTGATCAACGTCGGCCTCTGCCTGATTCTCATCCCCCACATCGGCATGATGGGGGCGGCAACCGGCTCAACGGCCGCCTATGTCGTCGCCCTGATGCTGTGTGTCTACTACTATCACCGGCAAACCAGACGCCCGATCCGCGGACTGTTTCTGCCGACGGTCGGAGACCTGCAACTACTTCAGCGCATGTTGCCGCGCCGTCGCCTCCACGAACTGGGCAAATAACCGGCGATGGCCAGCGTGCACCCGCCACAGATTCTCCGGGTGCCACTGAACGCCTAACACGAAGGGCTCACCCGGCTTCTCGATCGCCTCGACCAGCCCATCACTGCTGTGCGCACAGGCCACAAAACCGGGCGCCACTTTTGCGACCGCTTGATGATGAAACGTGTTGACCGGGACTGTCTGGTCCTCATAGATCGCGGCCAACCGCGTGCCGCCCACGACCTCGACGGCGTGAGCCATGTGCTGCCGTGGCGCCTTTTGCGCATGTTGCAAGTGGCCCTTCCACTCACGCGGCAAGTCCTGGTGAAGCGTCCCCCCACGCACCGCATTCATAATCTGGACGCCGCGGCAGATCCCAAGGATCGGTTTCTTGCGAGCCATCATCGCCCGTATGAGGAGCGCCTCCATCCGGTCGCGCACAGGCGTCACCTCGCCAAGTCCCGGCAAAGGCTCCGCTCCAAAATACGCCGGATCCACATCCACCCCGCCCGTCAGAAGCAGTCCGTCAAGGTCCTCCGCGATATCTTCGATGACATCTTCGTCCACCGTAAACGGCAACACCACCGCCAGCCCACCCGCCTCGTACACCCCATCCGTATAGTCCGCGCCGATATACATCCCATTACGGCCCTTGCCAAGGTCTTCAAAATTCACAGATACCCCGATTCGCGGTCTCATCCTCTAGCCTCCCGAGTTTATCCCTTCTACTGTCCGTCTGCGCTGACACTCGAAAGTTACACCATCATCCCATGCCCTATAGTATAGCGAATGGATCGCCGCGGGAACAGAGTCG
>JAPNUJ010000136.1 GCA_026627155.1 Bacillota bacterium | reverse complement strand
ACGGTGATATTATACCCTCCAGTATGCGCGTGCACATCCATGACCTCTCCCGCAAAATACAAACCGTGCGTGACTCGCGACGCCATGGTGGACGGATCAATCTCCCTGACGTTCACACCCCCACCCGTGACGGTTGCCCGCTCAAGACCGAGCGTCCCCGTCACGTTCATCGCCAGCCCTTGCAGCTGCGAAGCAACGCTGTGCCACTGCGCGCGCGACAAGTTGCAGACCTCCGCGTCCGCATCTTGATTCGCCAACCCACAGACCAGCTGGGCCACGCGCTCGACAGTGACCTCGCGCAGTGTATTTCTAAGGGAGCGGCGCGGGTGCAGGCGGGCCAAGGCTTGCAAGCGTCCACTGACTTGCTCCACCGTCTCCTCTGGGAAGAGCGCGATCGTCATCCGCAGCGCCCCTGCGCCCGACTTTTGCTGCTCCCTCACGGCATATTGACTTACCCGTAACGCGGCGGGCCCGGACAGGCCGAAGTGCGTCATCACGACATCCCCCTCTTCGCGACACAGGGCCTTGCCGCGGCTGCTCCACAAGGTAATCCGCACGCCATAGAGGGAGACTCCCTGGAGCACTCGCTCGCGCACCCACCAGTCGTCTGCCATGAGCGGCACCGACGTGGGGTACACATCGACGATGCGGTGACCCGCCGCCTCCGCGAAACGATAGCCGTCGCCCGTAGACCCCGTCTTGGGCACAGAACAGCCACCCGTGGCCACCACGACAGCGCGCGCTGCAATCCTGCGTCCACCCCCGACCACGACGCCACATACGCGTTTTGCAGGTGACCCGTCGGTCGCGGCGGCATGGATCGATGAACGGTAGCCGGAAAGGCCGTGCCCGGACTCGGCCGGCTGCCCACCGTCATCGTCAGTTACGACCAGAGCCTGAACGGGCGACTGCAGGCAGATCTCAACCCCCAAGTCACCGATGTGACCCACCAGTGCCTGAAGCACCGTGTCCGACCGATCGGTGACAGGAAACAGCCGACCGCGATCTTCTTCCTTCAGTGCCACCCCCAGTTGCGCGAAGAAGTGAGCGATGTCCTCGTTGGACCACTGCCTCAACACACTCTGCAAGAACCGTCCATTGCCCGGAATATTGTCGAGGATGTGCTCAATCCCGCGAGCGTTGGTCACGTTGCACCGTCCGCCGCCGGAGATCAGAAGTTTGCGCCCGAGTCGATCTCCCTTTTCCAATAACATGACACGCGCTCCAGCCCGGGCCGCGCCCACGCAGGCCATCAATCCCGCCGGCCCGCCGCCGATCACTACTACGTCCGCCTCTGCCACTGGCCGCTCGACTCCATTTCCACTCGATCTCGTTGTCTCCATTGTACAACGAAACGCACGCCGAGTTGCCACAAGGCCCAGCGCACCTGTATAGTGGGAGAAACTTTGGTCCAGGAAGTGAACCCATTGCCCACACACGCAGAACGGTTGAAAGCGATCAGCGGCGCTGTATTTTTCGAGATGGAACGAAAGAAGAGTGAATTGCGGGAGGCGGGCCGCTCCGTCATCGACCTTGGCATTGGTTCGCCGGACCAGACGCCCGCGCGCCATGTCCACAGCGCTCTTCACGCCGCGATCGACGATCCTGGCGCCTATGGCTATCCGCGAACGCAGGGCACGCCGGGGTTTCGCCAGGCCGCGGCCCACTTTCTCAGCGCACGCTATCAAGTTGATGTGGACTCCGATACGGAAGTCCTGACGCTGTTGGGAGCTCAGGATGGTCTCGCGCACTTGGCCCTTGCCGTCGCGGACCCAGGGGACATCGTGCTTGTTCCGGACCCCGGCTACCCCATCTACGAAGTGTCTGTGCGACTGGCTGGTGCGACGCCCTACCCCGTGCCTCTTCGGGAGGACGAGGCTTGGCTTCCCGATCTGCAGGCCATCCCCGAGGACATTGCCCGGCGCGCGAAGCTTTTGATCCTCAACTATCCTAACAATCCAACGACCGCCATGGCTCCAGTCAGTGTCTTCGACGATGCCATTGCCTTCGCCAAGAGGTACGACCTCTGGGTCCTGCATGACGCCGCGTACATTGAGTTGACATTCGATTCCACGGATTCAGCCGCAGGGCCAGCTCCGTCGTTCCTGGCCCGTCCGGGCGCAAAGGACGTGGGGATCGAGATGCACTCCCTGTCAAAGACCTTTCACTTTGCAGGTCCGCGCCTCGCCTTTGCCGCAGGCAACGCCGAGCTTCTGCGAGCCTTGACTGTGATCAAATCCAATATCGATTACGGCGTATTTACCCCCATCCAGTCTGCGGGCATCGCAGCCCTTCGCGACCATCACGGCGCCATCGCCGCTGCCCGCGCCCTGTACCTCCAGCGACGCGACGCCTTTCTCGCTCCCTTGATCCGCGCCGGCTGGGCGATCCCTGTACCTCAAGCGACGATGTTCGTGTGGGCCAAAGTGCCGACGACAGAAGATTCCCGGGCATTCGCCGATCGCCTCCTTCGGCAGACCGGGATTGCCTGCGTTCCCGGGATCGGGTTTGGACGTTCCGGGGAGGGGTATGTGCGGTTCTCGCTCGTGCGTGCTGCAGTCGAGCTCAATGAGGCTGCAACGCGCATCACGGCAGTCCTATGAGGACGGACGACCTCGCGTTGCCGCCGTGCAACCTCATCAGGGCCGGCCATGATCTTGCAACAAGATGCGCAGGCGATTGAGCCAGTCTGCCGCCTGCGCCCTCGTGATCGGTTCATCAGGCTTGAACAGTCCATCTTGGTAGGCCGTTACCACATCGTCTTCCAAAAGATCGCGTACGGCACCATAGAACCAGTCATTCGGTTGAACATCGTCCGGCATCTTCAAAGTCGTCGCGCTCCTCGTCCGCGCAGAACCTCCTGCATGAGCTGTTCCTGTAGGAGCAATGCCTCCGTGATCGGCGGTTCCAGTCTTGGTTGCAGAGGTTTTGACAGCCGTAGGCACCAGCGCAGGAAACCCCGAAATGGACGCGATAGCTTGAAGTTGCTGGCTGTTGGCCGACTGCACATCCCAGAAACTCACCACAGACTCATGGGATGCCTTGACGGCGGCCGCAAACTGCGTGATCTGTTGGGCCGTCGCCGTGCCGTACGCCTGTCCGATGGGCGCGAGCGGCAAAGCGTACGCTGCGAGCTGGGCCTGAGACTGCGCGAGGGCCACGTCCGGTGGCATCGCAAATTCCGCCCAGTACAGCTGCGGCATGCAGACATCGCAAAAGGCACTGAACTCGGCGTAGGGAAAGGTCGGGTGATCCGCTGGAAAGGCAAATGGCGCGTACCCGATCGGCAACTCGGGACTGTGCGCACGCAGTGTGGTGCCAAGTAGCGTAGCCGCTTCGGGTTGTCCTTCAAAGCTTGTCTCCGCGTCGATGATGTACGCCGTTGCCCCGGCTTCGATGCCAGGCAACGCCGCCAGGGCTTCTTGTTCCGGGTCTGTGCCATACACGTACCCCCAGGCAAAGACTTCGAATCCCGCCGCTTGCAGCGGCTTGCAGGCCACTTCGAACTGTTGCCAGACTGTCTCCCCGTCGTGCGACTTGATGATGAACCCAGCCAGGCCGAGTTGTCTCCCCAGTGTCGCGATCGCCGCGATGTCCCCACCGAGCGTCTGGTCAAGTTCCCAGATCCATAGGTATTTGCCGCGCATCGTCCACGCCATGGCAAGCTGCCCCTCCCCTGCGTCTTTGATGCCTCATACACGCAGAGTACGCACAGCGAGGAGAACCGGTTACGGACGGTTGCCACGTCCTCCGACGCGTCGATCCCAGGTGCTTATCTTGCGCCCGATCACAGATGTGTATTTACGCGACTCTCGTAAACCAGTATACTTCTTGCATCCCGGCTAGATTCACGAAAAAGGCAGCCTTTGTGGTCAGGATGTTGCCAGAGCGTCCAGACCGAGGTGGGGGTCTGCAGGACCTCGATCGACATGTAGAATGGAGTGATCATCATTGGGTTTTTCAAGAAGCAGTTGGTTTAAGGGTGCAAGTTCGGCCCTCTTATCGCTGAGCCTTCTTGCGGGCTTCAGTCCTGCAAACGCGGCGCAGACTTCAGGTGCAGCGCCGATCATCGTCGGAACGACCCCGTTGGTCAGTTCGGCGCCGCTGTTTCTTGCGCAGGGTCTGGGGTATTGGAAGAAACTTGGGTTGAACGTGCAGTTCAATATTTCCGCGGACGCAGGCACCATTGACGTCGCCACTGCCGCGAACAGTTACGATGTCAGCGCCACAGGTCTCACGGCAAGTCTATTTAACTTGTGGAATAGCGGAAAGCGCGAGTACATCGTCGCGGATAAGGGGCGCATCTGGCCCGGACAGCAATTTGAAGCACTCGTCGCCAGCGATAAGGCGTACAAAGCAGGTCTGACGAGTGTGAAAGACATGGCCGGCAAGTCATTTGGGGATACATCCGTCGGATCCACCTTCGATTACCTGCTCGGCACGATGTTGAAGCGAGATCATCTATCGATCAACCAAGTCAATGACACGCCCCTTCATACGGTTCCAAATCTTGTCTCGGCCGTTATGACTGGGCAGGTCGATGCGGCCATCTTGCCCCAGCCCGCTGCCAACATTGCGCTGGCTTCGAAGAAAGTACATTTGTTGACATGGGTGGACTCACAAGTCAAAGCCGACCTCCTCGTGATTGCGTACTCGCCTGACTTCGTGAAAAACCGACCCGCCGCCGTAAAGTTCATGGAAGG
>JAPNUJ010000135.1 GCA_026627155.1 Bacillota bacterium | reverse complement strand
GCGCGCCAGTTGCGCGCGCGTGCGCGTCAGGTCGACGCCAACACTGTCCACAATACCGGGTATCGGCGCTCCGGGCTTGTCTATGCATACACGGACGCTCTCAAGCATGGTAAACTGGAGCAAGAGCTGGTTCACAACCGCGATGGCGGCCGATTCCAGCAAGCGTCGCGGCGGACCGTCCAGCACCTGCCTGACTGTATTATACACGTCCGCGTAGTCTACCGTCAGCTCGATGTCGTCACGTAACGCAGCTGCCGTCACGTCGCACGTGAGCCACACCGACACGATGAACTTTTGACCGAGTTTTCGCTCCTCGGGGAAAACACCGTGATAACCGTAGAACACCATGTTGCGCATAAAGACCGTATCCATCCGCCGGTCACTCCCCGTGAGCACGCAGTGCGCGGCGCCCAGATTTTTTTCGAAGTGAAGCGAGGTGATATGTTCGTGGAGCATCCAGAACCCGCCCACTCCCAAGGACTCTCGTTCATGGAGTTTCTGTGGTTGGCGAAGGTGGCGGCTCTGCTGCAGTTCCTATCCTATTTCGCGTTTGCGCCGATTCTCCCCTCTTTCCTCGCGTCGGGTTTGTCGGCCGTCGTCGGTTTTGTCGCCATCATCAAACTCAACAACCGCCACGTGGCCAAGCGCGCTCCTGGAGTCAAGCCCGCGTGGAACCGCTTTGGTGTCCTCGTTCTCGCCTGCTCGCTGGGAGTGGCGATACTGACGGGCATCGGCTGGCTGTTCCTGCGATCGCCGATCCTGTGGGATATCGTTGGCACATTGCTCATATTGTACGCACAGTATCGACTATATGGCCGTTACATCTTGCGGGTCAGGCGCAGCCGGCCCGCATGATCCGCGTGACCATCCGGTATATACGCCCGAAACACACTGCCGACACCCTTCTCACTCTGCACGGTCAGACGTCCGCCGTGCATGTCGACGATCCACCGCGCGATTGACAAACCGAGCCCCGTACCGCCGGACACGCGCTCGCGGACGCTGTCAGCGCGATAAAAGCGGTCAAACACATGCGCCGCTTCCTGCGGATCGAGTCCGATCCCTGTATCCTGCACTTGCATCAGCGCGCCCTTGCGCAGGCGTGACACAGCGACGCTAATACCCCCGGCGAGCGTGTACTTGATCGCGTTGTCGACGAGAATCACCAACAGTTGCCGGATCCGTTCTTCATCTGCCCACATCGGAACCGGCTGGTCTTGCTCGCGTTCCTCTAGGCACAGCGTCAGTCCCGCAACTTCGGCCAACGGCGCCATGCGCTCCACCACTTCCCGGGCCAGCTTTGCGGCGTCAACCTGTCCGCGCTGCAAGACAATCTCGTGACCATCCGACCGGGCGAGCGTGAGCAGGTCTTCCGTCAAACGGTTCATTCGCCGCGCCTCGGCCTTGGCATTGCTCACCCACTCAAGTGTTTCAAGGCTGTCTCCCGCCGTCGCGGCGCGACTCAGTGCGAGATCGAGGTTCGAACCGATCACGGCCAGCGGTGTGCGCAGCTCGTGCGAGGCGTCCGCCACAAAGCGCTGCTGCTGGTGCCACGAGCGCGCGATCGGCCGCAGAATCAACCCGGACAAATACCAGCCGACGACCAGAACGACGACAAATCCAGCCCCGCCGACCGCCGCAAGAACGCGCCACAAGTTCCCTAAGACCTGTATTTGCGTCTGCGCATCAGCACCGATTTGCAATTCAATGGGGCCAAAGTTCGGAAGCACCACGGACTCTGTGAGCACCCGCAGAAACAGATCGGCCGGGCGGTCGTGCCACGTCTGCAACTGCGGCTGTCCACTCGTCGCGGGAGCGCGCACAGCGGGCAAGCGCCTGGCCATGGCCATGTCGTTGCTGGCTAGGATGCGCCCGCTGCTCGTCCGAACTACGATCAGCGCCAATTGCCGTTTCGGGCTCCGCCGTCCCGGACCAGCACCCGGTCCCAGCGCCAAGCGGCCCAGCTCGAAACCGATCAGGGCGGGATGGCGCAGCAGCACGTAACCGCTTTGGAGGAGTCCAGCATCGATTTGCCCGAGCGTCAGGCCATTCATCACCGCGCCGACCACGAGACCCGCCAGCACGTACAGCACCGTCACGATTGCAGCCAGCAGCAGCATCAACTTCACGCGCGCGCTGGCGAACAAGGCGTCACACTCCTTTCAGGCGATATCCGACGCCGCGCAGGGTTTCGATAAATGGCCGCTGGTCTTCCGCGTGATCGCGCAGGTGCAGATCGAGCTTGCGCCGCAAAAAGTGCACGTAAGTTTCCACGATGTTCACATCCGCCTCGAGACCCCACAGGCGGTCAAGAATCAGCTCCTTCGCCAGTACCTGTCCGGGATGGCGCAAGAAGAACTCCAACAGCTGAAACTCCTTCGGTGTCAGAGACAGTGGTTCGCCGTGCAAGCTGATGGCGCGATGCACCGAGTCCATCACAAACGGTCCGACCTCATAGCTCTCGGCACCGATCACTTCGCCGGTTCGCCGGGTCAGAGCGCGCACGCGTGCGAGCAACTCCTGCGTCGCAAACGGCTTGACGAGATAGTCGTCCGCACCGCAATCGAGCCCCTCCACCCGATCCCGCACCGCGTCTTTCGCAGTCAAGAGGAGGATAGGGGTGGACAGTCCTTCTTTGCGCAACGTCCGCACGATATCGTATCCCGATCGTCCCGGAAGCATCACGTCAAGCACGATGACATCATACGTATTCTCAAGCGCCTGCCGCTGGCCGTCAAGTCCGTTATCGGCCGTATCGACAGTGTAGTTTGAGTCGCGCAAGAGCTGCGCGAGAGCGCGCAGCAAGCGTCTTTCATCTTCTACCACGAGCACCCGCACGTCGTATCCGCCCTTCGTCTCCCCTGAGCTCGCAACAGCCATTGCCTGGATGATCATACGGCACGTTGCTTGACATTTGCTTGATCATGCCAAAGCTTCGCGACTGCCCGACAGCAGTGGACCGATTGTCACAATTCCGATAGAGTATAATGAGAATCTGTTCGAAGATGGAGCACTGCGTTGCGAGGTGATCGGCATGGGCATGAACTGGGGTGGCGGCGGCGGTGGCGGCGGACACAATCGCTACCAGATGCGGGAGTTGGCGAAGAACGAGACATTTGACTGGCCGATCATACGCCGCGCCCTGACATCGTTGATCCCCTACTGGCCGAAGGCCCTGTTGGTGACCGGGTTGCTTTTGCTCGCTGCAGTCGGAGGCGTGCTGCCAGCTTACTATACCCGCGATATCATCGACGGCGGGATCGAGCAGCACAACCTGCACTTGGTCATCGTCTTGACGATCGCACTGATCGTAACAGCCGTTCTCACCGGACTGGTCGGCGTGTGGCAGACGTGGCTGACCAATATTATCGCTCAGAGCGTCATGGCGGACTATCGGCTCGCCCTGTTTCAGCACATCCAACGCCAGACGGTTGGCTTTTTCGCCACCCGCAAATCAGGCGACCTGGTGTCGCGCGTAATGAACGACGTGACTGCGATCCAGAGCGTCATCAGCACAACGCTCGTCGGGCTGTTGTCAAATGTTCTGGTGATCTCCTCCACCCTCGTTCTGATGTTCAGCATGAACTGGCAATTGACGATTCTCTCACTCGTCGTCGTCCCGGGATTCGTTATCCCCACGCAGCGAGTGGGGCGCGTCCGCCAAGGACTGCAGGGGCATATTCAGGATCGCCTGTCACGCCTTACCGTTCATTTGAGTGAACAGTTCGGCGTGAGCGGTGCACTGCTCACGCGCATCTTTGGGCGCGAGCGGGAGGAAACCGCCCGATTTTCCGAAGTCAACCTCGATTTGCGCGACCTCGAGGTCAAACGCACGCTCGTCGGCCGCTGGCTGATGATGTGGATGAGCATGTTCTCGTCGGTTGGACCGGCGCTGCTATGGGGATATGGCGGCTATTTGGCGATCACCGGACACATGCAGCTCGGCACGATCGTCGCGTTCACAGCGCTGCTTGGTCGGCTGTACGGTCCGCTGAGTCAGTTTGCTCAACTGCAGGTCAGCATCCTCTCGTCCATCGCCCTGTTCCGCCGGATTTACGCGATTCTCGACGTCGAACCTGAGGTGCAGGACGGCCCGGACGACGTACCGGCGGCTCCTGTGTCGCCTGCGTCGGGCCCAGCCGCGGACGCGCACACGACACACCTGGGAGCACCCAGACTGGAGGTTTGCGACGTATCCTTTGCGTATCCGCCGCAACCTGGCAAAGAAGCCCGTCTGGTGCTCGACAGAATCAATCTCGTCGCGCCCCCCGGGCACATGATCGCCTTGGTAGGTCCGAGCGGAGCCGGAAAGACGACGCTGATGAACCTGTTGCCGCGCTTTGCCGATCCGACCTCGGGCGCGATCCTGCTCGACGGAATCGACATTCGTCGGTTTCGACTGGCGTCACTGCGGGCCCAGATGGGACTGGTGCCGCAAGATCCATTTTTCTTTCATGACACCGTGCGAAACAATCTCTTGTTTGCACGCACAGACGCGACGCACGAAGAATTAGTCGAGGCCTGTCGGGCTGCCCAGATCCTCTCCACGATCGAAGCATTGCCAGACGGCTTTGATACCGTCGTCGGCGAACGCGGGCACCGCCTGTCAGGCGGCGAGCGTCAACGTCTGGCGATTGCTCGAGTGCTGCTGCGCGGCCCGCGCATCGTGCTGCTCGACGAAGCCACCAGCGCACTCGACACGTTGGTGGAGCGCGAGATCCAAGAAGCGCTCAGCGTGCTGCTGAGCGGACGCAC
>JAPNUJ010000134.1 GCA_026627155.1 Bacillota bacterium | reverse complement strand
CAGTGGTTTCATCGAGATGCCGAGTCTGTCATCCCAAAATGAGACGGATCCTCTCCGTAAGTGTCACTTTGATTCCTCCAAAGTCCGAGCAGTCCTAAAATGAGAATTTTCTGCATCGCAAGTCTCACTTTGGGACTTACGGATCCTTCTCGATCGGAAGTAAGGTCAGCTGACCCGTTAGTGGGCGAGGGACAGACGCCGCCGTCTTTTGCGTCTCGTAAACGCCCATATTCTGTGCTGTCTTTACTTTCTGGAGACTAGAGAGGCGGCTACGGATCTCCGGGGCACTGATGTCCGCAAGCAAGCAAGGACGAGAAGTAAGAGCCAAGTAAGAGCGCCCCCCGCAAGGGACTGACCGGGAGGCCGAGCGGCGCGCCTGAGAATGCGCCACGTGTCGTAGGCGCGATGCCTTTGTGGGCGGGCTCCCAGCCGTCGCCTGCTGTACTAGATTCGATGCCTTTACCGTTCGCCCTTTGTTACAGAGTCGAAGCGCGGAACCGAATGTCGACAGGAGCGAGAGACACTGACGAGGAAGGCGGAAAATTAACACCGACGGATGACACGGATTGGCGCCACTCCTGAGGTCACGGATCCAATTTAGCGTCAAAAGTGGGGGTAATTTTGTGACTCCGTCCGGTTTGCCAATGCGCGTCCTCGACGGGTCTTGGAGTTGGTTCACTGCCGCTTTCCTCTACCGATCTCCTGCGCATCAAGTCAAAGCAAATCGCACCAGAGAGACTGCAACCAGATTGCGTTGCGTAGTCGTTTCGAAACCCAACCGCACACCCACGTCCACAGAAAATTGCCATGGGGCCACCAAAAGACTTAGCGAATCGCGCGGATTTAAGGCATAATGGAGGGAGTACATAGCACATCTGCTACAGAGAGAGGCGGAATTCGAACCTATGTCCACATCCACCACCACGAAGTCGCGGCGAGAACTTGAGCAATTGGCTGTTGCGACCATTCGAACGCTGGCCATCGACAGCGTTGACAAAGCAAACTCGGGTCATCCGGGATTGCCGATGGGCGCAGCCCCGATGGCGTACGTTCTATGGTCTCACATCATGCGCCACAACCCCAAAGATCCCACTTGGCCCAACCGCGACCGCTTCGTTCTGTCGGCCGGTCACGGATCGGCCCTCTTGTACAGCTTGCTCCACCTGTTTGACTATGGCCTCACCACTGACGATCTGGCGCAGTTCAGGCAATGGAACAGCAAGACACCTGGCCATCCGGAGTATCGGCACACCAAAGGCGTGGAGATGACCACCGGCCCTCTTGGCCAGGGGATCGCGGGCGCCGTCGGCATGGCACTCGCAGAACGTCACCTGGCCAGTCAGTTTAACAAGCCGGGCTACCCCGTGATCGACCACCATACGTACGCCCTCGTTGGCGACGGGGATCTCATGGAAGGCATCTCGTATGAGGCCACGTCGTTTGCTGGACATCAGCAACTGGATCGACTGATCGTGCTGTATGACTCGAACAGCATTTCGCTTGACGGCCCTACGTCCAACGCCTTTACCGAGAACGTCGCGGCGCGGTTCGAAGCGCTCAACTGGCGGGTGCTGCGCGTGGAGGATGGGAACGACCTGGCTGCCATCGAGGCGGCCCTGAAGATTGCCCGAGAAGGCAAAGGCCAACCGACGCTGATTGAGGTTCGCACCATCATCGGCTATGGCAGCCCGAATCGCCAAGGGACGTCCAAGGCTCACGGAAGCCCCCTAGGTGAAGCGGAGGCCAAGCTCGCCAAGAAGTCGTATGGCTGGCCGGACGATGCCCCGCTGTTCTACGTGCCGGATGAAGTGAAGCCTTTGTTTGCGCAACACGTGCAGGCGGGCCAGACCCTTCAAAAGGAATGGGACACGCTGTTGGCGGGCTACGCAAAGGAGTATCCTGAGCTCGCCAAAACCCTGCACGCCGCCCTGACGGGCGCATTGCCAGAGGGATTCGCCAGTACAGTGCCCTTTTACGAGACAGGCGCCGGGTCTCAAGCCACGCGCCAGTCGTCTGGCGCGGCGATGAACGCAATCGCCGCTCACATGCCTTTGTTGATTGGCGGCTCCGCCGACCTGTCTGGCTCCAACGAGACGACGATCACCGGCGAGCCCATCTTGACCTACCCGGACTACAGCGGCCGCAACATCTGGTTTGGTGTACGCGAGCACGCGATGGGCGCGATGATGAACGGGATGACACTGCATGGCGGGCTGCGCGTGTTTGGCGGAACCTTCATGGTCTTCTCCGATTACCTTCGGCCCTCGATCCGCCTCGCCGCGCTCATGAAGCTCCCCGTGATCTATGTGTTCACGCACGACAGCATCGGCGTCGGTGAGGATGGTCCAACCCATCAACCCGTCGAGCAGTTGGCTGCCCTGCGCGTGATTCCAGGTCTTGTCACCCTCCGACCGGCGGACGCCAACGAAACGAGCGCCGCCTGGATCTACGCGGTGAGCCAGTCCGAGAACCCGGTCGCGCTCGCCCTGACCCGGCAAAAGTTGCCGATCTTGCCTGGGAGTCAAGACTTGGCTATGGAGGGCGTCAAAAAAGGCGGATACGTGCTGTCTCCGGAGGCCGGCGATCAAATCGATGTGATGCTCATCGCGAGCGGCTCAGAAGTCAGCCTGGCCATGGTGGCCAAGGAACAATTGACCGCCAAGGGACTCGCTGTTCGCGTGGTGAGCATGCCCTCATTTGCCCTCTTCGAAGCGCAGTCGGACGCGTATAAAGAGTCTGTGCTACCGCCGCATGTGCATGCCCGCGTCGGCATCGAGATGGCTCATCCCTTCGGTTGGGAACGATACACCGGCGACGCCGGTCAAATCGTGGCCATCGACCACTTTGGCGCGTCGGCGCCGGCCGAGACACTGTTTAAAGAATTCGGTTTTACCGCGGAGGCCGTCGTGGCTGCGGCGCAAAAAAGCATGGAACGAGCAAAAAAATTGTTTGGAGGGAAGTAACCATGACGAAACTTCACGAGCTTCACGAGCAAGGTCAGAGCCCTTGGCTCGACTACATTCGCAAGGACCTGATTGAGGACGGCGGGCTCAAACGCTGGGTGGACGACGGGGTGCGCGGCGTGACCTCGAACCCGACGTTGTTTGAACAGGCGATTGCGAAGAGCGACCTGTACAACGACCACATTGCCGAACTGGCCAAGCAAGGCAAGACGGCGATAGAGATCTACGACGTCCTGGCGATCGGCGACATCCAGCGCGCCGCCGATGTCTTGCGGCCGGTATTCGACAGCGCACACGGCGCCGACGGATTCGTCAGCCTCGAGGTTCCACCCGCCTTGTGCGACGATCACCAACAAACGATCGCGGAAGGACGCCGTCTATCACACCTGGTCAGTCGTCCGAACCTGATGATCAAGGTCCCCGCCACACCGGAAGGACTCAAGGCGATTCGTCAATTGATCTCTGAGGGCATCCACGTCAACGTGACGCTGATGTTTACCGTTCAAGATATGAAAGACGTCGCCGACGCCTATCTCTCTGGCCTGGAAGACCGTGCAGCTGCAGGGAAACCGGTCGATGACGTCGCCTCAGTGGCGAGCCTGTTCGTCAGTCGCGTCGACGCGGCCGTCGAGGGCGTTGCGAGTGAAGCGGCGCTGAAAGAACTCCAGGGCAAAGTCGCGATCGCCAATGTGCGCGAGATCTATCGCGTGTTTCAACACCTTTATGCCGAGCCCCGCTTCGCGGCACTGAAGGCCAAAGGGGCGCGAGTGCAGCGACCGCTATTTGCCTCGACGGGGACGAAAAACCCTCAGTTGAGCGACGTCTTGTACGTGGACACGTTGATTGGGCCCGATTCCGTCAACACGATGCCGCCACAGACGCTATCGGCTTTTCTGGATCACGGTACCGCTCGCCGCACGGTCGATCAGCATGCGGCTGACGATGCAGACGTATTGGCAAGCTGCGCGCGCCACGGCATCGACGTCCAGAAGATCGGGATGGAACTGAAGCAAAAAGGGCTCAAGTCGTTTGCCGACTCGTTCGATTCCCTCATGAAGACCATCGAGGATCAGCGCAGCAAAGTCCTCGCCTGACGGCGGACCGTCGCGCGAGCCCATCCCATCTCTGAAGGAAAGAAGAAGCCGCACGGGCTGTGATTCAGCCCGTGCGGCTTCTTCTTGCGCAATGACCGATGCGTCTGCGTCACGTCTACATCATCAACCCGGAACCATACGAGATCATGGCGACAAAGCCGATCCCCAGGCCCACCACGGCACCGATAATGCCCAGCACACGGAGCATGCCCATCGCTCCCTCTCGTCAGGTCTTGCCCTTGACGGCGCAAGATCTCTTGTGCCTAGAGTCTAGCATGAAGGGGTGCGGGTGTCCAGAGTCGGACTGCGCCCCCAATTTATTTGGCGAATACCAAGTTGTCGTACGACGCAAGATACGGTTGTGAGCGAACCCAGCTCGATGCCGGGGTCATCGCAGGATTGTAAAAGACCATCGCCCCTGGCGCAACATCTTGGCCGTACCATAGCACGTCCTGCGCAGCCTGAATACTCGAGGCATTCGGTGCTGACCAGATGTAGCCGTTGGCTACGCTGGTGAACTGGTAGTGCCCGTCCAGTACCTGAAACACCACATCATGGACCGTGCTGCCGTAGCCGCCCGCATCCAAGCGGTGCAGGATGACATCGCCGACCGCGATCTGCGCATCCAGCGATTCCCCACCCGCCTCCGCGTGAATCACATGTTCCATCCAGTACATGTTCTGCTGGGCCAAACTGCTGGCGCTCGAAGTCGGACTCCCCGTCCCCGGTAAGGTCAACTGGCTCCCGATCAGCAT
>JAPNUJ010000133.1 GCA_026627155.1 Bacillota bacterium | reverse complement strand
AACTGCTCGCACAGTTGGGCACGGGCGTCCGGGTCGCCTGACTGAGCCAACAGGACGATCGGGAGAAAGTGGTCGATCTCGCGCCCCGCGCACGGGGCATCAAAATGAGTGTGGGATGGTGCCATTTGCGCCATACTTACGTCCTTTCGCCGACCCGATCCGGCGTTCGATTTGGAAGTCATGGACAGCGTAAAGCACGGAAAAGAAACCGGCAAACGTCGAATCTGACATCTTTCCTCCGTAAATTCTTCTATAGTGCAAGAATTCTTCCCCAAATTCGCGTAAAATCCCGTAAATTTCACTGGATTCATATATATCACTCAGATAGTCTATGCGGATTTCAAAGACTGTGATAGTGTAGCTATACGAGATGGATCGCTACATGGCAATGTGAAGTCAGTCACCGAGAGCGCGAGTCCGTTTCGAAACGGTTGGGGAGGCAAATTGATGGGAGCGCAGAACGATGCATGGCGGTTGCTCGACATGGTGGCCGTGATTCCGACGTACGACAATTCTGGATACGCAACCCGCGTGGTTCTGGCGGATGGAACAAGTGTCCTGACGGGTTTGAAGCCGCGTGCCATCATGCGCACCGCACTGCTGATGGAGGGGATTGCGTGGAAGGGGTATGTGGCCCGCTACAGGACGAAGCGGAGCGGTGCGCAGACGATTCCAGTGGTGCACCCACCGCATGCGTTCATGACGGCGCAGATGTGCAAGGCGAAGGTACAGGGGGACGGGCTCTACGGCTACGTCCGTCTCGACAAGATCGAAGAATTGCGCAACATCCTCGGAGCGACTGGGCGAAAAGGCGAGATTCGGCTGTTCTCGGGGGAGGTTGTCACCACCTCGCAGAAGTTTGTGACGGTGCAGGATCATTTTGATCGCGCTGCGGGGGAGTTGGTGCAGGCGATCTCCCGACAGCGGTTTGAACGCATGACGCTGCGCGAACAGAGGAGAACCGACGTCAGGTTGCGCCAGGAGCGTTTCGAGTCCGAAGAACGCATGGCGCGGCAAGACCGAAGGGATCTCGCCGAGAAGATGGAATCCTTGACGGAGCTGGGCGTGGACTGAACCTGGACTGAGCGTGGGGTAAGGGAGGACTGAGCGCCGACCGAGCGCCGACCGCCTGCAAACCAGACGGACTCTCCCGCCTCTGCGCCGCGGGATGGCCTACAGCGTCGGGCGCATCGAGTAGCGGCTCGGCAAGATGGGCGCGGGGTCCCGCGTCAGCCCCGCAATCACGGCCTGGGCAGCCGATTCCTCGGATGCGGGCACGCACAGCGCGATGTGCACCGCTTCGGCAAATGTCGGCAGGCAGGTCCAGCCTGCCTCCGCAAAGCGGCGGGTGGCGAGATCGTACGTGGCGTAGTCGAGGATGACCTCGAAGTGGGCGTGGCGGACAAGTGTCGCGATGCTGGCCGCCGACAGGGCATCGACCACCGCCTGGGTGTAGGCGCGGACAAGCCCGCCGGCGCCGAGTAGCGTGCCGCCGAAGAAACGGGTGACGACGGCGAGGACATCGTGCAAGTCGTGACGCTGGAGCACGTGCAACATCGGACGACCGGCAGTGCCCTGCGGCTCGCCGTCGTCACTCGCGCGCTCGATCAGCGGCAGCACGCGCAGGGCGTAACAATGGTGGGAGGCCAAGGGGTGCTCGGCGCGAATGGCGTCGAGGATGTCCGTGGCCTCCCCTTCTGTCGACACGGGAAACAGCGACGCGAGAAAGCGGGAGCGCTTTTCCGTCAGTTCCTTGTGGACAGGTTCGGCGAGCGTACGATAGGATAACCTATCAGAGGCCCATACGTGAGAGCTGTGATCAACATGGGGTTGCGCATCGTCTGACAGACCGGGTGACCTCCTTTTGGCCTAGTGGCTAGTCTATTCAGTCAACCATGCCCTATTGTACTTCAGTCGGGGAGCGAAAACAGGTGGCATACGGGTCGGAACCACATGCATATACTGAGGGTCGGGAGCGTCGCGTCCATTCACTGCGGGTACTGCACGTACTGGCGGCAGGGGAATACGGCGGTGCAGAGGCCCAAGTCCTCGCCCTGTGCAAGAGCTTGCAGGCCGATGGCATTCACGTGCTGATCGCCGTCTCCGTCGATGCGGAGTTTGCGCAAAAGGCGCGTGAGGCGGGCCTTGCGATCGTGCGGATCGCAGGCAGGCATCCCTTCGAGGAGGCGCGTGCGATCGCCCGCGTGGCCCTCGACGCGCAAGTCGATGTCATCCATACACACGGCGTTCGCGCCAGTGTGGCTGGGCGGCTGGCCGGGCGGCAACTCGGCATTCCCGTCGTGACGACTGTACATAGTGATCTATACTACGATTACGCCTCGGCCGCCAAGCGTACGGTGTTTATGGCGCTGGAGCGGTTGACGCGGCGCTGGTCGGCGAAGGTGATCGCGGTGTCTGAAGCGATACTTCGCGTGTTGCGCGACCGCGGGTACCCCGAGTCGCAGTTGGTTTTAGTAGGCAATGGCGTGGACATCGCCTTATGTGACTCGCTGCTCGAAGCCGCGCATCGGGCCCCTCTATCGTTGCGCAGGCAACTGGGGATCTCGGATGACGCCTTGCTCGTCGTCTGCGCGGCGCGGCTGCATCCTGTCAAACGCCACGATGTCCTGATCGAAGGCTTCGCTCGCGTGCCGGCGATGATCGAGAGTCGTCCCGTGCATCTGCTACTCGCGGGCGAGGGTTCAGAACGACAGGCCATTGAAAATGCGATCGCGGCGCATACCGGACTGGCGGACCGCGTCCATTTGCTGGGCGTGCGCACGGACGTCCTGGCGATCTTAGCCGAGGCCGACGTGTTTGCCCTCACTTCGCAAATGGAAGGGTTGCCGATCTCCGTGCTCGAGGCCATGATCGCCCAGTTGCCGGTGGTGGCGTCTCGCGTGGGAGGGTTGAGGGAGGTCGTAGTGGATGCGAGTCAGTCGGACGACGCCACGGGGTTGCTGTTTCCCGTTGGCGACGTCGAGGCGCTGGGGCGCGCGCTGACCGAAGTTCTCTCTGATCCGGAGCTCAGGAAGGAACTTGGCGCCAATGCCCTGCACAGGGTCCGCACGCGCTATGGGTTGGCCCAAAGCACAGCGCGCACGGCCGCCATTTATGCACTCTTGACGGGCGATTCACACCCCGGAAGTATGTAGATTTGATGAAGATGCGAGATATTGCGACAAAAAGATAGAATTTAAGGCGTATGCTCTTTCCAAGCGGACTCGAAATCTGGTACACTGAAGAACGAGATTGGGGATGTAGCACCTGATGGCAGGTTCGGCCGTGGTCGCGATCGCTAGAATCGCTGACCAGATTGCACAGAACTTGCTAGGCAAGGTGAACATTTTCCCCTATTTCCACTATCGCGCGCTTTACGAGGTTCGTGAATCTCGACTATAATGCGAAGTGTAGGAGCCGTGCTGACAGGCTTTCGACGATTCTTACGGAGATTTCTGTGAGGATTGTAACCAACCGCACTCGTGCGTCGTCAGTATAGAAGTCCCGGTTTTCACGATGCCGGGTCGCATAGTCTCTCAACGTGTTTGTATGCACCACAAAGCTTGCTACTGAGGGGAGGGATGTCATCCTGTGTTGACACGCCCGAAGGGATCTCGTCATACCAGCGCCGACCGAATGCGTGGGACGGGGAGAGGTTATGGCGTTCGCAAGCGCTCCGACGAAGGAAGTCGGAAACGGCTGCACAGGGACATTGGATCATGACAACCGCGTTCTGCGCTTCTGCAGGACAGTATGGCCAGGCAACACGGCATTTATTCTTGGAACAACTTGAGGAGGAACTTGATTGAAACGCACGATTTCAAGCATCGCTGCAGCAGCACTGGTTTTGGGCGCGTTAGCTCCGGCCGCGTTCGCAGCCACATCTGCCAGCACGTACACTGACGTAACGGCCGGCGGTTATGGCGCAACCGCCATCAACAGCCTCACCTCGCAAGGCTACATCCACGGCTTCAGCGACGGCACGTTCAAACCCGGCTATGTTGTCAGCCGCGGTGAGTTCCTCGCCTACCTGATGAACGCACTCGAGTCCACCACCGGCGTCAAGCCTGTGGCGAACGCCCAGTACTACGCTGACGTGCCTCCGGGAAACTGGGACTTCAACTACGTTGGCGCGGCACAAGAGAACAACTGGATCAACCCGTACTGGATCGGCGTGAAGCCGGGCTACAACTTCAACGAGAACTACCAAGCGTCCTTCGGCGATGCGGCTGCCTTCTTCGTGTCGGCACTCGAAGCCAACGGCACGCTGACGAAAGCAGACCTGAACGGCATGTCGCCGATGGCCTTTGCTCAGTCGATCGGACTGTGGGATGGCGTGAACTTCACGCAGAACACGCTGACGACGTTCCAAGGCGGCACCGACACGACGGCACAACAGCAGGTCTATATGGACCGTGCGACCGCCGCGATCGTCCTGAACAACATGCTCGCTTACCTGCAAGGTCAACTCTTGCCGGCTGGCGTGACCGTGTCTGTGACGGGTGGCCAAAGCATCGCCCCAGGAACCGCGGAGCAACTGACCATCGTTGCGAAAACGGCAAGCGGCGCGACGTACACGCTTCCTTCAACCGCTATGGTGACGTACTCGGTTGACAACGCCAACGGCTTCTTCAACCCGAACATGCCTGGTCAGTTTGTGGCCTCGGCTGCTGGCACGTACAACGTGACGGCTACGGTTGACGGAGTTACAACTGCAGCCCTCAAGATCAGCGCGTACGGCGCAGCTGCTGGCCTGACGTTGACACCTGCGACGGCCTCTGTTGCAGCCAACGGTCAGTCCACGGACGCTATTGCGGTGCAAGTCGTTGACGCGAACGGCAATGCGGTTGGCAAC
>JAPNUJ010000132.1 GCA_026627155.1 Bacillota bacterium | reverse complement strand
GTCAACGCGTCCCCGCCGTCCCCTCGATCAGTAGAGTGGCGTCTGCTCGTTGTACCCCTCGACAAGTCGCTTGACAGCCTTCATGAACTGGCCTGCAACCCAGCCGTCAAGGATGCGGTGGTCAAGGCTCATGCAGACATTGACCATGGAGCGAATCGCGATGCTGTCATCGGCTTGCACCATCGGGCGCCGGACAATCGCCTCCACGGACAGAATGGCTGCCTGCGGAGCATTGATAATCGGCTGCGAGAGGATCGACCCAAACGCTCCCGTGTTATTGACAGTGAAGGTGCCTCCCTGCACGTCGTCAAGCGTGAGCCGACCGGCCCGGGCGCGTTGCGCCAAGTCGGCAATGGCCGAAGCGAGGCCGTAGATGCTCATCTTGTCGGCGCGGTGGATCACGGGTACCGCCAGGGCGTCCGGAGTGGCGACCGCGATGGAGATGTTCACCTCGCGCTTTTGCAGAATGTGATCGCCTGCCCACTGTGAATTGACCATCGGAAACTCCTTAAGGGCTTCGACGGCCGCCTTGATGAAAAATGGCAAGAACGTCAGGTCGATCCCCTCTTTAGCCTTAAACGCCGCTTTTTGCCGCTCACGCAAGCGCACGAGCGAGGTGGCATCCACCTCCACCATCATCCACGCATGCGGTGCCGTCTGCTTGCTCTCGAGCATCCGTCGGGCAATCGTCTTGCGCACTGCCGTCAGCGGGATTCGCGTGCCTTCGGCATCCGTCACTTCAGCGCTGGCCGCACTGCCCCCACTCCCAACGTCTGCGCTGGCACCGGCACCCGCCTGCCCACCCGTCAGTGGCTCCTCCCCTTCGGCGTCAGCGGATGCGCCGGTGCGCCCATCGCTCCCGCGGCCCTTTTGCACCAAACCTTGAGCCAACACGTCCTTGCGCGTCACGCGCCCGCCGAGTCCAGTCCCCTGGATCTGAGCCAGATTGAGACCGCGTTCTTGGGCGAGACGGAGCACGGCTGGGGAGAAACGGCTGGCGCTCGGGCCTCGTCCGATCTCCGACGCGACCTTGTCGGCGTCCGCGGGACGACTTACCTCCCCCGCCGGACTCGCCTGAGTCGCCGACCCCTTCACGCCGGGCGCGCTGGCTGCGTCGGGTGCATGTTGCGGGCTCGTCACGCGCGCACCGTCCGGAGTCCCCGCTGCCTCGCTCACCTCGCCCGCCGCGTCGCCGGCCTCGCGAATCACCGCGATCGGCACCCCCACCGCTACGGTTTCCCCCTCGCCCACGAGGATTTCCGTGAGAACGCCCACATAGTCAGACGGGATCTCCGCGTTCACCTTATCCGTGACGACCTCCGCGAGGGCTTCGTATTTGCCAACTGTATCCCCCACTTGCTTCAGCCAGCGACCCATCGTACCCTCGGTTACGCTCTCGCCGAGTTTGGGCATCTTGACCTGCGCCATCGCACTCACTCCTTAAAATGCAGCCAACTGCCTCATCGCCTCGGCGATCTTGGCGGGGCTCAGCATATAGAACTTCTCTTGCGGGGCATTGAACGGCATCGCCGGAATATCAGGACCGCACAAACGTGCGATCGGGGCATCCAGATCGAAGAGTGCTTCCTCAGCGATAATCGCCGACACCTCCGCGCCGACGCCGCCGGTCTTGTTGTCCTCATGCACAATCAGCACCTTGCCCGTTTCGCGCGCCGCAGCCACGATCGCCTCACGATCCAGGGGCAAGATCGAGCGCAGGTCCAGGACGTGCGCCGAAATGCCCTCCTGCTCGAGGTCCTGCGCAGCTTCAAGCACATAGTGCGCCATCAGACCATAGGTGATCACCGTGATATCGGTACCCTCACGCCGAAGTGCCGCCTTCCCGATCGGGACCACGTGCTCGCCGTCAGGCACATCATCCTTGACGAGTCGATAGAGTCCCTTGTGTTCAAAAAAGAGCACCGGATCAGGGTCGCGCATCGCCGCGATCAGCAGCCCCTTGGCGTCCGCCGCCGTAGAGGGAATCACGACCTTGAGCCCCGGCACATGATAAAACAACGCCTCGAGACTCTGTGAATGATACAACGCACCGTGAACGCCACCGCCGTAGGGGGCGCGAATCACCATCGGGCACGACCAGTCGTTGTTGGAACGATACCGCATTTTCGCGGCCTCGCTGATAATCTGATTGACCGCAGGCAAGATGAAATCGGCAAACTGAATCTCGGCGACCGGACGCATGCCATAGACGGCCGCCCCAATCGCCACGCCGACGATCGCGGATTCGGCGAGCGGCGCGTCAATGACCCGGGCTTCGCCAAACTCCTCGATCAGCCCCTGTGTCACCCGAAACACGCCACCACGCACGCCGACGTCCTCGCCAAGCACGAAAATGCTCTCATCCCGACGCATCTCGTACTGCAGCGCGTCGCGGATCGCGTCAATATACAGCTTGATAGCCACCTGAACATCCTCCTAGCCCGACCTTTTCATCTCCTGGTTACTGCTCAGTGCGCAGTGTACACGGTCAAGGGGCGTAAACGAATTTCATTGCATCGGCGGGGTCAGGCGACAGCGCGGCCTCCGCATAGGCGGTCGCAGCGTCCACTTCGTTGGTCACCTCATGACTTAGTTGCGCCTCGTTCGATGCCGTCAAGACGCCAACTTGTCGCAGATACTCGGCAAAGGTGACGAGCGCATCTTTTTGCTTGGCCAGCTCCACTTCTTCACGGGAGCGGTACGCCCGATCATCATCGTCACTCGAATGCGGATTGATTCGATACGTCAAGGCCTCAATCAAAGTCGGCCCACCACCATCGAGCGCGCGCAAGACCGCATCGCGCCCCGCCTTGAACACCGCCAGTACGTCGTTGCCATCGACCGTGATCCCTGGAAAGCCGTAGCCACTGGCCCGGTCTGCCACACGTTCGCAGGCAACCTGACGCGCGAGCGGTACCGAGATGGCATAATAGTTGTTCTCGCAAAAGAAGATGACAGGCAACTTGTGAACACCCGCAAAGTTACACGCCTCGTGAAAGTCTCCCTGGTTGCTCGAACCTTCGCCAAATGACGTGTACGCCACAAGCCGCTCCCCGCGAATCTTCGCGGCCAGCGCCAGCCCAACGGCGTGCGGGATCTGGGTCGCGACCGGACTTGATCCTGACAGGATGCGGTGCGCTCGCGACCCGAAGTGTCCGGGCATCTGACGTCCTCCGCTACTTGGGTCCTCGCGCCGGGCGTAGCCTGACAACATCACGTCCCGCGCCGTCTGCCCGAAGCGCAGCACCACCGCCAGATCGCGATAGTACGGGGCGATATAATCCCGCGTGTTGTCAAGCGCAAACGCGATCCCTGCCTGTGCCCCCTCTTGCCCCTTGCAAGACACGATAAATGGCAGCTTGCCGGCGCGGTTCAACAGCCACATGCGCTCGTCGAGCGCGCGCGCCAGGAGCATCGTGCGATACATATCCAGTACCTCTTCATCCGACAAACCCAATTCGTGATGCCGCACAGAGGTCTCCTCCGTCACGTCAGCTCACCTCTTCCTGGAATCATCCATGTCCGCATTCGCCAAAGTCAACCGTGAATTGCCAATCCCTCGACCGCGAGCACCGCCTCGCCAAGCGCCTCGGAAAGAGTCGGATGCGGATGGATCGACTGGCCCACTTCCCACGGGCTGGCGTCAAGCACAAGTGCAAGCCCAGCCTCAGAGATCAGCTCTGTCGCATGCGCCCCGAGGATGTGCACACCCAGCAAGTCGTCCGACACGGCATCGGCGACGACCTTGACGAATCCATCCGGATCCCCTTGCACCAACGCCTTGCCGATCGCTCGAAATGAAAATTTGCCCACCTTGACGTCGTGCCCTCGCTCGCGTGCCTGTGCCTCTGTCAGACCGACACTCGCGACTTCAGGCCGACTGTACGTGCACCGTGGCACTTGGTCGTAATCCAAAGGCACCGGGTTGCGTCCGGCAATCGCCTCCATGGCGAGGATGCCTTCGTGCGCCGCAACGTGGGCCAACTGCAGGCCACCCACGACATCTCCAATTGCATAGATCGCCTTCTCCGCTGTCCGCATCGAGCCATCGACCTTGATCACACCACGTTCTACGACGACGCCCGTCGCCTCCAGACCAAGATCGTGCACGCTGGCCTCGCGGCCTACGGCCACCAAAATCTGCGTGGCCGTCAGCGTTTCGGACTTGTCTCCTGTCCTCACCTCAAGGGTACACACATCTCCCTGCACTGTAAAACTGGCTGGATCCACTTGGGCGCCCGTCAAGACGCGAACCTTGCGCTTTTTCATGATCCGTGACATCTCCGCCGAGATCTCCACATCTTCGGCGGCCAGAATCCGCGGCAATGCTTCCACCACGGTGACGTCAACGCCAAAGTCACTCATCATGGACGCCCACTCCATCCCGATCGCGCCCCCGCCGATGATTAGCAGCGAGGCCGGCAATTGCGACATCTCCAGCGCGTCGTCTGAAGACAACACGTGAACCCCGTCGAACGCCAAGCCAGGCAAGGCCCGTGGCCGCGATCCGGTCGCAACGATCGTCGCGCGAGGGGAAAGGATCTGAGACTGGCCATCGGCCTGCTCGATTCGAACGGCACCCGCCGTCGGAGAGAATATCGAGGGCCCCATCACGCGAGCGTAGCCGGGGAACACTTGAATGTTGTACTTTTTCATGAGGAACTCCACACCTTTGTGAAGCTGCGACACGATGTTTCCCTTGCGCTCCATCGCGGCGGCCAAATCAAAGGAGACCTCCGGCGCCAGTACGCCAAACGCTTGCGCCGAGCGCGTCTGCTCAAGGACTTCTGCAGACCGCAGCAACGCCTTGGACGGGATACACCCCTTGTGCAGACAGGTGCCCCCCAGCTTGTCTGACTCCACAACCGCGACCTTGAGGCCAAGTTGCGCCCCTCGGATCGCCGCGACATAGCCACCCGTGCCGCCGCCGATCACCACTACATC
>JAPNUJ010000131.1 GCA_026627155.1 Bacillota bacterium | reverse complement strand
AAGACAGCGTAGATAGACTGTCTCTCCTTGAAGGTACTTGATTGCTTCGGTCATTTGGTGACACTCCTTTGATATGGGTCTTGCACGAGCTTTTTCAGGTTTCCGGCCCGATTGCGCAAGATTCCGAAAGCGTGTGCCATCGTATAATCATACAACAGGTGGACGCTCAGGGAACATGAATTTTTGCGCCCTTATACTCGAGAAGAGCCGGCAATCCAAAATGAATAGTCATACAACACCGGACGGACTATGCCTGTTCGGGACTTGCCCGCTTATGCACAATAAATACGCTACCTAATGAGCGACATTCAGACCGCTGTGCTATGTAAATTGTGGGTGATACACCGCAATTATACCCGCTCTAATTCTCGTTCTTTGATGAGTACACGCGTCGGCGTAGGAGCGGCTCACGAATGGCCTTTGCATCCAACTTGCCGGCACCGAGAAAAGTAAGGAATCGCGTAAACCCGCAAGCCAGTGCCTCCGCAAACGCCTCATCGTTGCCGAGGGAATCATGCTCCAACCACAAGCCCAGAATGACGAACGTGTTAGTAGTCCGGTCGAGTTTACTGTCGAATCGCCCGACGAGCCGGTCGCCCCACAGTATCGGCAACGTGTAGTAGCCGAACCTACGCTGGTGCTCAGGTTTGTATACCTCCCACACGTAGTCGAAGCTGAAGAGAACTTTAGCTCGGCCGCGGGCGCTGACGTGATCGAGAGGTGCGAGGAAGAGGACCTCTTCCGTTGTGGTCGTCTCCAGCGGCGCCCAATCCTTCGGTACACGCCCTGCGCTCAAATCGCGCAGCACCTTGGCGTCAGTACCTAGCGCGTAGTGCACCGCGTTCCAGCCTTCGACCTTGACCTCGACAATTTCGCCGTCAGTCAACATCGCCTCAAGGATCTGCTTGGCATTGTCAAAAGGCAGGCTACTGTAAAACAAATCACTCGTACGACGCAGCCGCGACAGACCGGAGAAGCTGATATCCTTTTTCATCAGGAAGCAGGCGGCCTCCAACTCGTCGCTTTCGCGAATGAGATGTGCAGGCGCGACCGTTTCAGTGAGTGCGTACACCCGCTCGAAGTTCTCGCGGTGGTGTGTCATCACTTCGCCGGTGCGCCACAAATAATACAAGGCCAGAGCGCTGTCCTTGCGGCCGCGGTAACTTTGCGTTCGCTTTCGCGTCGCCATCTTGAAGTCGCGATTGCTAACGCTGCCGCGCTCGTGCAGAATTGCCCGCATCTCGACGATGGCATCGGCGTGGTCACGGGCCATGCTGCGAAGTCGCAAGCCACTGTCACGCTCGCGACTCATGACCACACGCCAGTGCGGCAGCTCGTCCATAGGTCGCGCAGCCAGCCAGCCCCCCCAGTCAAAGAATTTACGCTGCCGGTAGGTCACATCTTCCCACATGCCAGGTGTGTAATCGAGAACACGGCTGTGCAGCTTGATGTCATGACTGCGAGCGAGGATTTGCAGCGGATCGAGTTGCAAGTACTCCATCTCGCGCATGGCCTGCTCTGTGCCCTTGATGCTTCGCCAGCGTCGCCCGGGCCACAGGCCCTGCTGACCCAGAATGAAGCGACGAGCTATATCGATGTTGATAGTGATCATGATGACGTTCTCCCCTATCTTTCATAGTGCGTTTTACAGTATCTCGACGAGCCCGGAGCTCGGTTCCGGTTGGCGAACCCTGGATTAGCGACTGTGTGCCAGGTTTAAGGCTCTCGGCCCACTTGTTGGCCACAGTTCGCAGGCACAGGGCCACTTCTTCGTCGTTGGGGGACAAGGTTCACAACCCTACAGGCTTCATAGCACAATACGATTGTTACTTGACATTCGCGCCCCAGTGCTGCTAAGGGCTAAAATCTCTTCCCTTCTGCGTGTAAATGAATCAGTCATCCAACTGCCGGAGGAAGTCGAGTACACGGTGCAACAGCAACGCCGTCGCGTCAGCATCGTACGACGGCAAACTGCTGTCTGCGAAGTAGTGTTGATCGCCTGGGTACAAAAAGAGCTTGGCATGATGGGTCGACGCCACGAGCTCATGTGCCGCCTCAATGTCGCCCTCGTCAACGAAATAGGGATCAGCGTCCATACCATGAATCTGCACGGGTAGACCCGCTGGCCAGGTGCATTCAAACATCGCCGGCGGAACGCATGCGTGAAACAATAACGCGCCACGGGCGCCTGCGCGAGTCAAGGCGAGCTTTTCGGCTGGCAGGACGCCAAGTGAAAATCCCGCATAGACGATGTCGCGCGGAAACTCGAGAGCGACGAGCCGGCCGCGCTCCAAAATCTGTTCAAATCCAATCTCCTCAACATAGGCCATGCCCTCTTCGATCGTGGCAAACAAGCGACCTTCGAAGAGGTCTGGAACATGGACTGTGTGACCCGCCTCCCTGAGCTGACTGGCGAAAGTCTCTATGCCCATCGTCCGTCCCAGCACGTGGTGAAACAACAGCACCTCCACCGTCTCTTCCCCCTCTCTTCCCAACGACTGCTTCCACGGTCGATCCTACAACTTGCCTTTTTCTATCGTTACTCGTTGTCCGGAAAAACCAAGTCCGTGTCGGGAGGCGCGTATCCCAGTCTGCGAGCCATGGTCACGATCTGCCCTTTGTGATGAAACTCGTGCGTCATGGTATGGGTCATCAGCCAAATTGGTGTGAGACCGATTGGGCCCTCAGACTTGTTATAAATCAGCTCCATGGCGCGACTCCCATACGCGTGCAGGAACTCATCCACCACCTCATCCGATATTGCAAACCAGCGACGAAGCATGGCCACATCTGCGGAGGCGGTCTCTTCTTCCGTGGGGTATACCGGTTTCGTTCGAATATTCGCGAATCCAACCAACCAGTGCATGTAACATCCAGCCACGTGAAGGTGCGTACGCGCGATGGTGCCAAATCCGAAGTCGGGCACTTCAGAATGCAGGGCATCTTCCGGCACGCTTTCCAAAAACGCAAACAGACTCTCTCGCGTCTTACGCACCAAGTCGTACTGTCCGGCCAAAAGTCCACTCATCGTCATGCACTCCCCACATTCTGTTGAGCAAACAGATACCACAAGTAGTCGGTTGCAACGCCCGGGATGCCCATCTGACGCAACATCGCCGTGATGTTCCCGCGATGGTACGTCCCGTGATTGACCACATGCTGAACTATGTCGGTGTATCGCGCACGCAGTGTTCCTGCTGTCGGATGCGCGTAGTCCGCATAGGCATCCGGGTCGGGAAGTGTCGTTACGAAATCGAGGTAGCGCTGTGCGACTGCCGAAAATCGTGTGCACACGTCTTCGATGGCAGCCCCTTTGACCTCAGACTCCCAAACAGGAAGATGGGCGAAAATAGCGGTGTTGTCCTGACCACCCATGGCCGCCAGCCACAAGTTGTCCACCACGTACAGATGAGTCAGGGTGGAAGTGATGGACGGAAAGACGCTTTGCAGTTCGTGGTTTACAACACCATCAGGGAGAGTGCTCAAATACTGCAAAACCTTTTCATTCGCCCACGCATGGTAGGTAAGGAGGTTCTCACTAGTGGTCATAGGTCACGCTCCTTAGAATCTGTGCGCAGATAAAACGCCGGTGGTTCCTTGCCCAGAAGCCGAAGATACACGTAGCCTTGCCCACGATGATGAATCTCGTTTTCCAGCGCGTAGGTGAGAAGCTGTACGCCGCCCATTTCTGAATCTCCCGTAAACGGTGTTTCTCGAGGTTTGGTCAGAGACTCGACCGATATCGTCGGCCACAGCCGTCGCGTCTCCTCGCGGATGCTGGCCCCGAGCGCCATCGCTTCTTCGATCGGACAGGTGCCATAAGACTCCGGTAGAAACTCCCACCGCCAATCTTCCTTGGCGAATCCACGCGCATAGATTTGTTCGATTCCCCAGATCTCGAGCATCAGCTGTCGAAAGGACCGCATCCCGTGTACTGGCTTCTCATCCACTGCCCCTGCGTCCACGAATGCCTGAGCCACCCGATCTGTCAGTCGACGATTGTCCTCCCACACGGTCCAATACCAATCTTTCCACTCCACGTTCATGCACACTCACCCTTTCATTTGTCCTATCTCCAGGCGCCGGCCAAGCCGCTCAGTCGTCCCACAGGCGGCGGTGCGAAAGCGCCATGACACCCTCTCATCCGACTGTACCACAGATTTCCTGACACATACGGTCAGCGATGTTGCGAATAATATCCGGTCAACTCACTCGTGAGCGTCACCATCCGCTCGACCAGACTCGATGGCTCCCGGATCGCAATCGATCGACCGTAGGCCAACAGGATGTGCGCAAGATACGAATGGAGCATACGCTCTTCCACAAGAAACAACGCTTCTCCGTGCCGTTTCTCCACGAGGCGCGGACCGAGAAACCAGTGATTGCTGAGTTCTTCGATGGCCTCTTCGGCCCCGTCCAACGACAGTTGTACGACTGCCTCTTGGGAAGAGGCCTCATAGATTTGACGAGCGGTAAAGAACGCACTGGCCGAGAATCCGTCCGGCCTGACAAATATCTCTTGTGTTGTCGTGCATGCCTTCATGCGATCGACCCGAAAGATCCGCGTTTCGCGCCGCAGGTGGCAATGCCCGACCATGTACCAGCGCTCCCGCCAATGGATCAGACCGTACGGATCCACGTCTCGCGACTCGGCGACACTCTCATTTGGTTTTTGATAGAGGATGGACAGTGTATGCCCGTTTGCCATGCACGTTTCGATGTCGGCGAGCAGCGGGGAGTATTCTTCGTGACAGACGGTCGGGGTGATGTCTACACCGTTGAAGCGCATGGAGATGTCCGCATCTTGGCTCGTCGTGCTATTTTGCCGGATCTTGCGAAGTGCACTTACCAGCGCCTGCTGTGCAGGGTACCCGGCACGCTTTGCAAAGAGTGCTGCGTGCATCAGAGCTGAGTGCTCCTCCACTGTCAAACACAAGGGAGCCGCTT
>JAPNUJ010000130.1 GCA_026627155.1 Bacillota bacterium | reverse complement strand
ACATATCGGCAAATGACACATCCGTCGTCTGATACCCTGCGGTGTCCAGATTGGCGATGTTATTCGAAATCGCGTCCAGCCGAGCCGTCTGGCTTTGCATGCCCGAAGCCGCTGTGGTCAATAGGGACATCCCCGCACCTCCCATGTAAATGCCGCACGCCGCGACGGCAACGGCGACCGCAAGCCGCGGCCCGCTCCTACAAGCCGGGTACTGTGCCCACTTGTTGCGCCGCCTGCATCATCGCTTGGCTAATCGTCTGCTCGCTGTCCTGATCCGCCTGATAGTTTCGAAATACATTGAGCATGTCCACCATACTTTGCGTGCTGTTAGTGTTAGACCCTTCGAGCGCTCCCGCTTGAATCGTGGCTTGACTGCGCTGTATCTGCGTCGTTGGGGTCATCACATAATCCGACTGACCGAGCGGCTGCAACGAGTTGACGTCCACCGCGACCGTGCCAAATGCGGCCCCCGCGAGCGGCCGCCCCGTCGTGGCGTTGACCACCTCGTAAGAGGGGTTACCCTGCCCATCGCGCAGCACCACACCATTCGCCCCAAATATCGCCTGTCCACTATACGCTGGATTCACATAGATCGCGGAGTTTTGCAGCGGCTGACCGTTGGCACCGACAGCCAACACGCGTTGCCCAGTCGCGTCATACAAGTAATGGTCGGACGCCACCTGAAAGTGCCCATCGCGCGTGAGCGCCACCCGCGTCTGGTTGCTGGCGTCCACGTTCAGCACCGCGAAGAAGGCATGCACTCCGCCCGTTGCCGCGCTCGCCATGCGCAGCGTCGCTTCCGGCGAGACACCCGACGTCGAAAGCGCCTGTCCGTTCGCCCCCACGATATGATACGAAGGCTGACCGTTGACATCGACCACGGGCGCTCCCGTGTCGCCAAACAATTCAAGCCCCTTAAATGCAGGATTCTTGATCACGCGCGCCCCTGCGATCGGGTTGCCCGCTGCATCGACCGGCACAACTGGATCGCCCTGCGACGTCTCAATCACGCCACCGCGCCCGACGACAAACGACAACGTGGACACGATCTGCGGTTGCGCTGCGCCCGCCGCGCCGCCCGCTCCCGTCCCCGCTCTGCCCGCGGCCCCCGCTCCCGCTCCACCGGCCAAGGTCGACTGGCCTGGCGGAACGAGCGCGTACACGGCAGTCCCTGCGTTCAGTGGATCCTGGATGGCCAGGTCGAGTGGCTGATTAGTTGGCGTGATGGGCCCCTGCGAAAAGTTGCCGACTGCCTCTTGAAACAGCGTCCCGTCCGACATCGAGCCGATCGCCGTGGCATCTTGACCGTCACCGAGCATGTATCGCTCCGCCAGCATCTGCGGAAACGCCATCAACTCACCCGTGGACTGCTTGTAACCGGGCGTCGACAAGTTGGCGATGTTATTCATGATGACTTGCTGCATCCGCTCATCCGCCAGCATGCCGGAACCCACTGCTCCGAGACCGTCCATCCGCCATCACCTTTCTTCCACTCTTGCACTGACTTTCAGCCACTCGTCTGCCAACCAAGGACCCTCTATCGCGGATCCTAGACCTTGGACCCTAGGCCACTGACTCACAGCAACACGAAAGCCAGACCCAGCCCGACTCAGCAACCGCACGCAGCTCGGCGGCCGCTTCAGGACCAGTTGCGTCGTTTGGCAGCGTTAGCCGCCTCTGGTTTGCCCCACTTGTCGATGTTCTCGAGAAATGCCCCTGTCCCGCGCGCCACACACGTCATCGGGTCCTCCGCCACATGCACCGGCACCTGCAACTCGTTGGTCAGGAGCTTGTCCATCCCATGCAACAGCGCGCCCCCGCCCGTCAGTACGACGCCTTTGTCAAAGATGTCGGCCGCCAGCTCAGGCGGCGTCCTCTCTAATACCGTCTTCGAGGCCGCCACAATCATAGCGACTGAATCCGCCAACGCCTGAGACATCTCGCCAGAGCGGATGACGACTGTCTTGGGCAAGCCCGAGACCATGTCCCGCCCGCGCACGTCGAGTTCCGCCTGCCTGCCATCCGGACACACCGATACCACTCGAATCTTGATCTCTTCCGCAGTCCGCTCTCCAATAATCAAATTATGATGCTTCTTGATATAGGTCATGATCGCGTCATCGAACTTGTCCCCTGCGACCCGAATAGAAGAGGCGGTCACGACATCCCCAAGGGACAGGACAGCCACGTCCGTCGTGCCTCCGCCAATATCGACCACCATGTTCCCGCTCGGCAGTGTGATGTCCAGTCCCGCCCCGATCGCGGCCGCCTTGGGCTCCTCGATCAAATAGACGTGTTTGGCCCCCGCCGCTTCGGTCGCCTGCTTGACTGCCTTTTTCTCCACGGATGTAATACCAGCCGGGATACATACACACACGCGTGGTTGCGCAAACATCCCGCGACCGATCGCCTTGTTGATAAAGTGCTTGAGCATGAGCTCGGTAATCTCAAAGTCAGCGATCACCCCATCCCGAAGGGGACGAATCGCACGAATGTTGCCAGGCGTACGCCCCACCATCTGGCGCGCCTCTTCCCCGACCGCCACCACGCGCCGAGTCGTCTGATCCACGGCCACGACGGACGGCTCGTTGAGAATCACACCTTTGCCCCGCACGTGTACCAGCACGTTGGCCGTACCCAAATCCACTCCGATATCTTTGCCAAACATGACGAAAGTCCTCTCTGTCCGAAGAAAACTACACCCTGAGTCCCATGAGAAACGATGTCTCATATCCCGACAACGGGTCTAGGCACAGCCCGAACAGCGAGTCAAATCGCCGAGAGTGTGCTATCTACAAGTGTTCTACACGCGCACGCTGATTCCTCTTGCCACGGGCAACTTTTTTGTGAGTTTTTCTGCCGGCTCCTCCTTTTTGTACTTCTCTTTGGTCGCCTCCCCGCCGCGAAGGTGCCGAATCGATTTGTGGTACTCGAGAATCTCCTTCACGCGGTTGGCCAGATCCGGATTGATGTCTGGCAAACGCTCCGTCAGGTCCTTGTGCACGGTGCTTTTGGAGACGCCAAACTCCCGGGCGATCGTACGGACAGTATTGCGTGTTTCCACGATATACTCGCCGATTTTCAGCGTTCGCTCCTTGATGTAATCGTGCACGCCTTCGCCTCCTCATTGCTGAGATTGGTACAGTATATGAGGGGGTGTACAGCATATTCCAAGGACGTTCGACGACGTGTCAAAGCCC
The DNA here is from genome assembly GCA_026627155.1 of Bacillota bacterium. GTDB lineage: Bacteria > Bacillota > Bacilli > Alicyclobacillales > SLC66 > JAPNUJ01. The sequence goes on along the minus strand of JAPNUJ010000130.1, from coordinate 1,769 downwards.
CGCCGCGGCACTCGCTCGCCGCATCTGCAAGCGCTGCGTCGGCCCTGCGTCACTCTCTATCAAAAGTGTATGCTAGCCTCTTTGCGATGTATTCCGGCAACTCTTGTGACCCTTCACTTTGCGAGAGTTCCCCCGCCCGCCCGTCGCCTGTCCCTGTCAAATGCGCCCGTCCTGCAAGAGTCCCCCGCCGCCCATCGCTCGCCCCTTTTCATAGCAGTGCCCTTACACGCCAACCAGGCCGAATGGCGGTCATGTGCACCGCGATTCGGCCTAGTTGGACCCATGTTGAACGGGTGTGCTGGATGCGATCAGGCGATCGTTTTGGGAAGCATGGCGGCGGGGTTGACGAGCGCACCATTTTTCTCGACCTGGAAATACAGGTGATTGCCCAAATCCGCCTCCATCATATTGGTGCCGCTCGTGCCAAGGACGTCGCCTTGCGCCACCGTCTCGCCGACTTTGACATCCACCTTGCCGAGAGACTCGTACACCGTGCTGTACCCGTTGCCGTCATTGACACTCACGGATTCGCCCATGACGGGGCTGTTGTGGATATTTTCCACGACACCGGAGGCGGCGGCCACTACGTTGAACGCCCCCTTGCCATCCGGATTGCCGAAGTCGACGCCGGTTGACCCAGAGTAGGTATTGCCGAAGTGGACGAGGTCCTTTTGCAGACTTGCCACCGTCCCCGACTTGGCATCATAGTACCCTCGCACCAGCGTCACGGTGCGCGCACTCGACTCGACCGGCCAGATCCACCCGGCAGACGATGCGGCAGGCACAGCAGGATTGACAGACTGGCCGGTGGAGGCCGGCGCGGCAACGTTATTTTGGCTGATACCGGTGAACCGGTTCGCCTGGAAATACATGAGGGCAATGATCAGCACAGCCGCCGTCAGATACAGGGCGGGAAACGCCCAGCGCTTGCCAAAGAAAGCCCTCAGGCCGCCCTTGCTGACGGCGACATCTTCGGCTTCGGGCTGCTGGTCATCCAGTGGATCAGCCCCGTCTTGCCACTTCTCATCTTCATGTTTCACTCTTATCACCTCAAGACGCAGTCTTGCCAAATTGAAGTAACCTTAAACCGTTCTCGCAGACTCCATCGAGAAAAATGTGGGCGCGGCGAGCCGTAGCCGGGGGAGGCTGGCGGCGACACGGGGAGCCCGGCGGCGGGAGGCGGCGGCGACACAGGGAGCCCGGCGGGTCCAGCGGGGCAGGGTGGCCGGCGGGGAGGCGGGGCGAGCACGGCGGGGGCTACGGACCGGGTGAGTCAGCCGTGCCGCTTATCGGCTCCGCGGAATTGACCGGGATATCGTTCCCCGCCACCTCTGCTGAGGCGCCACTCACTCCCTCACCAGACGATGCCCCAGCCTCATAGATCTCCTGAGCATATTGCGGGAACTCAGCCCAAACGCTATGTTTGGCCATCAAAGCAAAATACTTCGACACCCAACTCGACACACGAGACATGTCACTCGCCTCTTTCATTGTTTGTTTGGTATTATTCCCCATTCAATTGGAGTTCATCCGAGGGCTTACTCATCAGGGAGTCGAGCGGAAGACACACGGGAGGAACATTCGAAGTCGAGAGTGTATGCGGAGGTGTGGCAGGGGGTGGATGAAGGGGAGGATGAGGGCGAGGGGCGAGGGGCGAGTATGACGCAAGCTCCGTAGTTAGCGCCCACTTCTGGTTACTACTCAGGTGGTAGATTGTGAGGGAACGCCAAGTAGGGGTGCGCAACACCCCTGGCGATAGGTACTCTGTA
>JAPNUJ010000012.1:24975-43752 GCA_026627155.1 Bacillota bacterium | reverse complement strand
GGTCCGATCAGGCCAGGCGATACGATCGACGCGATCGAGAGCCCCACTTGAATATCGAGCAAACTGCCGGCAAACTCCACAGCAGAAAAGACGAGCCCCATCATAAAACCCAGCGCCATTCCCACGAGCGTCTCGCGCACAGCCATCGCAATGAACACGGGGAACGTCAGGTTCGCGACGCCGCCGGGCAGAAGTTGCCGAAGCGTCATGTTGGTGTCCACCATCAAGGCGAGGAAGACGCTAAACCCGACGTAATTCTGCAAGTTGCCCAGGATATTGGACGTGAACGCGACAATTTGTGACATCATCCACGGACCAGCCAGGAGCAACAGCACGATGATGGCAGCCGTCTTTACGAAGTACACCAGGGTTTGCTCCGAGATCTGTGTCGTCGCCTGAAAGATGCTGATTAAAAGCCCCACCACGATGCCGATGAGCAGGATCGGACCTGCCAGCTCCAGAACGAGCAAGATCACTTGCTGCCCGAGCCCTATGACAAAGTTACCGTCCACTCATGGCCCTCCTGACGCGACTCCTGACGTAATGTGCGGGGATGAAGTGGCGACTCTGCCTCTCCATTTCGACACGAATCAATGAAACCCTGCCAAAATCGACTTGACGACGAGATACCAACCGTTGACCATGACGAACAGGAGAATTTTGAGCGGCAAGGAGATGAGCACCGGAGGTAACATCATCATGTTCATGGACATCAGCGTGGTCGCCACGACAAGATCCACAATCAAAAAGGGGATGTAGACCATAAACCCGATCTGAAATGCCGTTTTGAGTTCACTGATCGCAAACGCCGGGATCAAGGTCGTCATCGGCAGGTCCACGAGTGAGCGTGGTGTGGGTTGATGTTCGTAACTGAGGAACAGCTCCACATCCGAGATCCTCGTCTGACGCGCCATGAATTGTTTGAAGGGCAACTCCGCCCGAGTCAGGGCCAAGCTCTGGCCAATCGTCCCTGACAAATACGGTTGAAGCGCCTGCGCATTGACGGCATTGAACGTCGGCGTCATGATAAAGAGCGTCAAAAACAGGGCCAAACCCACGATCACCTGATTCGGTGGCGTGGTCTGCGTCGACAACGCACTTCGAACAAACGACAAGACCACGACCACACGCGTGAACGCCGTCATCATCACCAGGATCGCTGGGGCGAAACTGAGCAGGGCGAGAAGAATGACAATCTGCAAAGAGGAGACCACCCCGCTGGCGGAGGTGTTGGGGCTAAGGGTCAAGGACAGCCCGGGCAAGGTCTGCGCATGACTTGCTCCCGCTAGCAACAGCCATGTGGCGGCGGAAATCCCCGAAGTACCCAACCACCTTGTACGACGCTTCAGGGGGACCACCTCTGCTCCTTGCTATCTTTCCGGGCATCGCACTGGCTGTCTTCGCCTCGAGCGAGTTCACTCAGCGCTCGCGCCCGCTGTGCTGACATCTCCCGCATGCGCTCGCGCACCATGCTGGCAAAGTCCGAACGTTTGTCGTCCTTTTGCGGCCGTCCGCGATCCGCCATGACCACGCGCGCCAACGGATTCGCCCACCCGCCAGACTGCCAGCCCGGACGCGTGGGCTGCAGAAGCTTGCGGGCGAACTCAGGATCGTCAAACTGCGCCAGCGTCTCGATGGTGGAGCCTGCACCGATCAACAAAACGGTCTTTTCATCGATGACCATGGCATAGACGGACTTGTTGGGGCCGAGTGTCTGCGCATGGACGACGCGAAACAGCGGGTGCATGCCGAAACCCGTCGACTTCCGCCCGAGAAACCGGATGCCAACCACGGCGATCACGATGATGACGATGAGGCTGAAGATGACTTGCAGGCCGCTTTCGAAGGCTCCCATGTCAGCCCAGCGTCTTGCGGATGGCTTCGACCACGCGATCCGCCTGAAACGGCTTGACGATAAAATCGCGCGCTCCCGCCTGGATGGCGTCGATGACCATCGCCTGTTGGCCCATGGCAGAACACATAATCACTTTGGCGGCACTGTCGAGCGCCCTGATTTCTTTGAGGGCTTGAATGCCATCTTTTTCAGGCATGGTGATGTCCATGGTGACCAGATCGGGATGCAACTCTTTGTACTTGTCGACAGCTTGCTGCCCGTCGCTGGCTTCCCCGACGACTGTAAAGCCGTTCTTGGTGAGGATTTCTTTAATCATCATCCGCATGAACGCGGCGTCATCCACAATCAATATGCGTTGAGACATATGGTATCGTTTCTCCCTTGATCAAATGTAGTGCGGTGCAACAACGCGATCACTGCAACCGCTTGATGCGTTCCGCCGGACTGACGATGTCTGTGACCCGCACGCCAAAGTTCTCGTCAATGACGACGACTTCTCCGCGTGCGATCAACTTGTTGTTGACAAGGATGTCGACCGGCTCACCAGCGAGGGTGTCCAGCTCAATAATCGAACCCGATGACAAGTCCAGGATGTCCCGAATCAGACGCTTCGTTCGCCCCAACTCCACTGTCAGACCAAGCGGGATGTCAAGCAACAGATCAAGGTTGCGCCCCCCTCGCGGCTGAGTCGAATCCCCAAAGGCCGCAAACGCTGCTTTTTCGACGTGCACCGGGGCCGATTCGGCTGTGATGCGGGCCGACCGTTCGGCTTGCGGCGACATCTCCGGATACCCCGAGGCCACGGGTTGCGCGGACTGCGCGTATGCGTTCATCGCCTTCTCTCTGTCTGGCACTGCCGGACTGGCCACTCCTTGATTCCCCCTCTCATGTTGCACCGGTTGCGGCGATGCAGGAGCCGATGGTGGTGATTCGTCGCCTTGCATGCCCGCGCTCATCAGCATGGCCACGAGACTCGTGGCAAAATCAAGCGATAGCATCTGCATGATGTGAGAATCGATGAGGGTACCGACTTGCAGATGAAAGGACACTTTCACCAGAACATCACCAGGTGGCGTGATCATCTCCTCCGAGACATCGTCTGAGTCGACGACCCGGACAGTCGGAGGCGATATGTTCACGGGACGCGCCACCATGGCGGCCATGGAGGTGGCGGCGCTGCCCATCATCTGGTTCATGGCCTCGGCCACGGCGCTGACGTGCAACTCGTTCAACTCGACTGCCGGAGACGACCCATCTCCGCCGAGCATCAGATCCGCAATGATTTGTGCGTCGTCCATCCGAATCGCCAGGATGTTGGATCCGCTCAGGCCCTCCACATACTCCACGCGCGCCGCCACATGAGGGATGGGAAAATCATCACCAAACTCCTCGCGACGCAAGAGCGTGACTTGTGGCGTGGTAATGTTGACCTTTTGCCGCAACAGCGTCGACAAGGTCGTGGCCGCAGTTCCAAACGAAATGTTGCCGATCTCGCCGAGCGCATCCCGATCAAACGGAGACAAGTACTGATCGGGATCCAAGTCCGCCTGATCCGGTCGGTGCAACAGAGCATCAATCTCTTCTTGCGACAGCATCTCGTTACTCGTTTTCAACACCTTCTTCCACAGTCTGTTCAATTCGGGCCGCGTAGCGGCCTCGATGAACACCCGGTTGCCCGCGATACTTCAGTTCTTCCCCTACTTTGATAAACAGCGGGTCTCCGACGGACTGCTCGAGAGTGATCATATCCCCTACGTGCAAATCAAGCAACTCGTCCACGCGAATGGCTGCATACCCGAGCTCCACTTTCATCCAGACCTCGACGCGATCCATGTGTTTCTCCAACCGCTCGGCGAGAAGGTTCGCTTCGGAGGCGGCCTTTGGCGCGGACATAGCGAAGCGCGCGCTGAGCCGCGACATGAGGGGTTCGAGCGCGACGTGCGGCATGCAAAAGGTCATGATCCCCGACTGCCCGCCGATGGCGAGCGACAAGGAGACAACCAGAACCACATCCGTTTGGCTGGCTATCTGAACGAACTGGGGATTGACCTCCATCGCCTCGTAATTGAACTCCAACTCCGCCACGCCGCTCCAGGCAGACGACAGCGTTCGCAAGGAACCCGACACGAGCCGCTCCAGCACGATCATGTCAATCTCGGTGAGGCGGCGATCGACCACAGGCATGGTTCCGTTGCCGCCGAACAGCCGATCCAGCATGGCGTGCGAGAGGTTAGTAGGGATCTCCATCAGGAATTTTCCGCCGAGCGGTTGAACATCCAACACGTGTAGGACGGTCACCGCGGGGATGGAGCGCATAAACTCCTCGTAGGGAAGCTGCTCCACAGAGGCGATGCCGATCTGTACGACGGATCGAAGCTGTGACGAATAATAGGTGCTGAGCAACCGCGCCATGTGCTCATAGATGCGAGAAATCGTTCGCAGGTGCTCTTTGGAAAAACGCAAAGCCCGTTTGAAGTCATACACCCGTATACGCCCCTGCTCATCCTCGCGGCGTATCTCCTCTGCGGTGAGCTCACCTGTCGTAAGTGCGTTCAATAAAGCATCGATTTCGTTTTGCGAGAGGACTTCCGCCACGTCGCCCCACCTCCTTACTCAGAGGACAAGCCTCTATCCTGTTTATTGTACGATAAGACTGTCGATATACACAGTGTCAATTTTACCATTTGGCAGTAAAGCATTGATTTTTTTCGCAACGTCATCTCGCAGGATCGTATAGCCACCATGTTGCATGATCGTGTAAGAACTCAGGTTATGAAGAACCCCAATCACAGCGTCGTCGACTTGTGACGACATGTCCTGCAACTCGGCGTTGATCGCAGCGTTAGGTGCCTGCACAGTAAACTGAACCTGAATCGTGCTCCCCCCCGCGAGGTTCGTCGTGATCTGCTCGACCGGATACTGCCACGCTTGCAGTTCAGCGGCTGTAGGCGGTGCCTTTTCCCCAGGCACGACCACATATTCATAATACCCGGCACCGGCAACCAAAACCACGGCAATGACACCGCTGATCATCAGCGATCGCTTAAGATTCATGCTCCCTCACCCCCCTTTCATGACTCCCCTGGCTGGCAACCAGACCGATCGACCGGTAGTACTCTGTGACGTGCTGCACGACGTCCAATGCCGTTTCGGCCACCACGTACTTGCGCCCCGAGATGAGCGTAATCACCGTGTCAGGCGTGGCCTCCACCACTTCGATCATGGCCGCGTTGATGACCAATTCGGACCCATTTCTGCGTGTCAGGGTAATCACCTTCAAACCCCCTGTTCTCTATCCAGAATAACGGCGGAGCCGATTATTCTTCCCGCTGACGGTGGCGCAAGAGCGCCATGCAACCGTCAAATTGCACTCTATGTCTCGTCCGGTGCTGCACACACCGGACCCGCTGTCCGTCGCCGAACCCCTTGGCCCCGCCGTGAGACTAGGATGGCCCGGCGACGACATCGGTGTCCACTTCCCTACTTCCCTACTTCCCTCTTCGCGCTACGAGTGAATCAGGCCCCGAGTTACGCCTGATTCTCGAGCCCGAGCACTGTCGTGAGGATGTTGTTGTCTGTGTTGATCACCTTCGAGTTCGCGTCAAACGCCTGCTGCGCCACGATCATGTTCGAAAACTCGTTGGTCAGGTTTACGTTTGAGGCCTCCAGGGCGCCGACTTGCATGGACGCAAACCCGTTCACACCCGCCGTCCCAATGTAGGCGGTAGGGGGAGCCGCACCGACGGCCGCGTAGGCGTTCCCCGAGTTCGGGGTCGCCGCGTACAGATTGTCCCCTACTTTGTTCAGACCGCTCGGATTGGAGAAGTTCGCGAGTGGAACGGACCACGTCTCGACGTACTGCCCGTTGGTAGGATCCGTGACCGTGATCTGGCCCTGGGGACTGATGGTAAACTGACCCTGTACGACCTGACCCGCAGCATCCCTGATGTTGACGTTGACTGCGTTTAACGACGTCGGCGACGCAACGGTCGGCGGTTGCGTCCCGCCACTGGCGTTGTACACGTTTCCCAGCAACTTCGAGCCGTCAGGTAACACGATGTTGCCATTGGCGTCCACCGAAAACTGACCGTTGCGCGTGTAGAACACGGGCGAGGCCGTGCCACCCACGGCACCAGTGCCCACCGTATTCGTCTGCGTCACCACCGCGTCGTCGGCGGAGCCAGGGGCGGGTTCGCTCGACTGAATATTGTTGCTGACAAGGAAGAACCCGTCGCCGTTGAGTGCCACGTCAGTCGGAACGCCTGTTTCTTGATCGGCGCCTTGTGTAAACGGGGTGTAGATCGCGGAAATGTTGACGCCGAGCCCCACTTGCTGGGAGTTGGTTCCTCCGACACCCGCCGTCGGCCCGGGATTGGACGCGTTAGACAGCGTCTGGCTCAAGATGTCGCTAAACTCCGTGCGACTGGCCTTGAATCCTACCGTATCGACGTTGGCAATGTTGTTCCCGACTACGTCAAGTTCCGTTTGAAACGCGTTCATACCCGAGATAGCAGAATACATCGATCGTAGCATCTTTCGTCATCCTCCTGTAGGTGCGCCTCAGTCAGTCGGCGCTCGTCATATCAGGCCCCCGCTACGCGGTCCAGCCTGTCTTGCCCTCACACGCCAGCGATTGGCGGCGCCATCCACATCGCACTGTCGATGTTCGTGTACAAGTGCGACCCACCTTGCGACATCGAGATCGCTGTGACCACCGTGCGATTCGGCACATTCACCACGAAGCCGAGGTCGCCGATCACAACCAAGGAGTCGCGCGCTTGCTTGGCCGATAGCTGAGTCATCGCCGTGTCGAGTGACCGGACCATCTCCGGCGTGGCCTGAATCCCACGCATCCGCAAGCGTTCAGTCGCGTGGATGGAGAACTGCACATCGGTTCGCTGCGTTGTCACGGTCTCCGCGAGCGCTGGCGTCATGCCCATGGATCGGGGTGCGCCGGCAGGCGTCGAGGTCTGCGCGTTTCGCGCGTTTGCCAGAACCTCGGCAAATCGCGGCGTGGCGCTTCCCTCAGGCTTATTCGGGATACCCGCCTGATTCGCCGGTTTGCCAGAACTCCGTGTGGCCTGATGGCCCGACGGCACTCGTGCCTCGGCCTGATACTGGGTCCGAGGACTCTCTGTCCGGATGTCGCGGGAGTAGTTCATGTGAGACCCCCTTACCGACTGACAGACTGAACGTCCGTCAACGGATACGCCGCGCCGTTCACCGTCACCGTGACCCCGTTGGCTGTCGATTGCACGGCCGTCACTGTGCCACTGACGGTACTCCCATCGGCCGCCTGAAGACCCACCGTGTTGCCGAGCAGGTCAAACGCCGACGTCAGTTCACTGGTCGCTGTCAGTTGATTGACACTGCTCACCACTTGACCCTCTTGGGTGGACACGTTTGTCATCTGTTCCAGAGACGAAAACTGCGCGAGTTGCGCTACAAACTGCGTGTTGTCCGTGGGTTGCAACGGATCTTGATACTCAAGTTGTGTAGCCAACAGTTGCAAAAACGCATTCTTCCCAAGCGCGCCCCCAGGTACAAACGCTTGTGTAGTGGCAGCACTTCCAGATCCACTCGAACTGGGTGGATTGGCGGTTGCGCCCGTGCCGGTCGTCGCACCGGTTCCCGTCACACTCATCGGCTTTCCTCCTCACGCTTCAGCGTAAAACCCACCTGGCCCGTTGGCCCCGCGCTCCAGCCAGGACCCTCGCACCGGCGTCAAACCGTCGTTCTCGTCTGCGTGGCTCCCCTCATTCATCGGAGCAAGCACCACCGACGGATGCGCAGTCGGTTGTTGAAACTGCCCGCCACTGTCCGTGCTGACGGAGATCATCACCGACGCAAATCCACTTTGGCTGAGTTGTTGTTGCAACTGCCCCTTTTGCGACTCGATCAGCGCTCCTGCGCTCGACGACGTGGCCGCCAGGTGGACACGAAGTGTCCCGCCTTTGCTCGCATCAACCGTCAGGCGCAATTTGCCAAGATTCGCCGGAACCAGAGTCAACTCGACGACGGAAGCGGTTTGCAGACCTGTGCTCGCGAGACGGTTCATGACGTAGCGCGCGAGTTGTGAGAGTTCAATCGCTTGCTCACCCGACGTCTGCGGCCCAAAGCTCGCGGCGGATGGCGTGGTAGTGACCACACCGACTGGACTTGCCGGCGAGTACTCATTGCTCTTAAACAGCAAAGGCGTAGCCAGCGCGGCCCCTGGAGTACTTGTCACAGTCCCCGTTGGTCCCGCGTGGGGATTCGGGTCGGACTCACGACCTCGCAAAACCTTGCGAATGGCGTGGAACTTCACCGTACGCGCCTCTGCCAGCGCCGTGGTCGCGGCCGCAGCTTCGTCGCGACCAGCTTGGCTACCATTGCGGATCGCAGGGAGGCGACGATGCGTCTGTGAGACTCGACTGGAAGCGGGTTGCTCCGGCGGCTTGGCTTGAAGTGCGTCGGCAGCGTCCAATGAAGTGACGACTCCGGTCCCCTTGACGGCACCATACCCCCGGCCGCTCGACGCGGCAAGAATCCGGACGTCGACCAAGTGCCTTACGCCGAGCGACTCGCCCGACTGCCAAGTCTGTCCGGAAGCCGCTGTCCGAGTCGACCCGAACTCCGTGGTTCGACTGGTGCCGCCCCCGCCCCCTACCCCGCGATGCGGCTGACGCACGGCGGCCTGTAGCGAGCCCTGTGCCGCGCTTTGTAACGTAGCCTGGGCCGACGCCTGTTCGGACGATGGAAGCGAGGCCCCAAACTGAGCCCGCAGCCTCCCCGTCAACAAACCATAGGCAGAAGACGACGCCTGACTTTCCCCATCCCGTTTTGCGCCCTGACTGGCAAGGACGCGTTCACCCAAACGGCGCGCGTACGCCGATTCCGGCTTGCTCGTCGCGGTCAGCGTCGACTTACCTGTCGCTGCCAAAGGCGAGCGCGTGACCGAGTTGTCTTTCGTTCCCGCCGGTACCACCAACTCTGATGCCATGGCCACCTTGGCAAGGGCCTCACCTTTCGCAGGGACCGTGTGGGTCAGGCCAAATCGCAGGCTACCGTTCGCCGGTCGATCGGTCAGAGAACGACCATTTCCTTGAAACCTGAGCCCCGGTTCTTGACCGACGTTCGCGAGGGGTCCCTTCCTTCTGCCATTCGTTTCAAATCCCGGAACGGCCCTCGTCGAATCCATGGAGCTCGCCTTCGTTGCCCTACGTCGCACTGGATTCACCGTCCGTGGCTGAGAAGCTGACAAGTCGGCCCTTGGCACTGGGCGAGACCCCATTAGCCGGGCTGATGAGCCTTCTCGTTCTGACGCCGCAGGCCGCACCCGCGGAGCGGATGGTGGTAGCTGCGCTGGTACACTCATCGACGGTGAGACCATCATGGGTGCATCCGCTGTCAAAGCCGCTTGCGGCACATCGATCTTGCTGTGAGGCGTGGCCATGCGATGCTGGATCGACCCTTTTGCAGGCAGCGGACCCGAGGGACGTTGCCGCGCTGCGGCCTTGTGCACGAGCCCTGCAAAGATCGAGTCAGCACCCGTTGCAGCGCCGCCGGTCCTGTCGCGCGATCCCGTCTCGTCCGGACCGCCACCCATTTTGTGCATGATGTTTCCTTGAATCAACATGACTGTTTCCTCCTCCCCAAACGACATGTCACAGCAATCGTTCGATCGAGCTTTGCCGGGCATCACCTCCCTCAAGATGGCACGTCGCAACTTCGCTGCCTAGCCACCCGCCTGCAGCAATCGCGCGGCCTTCGCAACGGGCATCTGCGAGAGGATTTGCGCCTGCGTTCCAGAATCCATCGCCTTCATGGTCAAGACCTCCTGGCCAAACGGCAACTGCAAGATGATCTGAGCCGCCTGTCCAGGCGCCATGTTGGTATAAATCGCGGCCGCTGCTGCCGCAGAGCGCATCGAGGACTCGAGCTTGCGGAGCTGCGTCTGGACGGCATCCAGGCGGTGTGCGTCGCCCGATTGGCTGGACCGCGAGCTTGCAAGCTTCTGTTCCAGACTCGACACCTGTTCTTGTAGACCCGCGACCTTTTGCATCTGGGCCGCCAACTCCACTCTTAAGTCCTGCACCTGCTTCGCGACCGGGGGTTGAATGGGCGCCAGTCCCAATGCGTGCCGAATCACTGGTACCTGTACAGCCCAGGTCGACACGTCGCCTGTCAAGTTGATCCCGAGCATAAATTGAACAATGAGAAAGACAATGATGACGGTAAACAGGATCGGGAGGATCAACGTATAGAAAACCCAGGATAGTGGCCTAGCGCCGGACTCTTTCATAGTGCGTCCATCCCTCTGCTCTGTGCGGCCGCGGCCCGCGTGGTCACGGCCAGTTCGTCCGCCGCCCGAAGCTCGCTGCGCGAAGCCGCCTCCTCTGCCGTTTTGCGCAATCGCGATGCCAGGTTGTCCCAGCGCTTGGCGTCCGTGTAGGCCTCTTGCGTGCGCTGCCGCGCAAGTTCCCACATGTTTTGCCAATGGGCAATCACGTCGAGTTGCACAGCCGCCCGATGAGCGAGCGCTTCGCGATACTCGCCCCATGCCCGCGCCTGCCATCCCGCCATGACACTTCCACCATCGCCACTATGGCCACGACCGCCAACGACGTCGGCTTCGTCTTGCGACTGGCGAATCTCCGCAAGCAAAGCTCGTTCCTCCGACAGTTTGGCAAAGACATTGGCCTGTTCCAGTTCAAAGCGGTGTAGCAGCACCTCGTGAAGTGAGTGAATGCGCTCCGTGCGTCGGCGATTGTTCACATCTGCACCCCCATCTCAGCGAGCGTCTCGAACGCCTGTCTTGTCTCCTCAAACGTCGCCGTCTCCGAGACGTCCTGGCGAAGCAGGCGCAACAGAGTCGGTTCCGCATCGATGGCCCGATCGATCACAGGGTCCGTGCCCCGTTGATAGGCCCCGATCCGAATCAAGTCTTCTGCGTCCCGCTTCACCGCCAGCCAAGTCCTCACCTGCGCGGCCGCTTTGCGATGGCGATCGTCGACGATCTCCGTCATCAGGCGACTGATGCTCTGTAACGTATCGACGGAGGGGAAATGTCCCCGGTTGGCCAACTCCCTCGACAAGACGATATGGCCATCGAGGATTCCGCGAACGGCATCGGCGATCGGGTCCTGCAGATCATCTCCGTCCACCAGCACAGTATAAATTCCTGTGATCGATCCCCGTTCAGCCGTTCCCGCACGTTCCAAAAGCTTCGGCAACGCGGCGAAAACGGACGGCGTATACCCGCGCGCCGTCGGCGGCTCGCCGATCGCCAATCCCTGTTCCCGAAGGGCCATCGCAAAGCGCGTAACGGAGTCCATCATCAACGTCACATTCTTTCCGGCATCCCGAAAATACTCGGCAATCGCCGTGGCGACGAACGCTCCTTTAATGCGCGCCAGCGGCGGTTGATCCGACGTCGCCACGACAACGACAGAACGGTCGATCGCATCGCCCAAGTCTTTTTCGATGAAGGATCGAACCTCACGCCCACGTTCCCCAATCAAGGCGATCACGTTCACATCGGCGTCCGAGTTGCGCGCGATCATGCCAAGCAGCGTACTCTTGCCCACACCGCTGCCCGCGAACAGTCCGACCCGTTGGCCCCGACCGAGCGTCAGCAAGCCGTCGATGACCCGCACGCCAGTTGCCATGACAGACTCGATGAGAGGACGCGCCAGAGGCGATGGCGGATCTCGGTGAATGGGCACTCGGCGTTCGGCAAACAGATCACCCAAATCGTCGATGGGCACGCCAAGCCCATCGATAACACGTCCAAGCAACGCATCGCCGACCGCCACTTGAAACGACTCCCCCGTCGCTTCCACCACACTTCCGGGTGCCAGTCCACTCACATCCCCGAGCGGCATCAAGAGTACCAGGTCTTGGCGAAAGCCTACCACCTCCGAGAGCGAGTGTTCCCCGTCAGGACCGTGGATCAAGCACACGTCGCCAATCTTCGCTACAGGACCCCGCGCCTCGATCGTCAGACCGATGACTTTCTCCACACGGCCGTTGACCTTGTGGAGACGCACGTCGCGCAGCGCCTCATCATACCTCTGCAGTTTCGTCGCCAAGGGAATCACGGCGCTCCCACTCCTTTGCCACGGAAATCAGGACTTGCCGAATGCCCTCAAGTCGCGTGTCAAGTCGACCATCCACGGTTCCGAGATCCGTGACCACGAGCAGATCACCTGGCTGCAAAGCGTGGTCCGGCAAGAGAATCAACTCGGCTCGCGAGTATAGCACCTTTTCCAACGCGCTGCGATGGGCGAGCAACAACGGAAAATCAGACGCGGCCGCGTGAATTTCCACTCGGTGCGCCTTATCCACTTCTTCGAGCAACTGGTTGGCCAACTCCATGAAGTACGGGGCATCGAAGGGCACCTCGCGCGTCAGCATCCGTTTGACGACAAGCAGGGCTAGTTCCGCCAGCTGGGACTCCGCCCCAAGCACTCGTGACCGGCGTTCCCGCTCTGCAAGCAGCAGCGTTTGCTGAGCCTCCTCGAGCAGGAACTGGCACTCCGCAATCGCTTCGAGGCGCCCTTGCGTCAACCCCTCTTGCCGCCCTTGCGCTTGCGCTTGTTCCCGGAGGCGCTCACCCTCCTCGCGAGCTTGCAGGAGGAGGGCCGTCGCCCCTTGCTCCGCTCGATCCACGATGGCGAGTGCCTCGGCCTCGACCTCCTTCTTCGCCTCGCGCTTGCCCTCCAGCTCAACCAGAAGCGACGCGAGGGTGGACCTGGCCTCCGCGATGGCGATCTCGGCTTCGGAGAGTGTCTGCGCGCCATTTTCAGGGGATATAGGCAGCGCACGGGCCGTAATCATCCGAAGCGGCAACTCCCGCTGGCCTGAGTGAAAGATTCTAGACAAGGATGTCATCTCCCCCACCGCGTGACATCACAATCTCGCCCATCTCTTCCAAGCGTCGAATCTGCCCCACAATCCGTTGCTGGGCCTCTTCGACGTCTCTCAGCCGGACAGGTGCGGCGACCTCCATATCTTGCCGAAAGGTCTCTTCCATGCGCTTTGACATATTGCGAAATACTGATGCTTGCACGTCCTCGCTAGCCGTGCGCAGGGCCAGCATGAGATCGGCCTGGTCGATCTCTCGAATCACCCGTTGGATTGCACGGTTGTCGAGAAGAACGATATCCTCAAACACAAACATCCGCTTCTTGATCTCTTCCGCCAACTCCGGATCGGTGAGCTCCATGCTCTCGAGAATTCCACGCTCCGTAGCGCGATCGGCCCCGTTGAGAATGTTGACGATGGATTCGATGCCCCCCACAGCCATCGTCTCATAGGAAGCTGTCGAAGACAGCTTGTTCTCAAGCACTCGCTCCACTGAGTTCACGACTTCGGGTGATGTGGCGTCCATCGTGGCGATGCGTCGCGCCACCTCGTTGCGAAGTTGCTGCGGAAGCTCCGCCATGACCGCCGCAGCTTGGGCCGGTTCAAGGTAAGACAACACCAGTGCAATCGTCTGAGGGTGTTCATTCTGTATGAAGTTGAAGAGTTGGGAAGCCCCCGCACGCCTTGCAAATTCAAACGGGCGCACCTGGAGCGACGAGGTCAAACGCTCGATCACCGACATCGCCTTCTCGGACCCCAGAGCCTTTTGCAGGACGTCCCTTGCGTAGTCGATACCACCTTGGGAGATGTACTGCTCGGCGATCGCCATCTGCTGAAATTCCGTCAAAATCGAAAGCCGATCCGTGCTCTCCACGCGACGCACTGCCGCGATCTCGAGTGTCAACTGCTCGATCTCGGTCTCGCCGAGGTGTTTATACACGCCTGCCGCCACCTCGGGGCCCAAGGAAATCAAGAGAATGGCCGCCTTTTGCCGCGGAGACAGTGCTTCCGCTTTTCTCAACGAGACCACCCCCTATTCTTCCGCCAGCCACGAGCGCAGCAATGACGCAAACGCATCGGGGCGGCGAACGGCCAGGTCTTTGAGTTGTCGGGAAATCGCACCCTCGGGCGTCTCTTCCGGTGCGTTGACCAATGAGGCTGCAGATAGCGATTCGATCGCCTGCGATGTGATTTGCTTTCTGCGGCGTGAGCGTCGAGCCAGAAGCAGGCCACCGCCGACGAGCAACAGAAGCGCGACCCCGGCACCGATTCCAAGTGGCCCGGTGAGCGGAGACGACTGCCCAGCCAAGACGCCGATGCCTGACGCAAACGGCAAGGCGGCGACTGTGACCGTCGGCACTACACGCCTGCTCGCTGTCTGCCCGATCGCCGTCAGCACAAGGGACTGCAGCGTCTGTCGCAGAGTCGGACTCAGGGTGACGGCATTGCTGTTCACCAACACGCTGACCGTGTAGCCCTGGATTTGCATGGGCTGCCCGGTACTGGTCACATCCGTATAGCTGTTGTCGTAATTTGTCGTGGATGAACGTTGCGAGGATTGCGACTGACCACCGTTACCAGACGACCCGTACGTCACCAGATTTGAGTTTTGCGTCGCTTGCCCGGCAACGCCTCCTGTTCCACTGCCGCCCCCACTGGATGTTGAACTGGCGGCCTGCGCTGACAGTGGCGGCCCCGCTTGGACTTGGTGGCTCTGGGTGGAGACTTGGTTGAAACTCACGTTTGCATGGACGATGACGGACAGGTTACCCTGACCAACCAGGTTTTGTAGCGTGTTTTGCAACTGAGTCTGCAGTTGCTGCTCCACCTGCATCTGTGCGGCAAGCTCCGCGGATACAGCGTTTGAGCCTGTCGCTCCAAAAGAAGAGCCACCGCCACCGTTTGCGGCCGACAAATCATTGCCGTACTGATCGACGACCGTGACATCACTCGCATTCAGACCTTGCACCGCGTGCGCGACCAATTGCTGGATCCCAGCAACCTGCCCGGGATCCAGACTGGCCCCCGCCCCAACCGTGACAAGAACGGACGCTTTCGCTCCGTAATTCGTCGACGGATCGAGAAAGGACTGGGTTTGGGGCATCACGATGTTGACCTGTGCATCTTCAATCCCGTTGATCGACTCGATCGATTGGGCGATGCGCCCTTGGAGGACGTTCAAGACTTGCAGGGTCAGTTCCTGATCAGACATCCCGAACGTGCTGCCTTGAAAGATCTGCGAGTAATCAATGGTTCCACTCGAGGGTAATCCGTCCATCGCCATGTCAATGCGCGCCTGATCGGCCATACTCGCAGGCACGAGAATATCCGTCCCCTGCAACTGGTAAGGGATCTTGGACTCGTCGAGCTTTTGTGTGATCTGACCGGCAGACTTGGCATCGAGATTCGAAAAGACCGTCTCGTAATTCGGATTCAACAAGACGGACGAAAGGATTATCACAAGTAAGAGTACTATGATAGCTATAATCCACAGGTTGCGGCGCTGCCGTCCCTCAAGGCCGCTGTAGTAAGCCTTCGCTCTGTTCAGCCAGGCCGCTAGATCAAAATTCATGGGTCACCCTACCCTGTCCGCTAAACCTGCATGCTCATAATCTGGTTGTACGCCTGAACGACCCGGTCCCGCACCTGGACAGTCAGGTCAATGGCCAGCTGGGCCTGCGTCGCAGACTCCATCACAGACGCAATGCTCGGCGCCGTACCTGCCGCCAAAGCGATGCCCTGTTCTTGCGACCCTTGAATGGCGGAATTCACGCTATCAAGTGCTTTGGCCAGTGCCGACGCAAACCCGCCTTGCGCCGAACCAGTACCCGTCGCCGCGGAAGTCGAAGCCGAATTCGTGACTGGGATCAGCGGCGAGAGGTTGCCAATCGGTTGAATCATAGCTTACACGCCCTTTCCGAGATCAATTGACTGCACATCCATGGTCTTGGCCGCGTTAAACGCCGTGACATTGGCCTGATACGCCCGGGAAGCCGTTACCATGTTCAGCATCTCCGTGGTGATGTCGACGTTTGGCATCTGCACGTAGCCGTTCACTGCATCCGGATTCGAGGGATCGTAGACGAGCTTGAATGGAGACGGGTCTTGAACGATCGACTGCACCTGCACGCCAGCACCAGGGGACTGCCCACCCATCGCCTGCGAAAGAGCTTGTCCAAACGCACTGCCTCCAACCGGGCTGAACACCACTTCCTCATCCCGATAAGGTCCCCCTTGGGGAGTGCGCGTGGTGTTGGCGTTCGCGATGTTATTCGCCGTGACGTCCATCCACAAACGGTTTGCTGTCAGGCCCGACGCACTGATCGACAGCCCATCAAAAAGCCCCATCATTCATCACCCCGTAATGGCCGTCTTGAGCATCATAAACTGATCGGTCAATTCCTGGACCAGCGCCCCGTAGTTGATCTGATTCTCGGCCAAGGCACTCATCTGCGCATCGAGGTTGACGTTGTTCCCGTTACTGGACACCGAAGTGGATGAATCGGTCGTCACCACCGGATTGACAATGACCGCAGGCGAAAAAACACCGCCGAGATCCGCCGGACTGTTCGCGGCCATCGTGAGGCCGGCACTTCCTGGCGCACCGTTGGCATTATAACCCGCCGCAGCCAGCGCACTCTGTAGCAACGGGGCAAACTGGACTGACTGTTCTTTATAGTTCGGGGTGTTGACGTTGGCTATGTTGTTTGCCAAGACCTGTTGATTCAGCTCTCCCGCCTGTATCGCAGAGGTCAGGGAGTTCAGAGCTACGCCGTCGAGCAACGACATACGATCCCACCCTCCACCTTCGATCAAAACACGCTTGTTCCCGCAGACGGTGGCGCGAGAGCGCCGTGTCACCGTCTCAGAATAACGGCGCAGCCGCTTATTCTTCCCGCAGACGGTGGCGCGAGAGCGCTGTGTCACCGTCTCTCTACAAGATTCTACACGTTGCGCCATTCCTCCTGCTAACGCGCCGAATTTTGTCGACGAGAACTCAAGAGCGATGGCGAACCTTGTCAAGCTGAGAGAGAAGTTTGTCGTTCAGAATTTTGATATACGTCCCCTTCATACCCAAGGAACGCGACTCGATGACGCCCGCACTCTCCAGTTTGCGCAAGGCATTGACGATGACCGACCGAGTGATGCCCACGCGGTCCGCCACCTTGCTTGCCACCAACAAGCCCTCACGCCCATCGAGCTCTTCGAAGATGTGCTCGATCGCTTCCAACTCACTATAGGACAGTGAATCCACGGCCATCTGCACGACAGCTCGCGACCGCGTGTCTTCTTCGATTTCATGGGCGCGCGAGCGCAAGATCTCCATTCCCACCACCGTGGCACCGTACTCGGCCAGCAAGATGTCCTCGTCCGTGAACAAGGCCGCACGACGGGTCAGTAGAAGGGTGCCCAGGCGATCGCCCCCTCCGATGACCGGCACGACCGTTGTCCGTAGACCGCCCCCCTCATCTGCGTGCGCCAGCGGCGGGAGAAAGTCTCGCGAATCGGCCAGCGTCGCCTCTTGTCGCAGCAAGTCCATGTTGTACTCACGGCCAAACACAAACGGCTCGTCCGCCGCAAATGATGCATCAGCCTCGTCTGTCATGGCCGCTCCAAGCACCTTCCCGGTGCGCGACACGACGATGACGCTCGCGGCAATCACGTCTCTCATCACTTGTGCCATTTCGACAAAATCCACGTATTGACCCGCTCGCTGTAAAAGTCGATTGACCCGGCGAGTTTTTGTAAGCAAATCCATACAAGACAACCCCTTCATATAAACGCTTAGGAGAGCCCGCCTGGCCGTCAGGCCAAGCTTCAGCCCTAAAGGATAAATCGACTCAAATCGCGATCTTTAACAATCGCGCCCAGCTTCTCAAGTACGTAGTCCGGTGTGATCTTGACCTCTTGAACCCCGATGTCTGGCGCTTCAAACAACAGATCCTCAAGCACCCGCTCCAACAGAGTGTGAAGCCGCCGGGCGCCGATATCCTCCGTCGTGGCGTTGACCTCGGCCGCGATCTCCGCAAGCTGTCTTACCGCTTCCGGCGTAAAATTCAGGGTCACGCCTTCTGTGGCCAAGAGGGCCGTGTACTGAACCAGAAGGGCATGCTCTGGCTCCGTCAGGATGCGTTCAAAGTCCTCAGAGCGCAAGCTGGTCAACTCGACGCGGATGGGAAATCGTCCCTGGAGTTCCGGAATCAGATCCGAGGGCTTTGACATATGAAATGCACCGGCGGCAATGAACAAGATGTGATCCGTCTTGACTGGACCGTGCTTGGTCATCACCGTGGAGCCTTCGACGATCGGGAGGATGTCACGTTGCACCCCTTCACGAGACACATCGGCCCCCGCTCGCCCTTCCCGCGACGCGATCTTGTCCATCTCGTCGATGAAAATGATGCCCGACTCCTCCGCACGACGCACGGCTTCCGCGCTGACATCGTCCATATCGATCAACTTTTGCGCCTCTTCTTGCAGCAGCGCCTTGCGGGCCTCGCGAACGGTGAGCTTGCGGTGCTTGCGTCGCTTAGGCATGAACGAGCTGAACATCTCCTGCAGGTTTCCCATCCCTTCGGCACCCAGTCCCGGTACCATATCAAGAGACGGAGACGTCTGCTCTTCCACCATCACGTCGACGATGCGATCCTCGAGACGACCACCCATCAAGTCCTGACGCAGTCGATCGCGTTCCTGCCGCACCGTTTCTGACACGTCCGGGCGTTTGTCTTCCTGCGATTGAAAGAGCGCCTCAAGCGGATTGCGAAACGTCTTGTCACGCGCGACATCGGGTACAAGCGCCTCAAGCAATCTCGCATCGACGGCTTCTCGCGCACGCTCAGACACAGCGTCCGTGCGTTCGGATTTGACCATTCGGATCCCCGTCTCCACCAGATCCCGCACCATCGAGTCCACGTCACGGCCAACATAGCCCACTTCCGTAAACTTCGTCGCCTCGACCTTAACGAACGGCGCCCCCGTGAGTTTAGCCAGACGTCGCGCAATTTCCGTCTTGCCCACACCCGTCGGACCGATCATCAGGATGTTCTTTGGGGTCACTTCGTCGCGCAGTG